>CBDUGN010000016.1:0-29517 GCA_965366915.1 uncultured Eudoraea sp. | reverse complement strand
AAAAGACAAATATACTCCCAAAAGATAAATAGCTATAGCCAATCCTTTATGATGTAAGATATTATAACAAATCGCCCCAGCTTTGTTTCCAAAAATATATCCCAGCATTCCTAAATCCGGTGCGAGAAGAAACACAAAAAACCACCACCAATGAATAGGTAGTAGTGTAAATAGATAGTACCCAATTAAGAACATTGCCAATTCTTCAAACTTAATACTGGTTTTCATGATTCTAAGACTTTATACAAAACCGGTCTGCTGGGGCTGGCATCATTTTCAATAGGAGCCAGTTGCAAGTTTAAAATATAGGTTCCGTCCACAATAGAATTGCCTACAAAAATAAATTCCGTGATTGTTGCCATTGTTCGTCTCTGGCCCTCCTTTTGCCAGAATGCATTGTGCGCCAGAAGTGCACCATTGTCTTTTTCTTTATCAACAGAGGGGAGGTCTATCAACAAATGATTAATCCCCCTATCCGCTAAATATTGAGCTGTCTCTTCTAATAAATAAGGTGGATTTGTATTGGAATAATTCCTTGATAATTTTTCTTTTAGATTAGGTAAGGTTCGGATAACAAGGGCTTCACATTTTTTATTTCCAATAACATAATGAATTTGCTTTTTGGAGACTACAAAATCATTCTGATATTTTTCGGGGGCAATAGTTACAAGCTCCGCAAGGAAAAAGTAGTTGGTAAGTTGTTTATTTATGGAATAGCTATCTTTAGTAATATGTCCAAGGCATTCCGTATGCGTAACATGTGCATGTGGATTAAAACTGATATCGTTAAAATTTACGGAGGCTCCTTCTGATACTTTCCCAATATAGCCTTCCTCCACGTGTGGAGCTATTACAGGTGCTTCCAGGTTCCAGGCCCTGACATTGGATTCATTACCTTTCAAAGAAATTGAAATATCCAGAGGTTTTGAAAGGTCTATCTGATAGTCCCCACTCTTGTGTTTTAGATGTGCCAGCATAAGTCTTAAGGTAAGAATCTTAGTTCAATTTAATCATAAATAAATCACTTGCGATACCGTCGCACAAAAACTTTCCTTTTTTAGTAACACACAAGATATCCCTATCGGCAAAGAGCAATCCCTCTTGAATATATTTATCTGATTGTTTTAAAAGGTACTTATAATACGAGTTGCCGAATTCTGTTTGAATTTTCATAAGTGAGATCCCCCAAATCGTTCGAAGGCCAGTCATGACATATTCATTATATCTGTCTGTAATAGTGAGTGTTTCTTCTTCCAATGGGAGGATTTCCTGATTAATTGACTTAATATATTTAGAATTATTCCTGATATTCCATCCTCTTTTATTGCCGTCATAAGAATGTGCGGAGGGCCCTATGCCCAAGTACTTTTTCCCCTGCCAGTATGAGGTGTTGTTCATTGAAAAATAACCCTCTTTTCCAAAATTGGAAATTTCATAGTTCACAAAACCTTCCGTTTCCAATTTGTTGAGAAGTAAATAATACTGCTCTTGTGCTATTCCATCGTCAACATCCGGAATTACCCCTTTATCTATAAAAGCCTTTAATACTGTTTTAGGTTCCACGGTCAACGCATAACTTGAGATATGCGGCAAATTATAAGATAGTGCCTTTTCAATATTCTCCTCCCAGCGCGCATTCGTCAACCCGGGTATCCCGTAGATTAGGTCAATTGAAATATTGTCGAAATGTTTTTTGGCTTCACTAAGACAACGCGCTGCTTCATTCGCGTTATGCGCCCTGTTCATCAATTTTAAATCCTGATCAAAAAAAGACTGTACACCAATACTTAATCTGTTAATAGACGAATCGCTGAGTTCATTAATTTTGGATACCGACAAGTCGTCCGGATTGGCTTCTAATGTAATTTCAGGTGTTTTGATCACCTTATAGTTCCTTGAAACTGCTTCAACTAAGTGCTCAATTTCGTTTGTTTGCAAGACAGATGGCGTTCCACCCCCAAAATAAATTGTTTCAATTTGCTCATTATTGAATTCCTTTTTTCGCAACAATAATTCCCGCTCTAGTGCCAAAATCATAGCATCTTTTTTGGCCAGGTTTGTTGAAAAGTGAAAGTCACAATAATAACAGGCCTGTTTGCAAAATGGAATATGAATGTAGATACCTGCCATTAATTATTTTGAAATAGAACAATTAGGTAAGACAACCCAAAACTTATGTTTATATATGCGATATAGGAAAGTGTAAATACCATCAATGACTTTATAACAATCACTATTTTATTTAATTTTATAAAGGAAGCCATAACATATATTAAATAAACGAACATTATAAGTATTTCCAAAAGTTTCATTTCCTTACCCACCCAAACCACCAAAAATAAATTCAGGGTAGTAAATAATGTATACATCCCTGTTAAATAAAAAGAAACAGCCAAATACTCAGCCAGGGTATATCTCTTATAGAAGAATATTTTCGAAAATAGGGCCAGTGTAAATACAAAAACAAATAGTAGATTGTTGATGTTGAACAACATAAAATCACGTGCCTTGGTTAAAAGCTGGTCATCCTGAGTGCTTTCAACCTCAACTACAGTATCTTTAAAAGGATCAAAACCAATCGCCGAACGAATAACCAAATATGCTACTGTGGTAAGTATAAAAAAGGCAACTGGCTTATAGTATTTTTTCCGTTTACCCTCAAGATACTCTCTTAATAGCAAACCCGGATTAACCAGGAGGAGTTTTAATGTAATAAAAAGCGGGGCATTTAATGAGAAAGCAGCGTCTATAAAATCGTGGATAGTCTCTTTAAAGCTAACTTTGTATACAGAGGTGCGTTGTCCACAATTTTCACAATATTTATTTGTAACCGGGGTTCCGCAATTTCTGCAATATTTTGGTTCAGAAGTCAATACTGTTTATTTTAATCGATCTTCATTTTGTTTAACAAATGCAGACCATCCGGTATAACTTTTACCTACATCCACCTTTCCTTCATTATAGAAATGGCAAACTGCTGCAGCCAGACCATCTGTGCTGTCCAGATTCTTAGGAAGTGATTTTAATCCAAGTGTACTTTGAAGCATTTTAGCAACCTGTTCTTTACTGGCATTGCCATTTCCGGTAATGGCCATTTTTATTTTTTTGGGTAAATATTCCGTTATTGGGATTTGCCTGGAGAGTCCGGCGGCCATGGCTACTCCCTGTGCCCTTCCCAGTTTTAGCATAGACTGAACATTTTTTCCATAAAATGGAGCTTCGATAGCTATTTCATCGGGATGGTAGGTATCAATCAGCTCAATGGTTCGCTCAAAAATAAGCTTGAGTTTGGTAAAAGGGTCTTTGTATTTTTTGAGGAGTAGTTCATTCATTTGAATGAATGTCATCTTCTTTCCTGTCACTTTAATAATACCGAATCCCATGATGGAGGTTCCGGGATCAATACCCAATATAATTTTTTCGTTTTGCAATTTATTTGGTTTCCTCTGAGTTTAAAACAATTGGGATCCTGAACTTAGCATTTACCGGTATTCCCCTTTTTAAAGCAGGCCCCACAGAGGGCAGGCTTTTAAGACTTCTGCTTATAATTCCATCAAATTCAGGAATCTGTTCCTGAATAATTCTATTTTTATCAATATTCAAAACACTCATTTTTCCTTCTTTATCAACAAGGAAATCTACATATACCACTTCCTCAACATCTTTGTCTAATATAAATTCAAATTCCGCCAAGGTCATTGAAAAATGCAAAAGCAGTGTATTTTCAAAGCACTCTTTTTGTGAAGATTTAGACGTTGTTTCGTCACAATCATCAAAAAGGGGGAATTGATCAACATCATTCCAATTGATTGCCTGTAATTCTTTTTCCACCAATTGTTGTGTTTTCACTTCTGAAGAAGTAAACAAATCACAGGAGGACAGCAAGCATAGACAAGTCAAAATTAGCAACTTCCTCATTTAATAGGTATTCTTGTGGAAAATTACGACTTTTTCGGGCAAATAGGTCTCAGAAATTTAGGATTTCCTTTTCCCCTAAAAAGACGTGTAACAAATAGGTGTTATCTTCGTCCAATTACAAATAGTTTTTATGGATATTGTCTTACTCTTTTTGGGATTAATCTTTATTTTAATGGGCATACTAGGTAGTTTTTTACCTGTATTGCCTGGCCCTCCCATAAGCTGGATAGGCCTATTATTATTGGTTCTCACAAAGGCTGTTCCTGATGATTGGTGGTTTTTGGGGATCACTTTTTTCGTTGCGGCTGCAGTATTTGCGTTAGATTACTTAATCCCTGCAATAGGCACGAGAAAGTTTGGCGGAAGCAAAGCCGGAATGGCAGGAACCGTTATAGGGTTACTCATAGCGATTTTGTTTCCAATTCTGGGTATTTTTGGGATAATAATCTGGCCGTTTGTTGGCGCACTAGTGGGAGAACTCATTAACAAAGCTGATAATAAAACAGCTCTTAAGGCAGCGTTCGGATCGTTTATTGGTTTTCTTACGGGTACCTTCCTTAAATTTGTAGTAACGATAATTTATCTTGGTCTCTTTATAGCCGAAACATGGGAATACAGGCAAGAATTATTCCCGTTTTTTTTTAGCTCTTAATTAAACCAAACTACTTTATCCTGAATAGGTTTTCTTTCACCAACAGAAATTTCTTCGTCATAAAGGCCCATATAAAGAAACCCAAGGCATTGTTCACCTTCACCCAGTTCAATAAATTCGCCCATATATTTTATTAGTCCCGGAGAACTCCAATAACAACCTATTCCCATTTCCGTGCAACAAAGCCACATATTCTGAACAGCCATTGAAGTAGCAGCAATTTCTTCCCATTCGGGAAGACTTTCGCCTGGGTCTCTTTGCATACATATTGCTATAACCGCCGCCGACCTGCTTGGGTTATCGAGAATTTTTTTTGCTTTAAAAGCTTTTGGTTTCTTTTCTGTTTCCTCATATTTTTTTGAAAGAAACTGCCCCAATTCCTTTTTTGAATCTTGCAAAAAGACTTTAAACCGCCAGGGTTCCGTTTTCTTATGAGTTGGTGCCCAATTGGCCGATTCCAGTATCATTTCAATCTCTGACTTATTTATTGGCTGGTTGGTGTATTGTGCAGGAAATACAGAACGCCTCTTTTTGATTAATTCAAATACCATATTAAAATTTTAGTTTTACAAAGTTAGAACTTCTGTTTGTGATATGGTATTTAAATTAAAGTGAGGTCGCAATCCCATATTTCTGAAACTTAATGAATACATTTATAGTACTAAAAAATTCACTTAAATGGTTCCATCAACTCATGACTTTCTTTATGGCGAAGAAGAACTTAGTTGCACGATTGCCCTGGAAATTGCAAGAGGATCTATACAAGGCCAATTATCAAATACTGCACGAAAACGGGTTCAGAATAGCAAGCTTGTGGTTGAAAACATCGTTGAAAAAGGAGAAGCTGTTTATGGGATAAATACAGGTTTCGGACCCTTATGCACTACAAATATTTCTAAAGAAGAAACAAGAACATTACAGACAAATATCCTTAAAAGCCATAGCGTTGGTGTTGGTAAGCCTATAAATAATGAATTGGCCAAACTGATGCTCATTTTGAAGGTACATTCACTTGCCAAAGGATATTCGGGCATCGCAGAGGAAACTTTGGACCGAATTCTCTGGCATATAGAAAAGAATGTCATCCCAATAGTACCATCGCAGGGCTCTGTAGGCGCTTCTGGTGATCTGGCACCGCTTGCGCATCTGTTTTTACCACTTATAGGTTTTGGCAAAGTGTTTTTTGAAGATACTATTATTGAGACCGAAGAATTATTCAGAACAACCGGACTTAAGCCACTTGAACTAGGGCCCAAAGAAGGGTTGGCGCTAATTAATGGCACTCAGTTTATCACGGCGCATGCCATTAAAGTGTTGGACAAATTTCACAATTGCCTGACTCATGCAGATATTATAGGAGCCATGATGGTTGAGGGTTTACAAGGCTCCATAAAACCATTTTACTCTGAACTGCATGGTTTACGTCCTTTTAAGGGAAATATCCATGTGGCAGAACGGGTTAAGTTACTCCTGAAAGGATCGGAGATTATGGAAAATCACATTGATTGTGAACGCGTACAGGATCCTTATTCTTTAAGGTGTATTCCTCAGGTTCATGGAGCTTCCAGAAATACCTGGCTACACCTCAAAGAATTAGTTCAGATAGAATTAAATGCTGTAACAGATAATCCCGTTATTATTAATGAAAAATTGACAATAAGCGGGGGTAATTTTCACGGGCAGCCATTGGCTATGGCATTGGATTATGCATGTCTTGCGGCTTCGGAACTTGGCAATATATCAGATAGGCGGATTTATCTGGCACTGGAGGGCAATAGTCCCGGAGTTCCAAAATTGCTTATGAAAGATACGGGCATTAATTCAGGATACATGATTTTACAATACACTACTGCGGCTTTGGCTAGTGAAAATAAAGGGCTTTGTTTTCCTTCGAGCGCAGATAGCATCCCTACTTCAATGGGGCAGGAAGACCATGTAAGTATGGGTTCTATAGGGGCAAGAAAAGCTTTGCGGGTTCTTGGAAATCTTGAAAAAATATTGGCTATTGAACTGCTGACCGCCACCCAGGCTTTTGAATTCAGAAAACCGTTAAAATCGGGAATATTGCTTGATGAAGTGCATAAAGAGGTTCGAAAAAAAGTGGCCTTTGCCAAAAAAGACCGGGTTTTTGCCGATGATATTGAGCAAGGGATAGAATTATTGCAAAATAAAACCATAATACAACGTATTGATAAGGTTTGCAAAAGGGAGAATCTTACTTTGAAGACAACGTATTCAGAAGAGTTTGAAAACTATTAATGACTATGAAGGAATTAACACTTATTGGTCCCTTAAGCCAGGTAATCCCCATGACGGGAATACCCTTAAAGGGTCCTGTTTCTGACAGTCAGCTTCAGGTAATTGAAAATGCCGGTATTCTTTGCGCCGATGGCCTGGTTAAATCTGTAGATAAATATAAAAATCTGGTATCTGAAGTAAAAGACCTTGATGTAAAATTAATTCAGTTAGAGGGAAATCATATTTGCCTTCCGGGCTTTGTAGATTCTCATACGCATATTTGTTTTGGTGGATCACGCGCAAGGGATTACGCCATGAGAAATGCCGGGAAAACATATTTGGAAATAGCTGAAGAAGGAGGTGGTATCTGGGACACCGTACAACAGACCAGGAAGGCTGCCAAAAAAGAATTGGTTAAGGGAATACTTAAAAGGGCCAAACAACATCTTAAAAACGGTGTTACCACCATTGAAGTAAAAAGTGGCTACGGCCTTTCTGTAGAAGAAGAATTAAAAATGCTAAAAGCAATTAAAGAGGCTGATAACCAATTCCCTCTTGATTTTATTTCCACTTGTTTAGCCGCACATATGCTTCCCAGAGATTTTAAAGGTAATTCATCAGAGTATCTTTCAGAAATAAGTGCGCAATTGTTCCCGATATTGAAAAAAGACAAATTGGCAAACAGGGTTGATGCTTTTATTGAGAAAGGGGCATATAATGAAGCAGAAATAACCCCATACCTGTCAAAAGCTGTTGAAATGGGTTTTGACATTACCATCCACGCAGATCAATTTTCGGTAGGAGGAAGTGAGGTAGCGGTTAAATTTAATGCTGTTAGTGCAGATCATTTGGAGGCAAGTACATCATATGAAATAGAATTACTGGCCAAAAGCAATGTAATAGCGACAGCCTTGCCAGGCGCCTCATTAGGCCTTGGCTGCGATTTTACACCTGCCAGGAAAATACTGGATGCGGGCGGTGCCCTGGCAATTGCCAGTGATCATAACCCGGGTTCTGCCCCCATGGGAGACCTTCTTACACAATCGGCCATATTAGGCACCATGGAAAAATTAACGAATGCGGAAGTATTGGCAGGAATCACATACAGAGCTGCTGCCGCTCTCAACCTGGATGACAGGGGGAAATTGAAGTCAGGTTTTCTTGCCGATTTTAGTTTATTTCATACTGCCGATTTTAATGAAGTGCTCTATAACCAGGGCTCATTCAAGCCATGTATGGTATTTAAAAAAGGGAAATTAATCTACGACAAACATAACCCTTAGAAAAGATGCATAATTCCAAAACAAAATTGAGTTTTCGCGATGAGATCCTGATGGGAATTCCTATTGAATTACCCGCAGCCAAGTCACGTATCTCTGAATTAAATCATGCACCAAAGAGAAAGGAAATACTAAACCGCGAAGAAAAAAAACTGGCAATAAGAAATGCACTTCGCTATTTTCCTACAGCATGGCACGCTGAGCTTTCTAAAGAATTTGCTACGGAATTGGAAAAATATGGTCGAATTTATATGTATCGATTTAAACCGGAGTACAAAATGTATGCCCGGCCAATTTCGGAATATCCTGCCAAGACTATTGAGGGCGCAGCGATAATGCTTATGATACAGAATAATTTGGATCCTGAGGTAGCCCAACATCCTGAGGAATTAATTACATATGGTGGTAACGGCGCGGTCTTTCAGAATTGGGCGCAATACCTTCTTACTATGAAGTATCTGGCTACTATGACTACAGAACAAACCCTTCATATGTATTCGGGGCACCCGATGGGATTGTTCCCTTCTTCAGCAGACGCACCCAGAGTAGTAATTACCAACGGAATGATGATTCCCAACTATTCCACTCAGGATGATTGGGAAAAATTCAATGCTCTTGGCGTAACTCAATACGGGCAAATGACTGCCGGATCTTATATGTATATTGGTCCACAGGGTATAGTTCATGGAACTGCGATTACGGTCATGAATGCATTTAGGAAGGTATTGCCAAAAACTGAATCCCCAAAAGGTAAAATATTTCTCACCGCGGGCTTGGGCGGTATGAGCGGTGCTCAGCCAAAAGCCGGAAATATTGCTGGTTGCATTACAGTTTGCGCCGAGGTAAATGAAGCAGCTGCAACGAAAAGATTTGAACAGGGTTGGGTAGATGAGCTACACAAAACTATTGAGACGCTGATTGCCCGGACCAAGGAGGCCATAAATAAGAATGAAATATTATCCCTTGCTTATGTAGGTAATGTAGTAGATGTCTGGGAACGATTTTATGAAGAAGAGTTGTTTGTTCATCTTGGATCTGATCAAACCTCTTTACACAATCCATGGGCCGGTGGGTATTATCCGGTGGGACTGACCTTTGAGGAAGCAAACGTCATGATGGCAGAAAATCCGGGACTATTTAAGGAAAAGGTTCAGGAATCACTAAGGCGACAAGTGAATTCGATCAATAAACATGCTGCAAAAGGAACCTATTTTTTTGACTATGGCAATGCTTTTTTACTGGAAGCCTCCAGAGCCGGTGCGGATGTTATGTCAGAAAATAAAATTGATTTTAAATATCCGTCTTATGTTCAGGATATTTTAGGGCCAATGTGCTTTGACTATGGGTTTGGCCCATTCAGATGGGTTTGTACTTCTGGTAATCCTGAAGATCTCCAGAAGACAGATGAAATAGCTTTAAGGGTTATGGAGCAAATCAGGAACTCAGCACCAGAGGAGATTCAGCAGCAAATGAAAGAGAATATCAAATGGATTCGCGAAGCAGATTCAAATAAGCTGGTTGTCGGTTCACAGGCTCGGATATTATATGCCGATGCAGAAGGAAGGATTAAAATTGCCGAGGCTTTTAATGCAGCTGTTACCTCTGGTAAAATTTCCGCTCCTGTTGTCCTGGGAAGGGATCACCATGATGTAAGCGGTACAGATTCGCCATTCAGGGAAACCAGTAATATTTATGATGGAAGCCAGTTTACAGCAGACATGGCTATCCACAATGTCATAGGAGACAGTTTTAGAGGTGCAAGCTGGGTTTCTATTCACAATGGCGGCGGCGTTGGATGGGGCGAAGTAATCAATGGTGGTTTCGGGATGGTGCTTGATGGTACGGAAGAGGCTGCTAAACGAATAAAAAATATGCTGTTTTATGATGTAAATAATGGAATATCACGAAGAAGCTGGGCCAGAAACAAAGAGGCACTTTTTGCAATTAAGAGGGAAATGAAGCGAAGCCCAAATTTAAAGGTTACACTGCCCAACCTGGTAGCAGATGAATTATTAGATGGATTATTTGAATAAACCAATGAATTTGTACAAACCAACAGACGAGCATATTTGGACAGGACGTGAGGCCAGTAAGGATCTGTATGTTTATCAGAAGGTAAAACAAATTGACCTGGAAATGCAAAATATACCAATCACAACATCTAATTCTTTCGTAATTCTTGGCTATGAATGTGATGAAGGAGTAAAGAGAAACGGGGGAAGGCCCGGCTCAAAAGAAGGACCTCAGGCTGCCCGCAGACAGTTGGCAAAACTACCACATCATTTAAATGATAGTTCTGCCATTTTTGATGCGGGCAACGTTGTTTGCCTGGGAGATGATATGGAGAAAGCCCAAAGCGTATTGGCTCAAAAAGTAGCACAGATATTGAATAATAAAGGGATGCCGTTATTGTTGGGCGGAGGTCACGATATAGCCTATGGACATTATAATGGAATTAAAAAGCATGTTGAGCGTGATCAAAAAATTGGGATTATAAATCTTGATGCCCATTTTGATCTAAGATCAAATGAAAATGGCAATAATTCCGGGACGCCATTTTATCAAATTTCTGTTGATTGCAAAAACGAAAATCTGGATTTTTCTTATTTATGCCTGGGGATAAGAAATGATGCCAATGACAGTATTTTATTCCAGCGCGCTCGCGAATGGGACGTTAAATACATAGAGGCCGAACTCTTTCATAAAGAGAATACTTCTTACGTGATCAATAAAATAAATGAGTTCTGTAAGGATGTTGATTTTATATATCTTACTATTGATTTAGATGGTTTTTCTTCTGCTTTTGCACCTGGTGTAAGTGCTGCCTCGCCCATGGGCTTTTCTGTAGATATCGCCCTCGTTGCAATTCACACGATTATCGCAACAAATAAACTAGTAAGCGCTGATGTCCCCGAACTCAATCCATCCTATGACCGGGATGACCAAACGGCCAAACTGGCAGCCAGCCTGCTTCACTTTATTATGCACAAAGTTGCCTTACTCTAGCCAGGATTGATAATAAGTTCCATCATCGATTTTCAAAGCAGCATCAGTTAATTGCAGCGGTTTAAATGTATCTACCATTACAGCATATTCCTCCGTGCCACTTTTACCTATACTTGCTTCGTATGTGCCCGGATGAGGTCCGTGAGGAATCCCTGCCGGGTGCAAGGAGATATAACCCTTATCAATATTTTTGCGACTCATAAAATCCCCTTCCACATAATAGAGCACTTCATCAGAATCTATGTTCGAATGATTATAGGGTGCTGGTATAGCCTGTGGATGGTAATCATAAAGTCTGGGGCAAAAAGAACAAACTACAAAGGCACTGGTCTCGAATGTTTGATGAACCGGCGGTGGCTGATGCACCCTCCCTGTAATAGGTTCAAAATCATGTATTGAAAAAGCGTAAGGGTAGTTATAACCGTCCCAGCCTACTACATCAAAAGGATGAGAAGCATATATCATATGATGTAACTGGCCCTGTTTCTTTACCTTAATCAGGAAATCTCCCAGTTCATCATGAGTTTGCAAATTCTCGGGTAGTCTAAAATCGCGTTCGCAAAATGGTGAATTCTCCAAATGTTGCCCAAACCAATTCCTGTATCGTTTTGGCGTATAAATTGGGTGATAAGATTCTGTTATAAAGAGCCTGTTATCCTCATCTTCAAAAATAATTTGATAAATCATGCCTCGGGGAATTAGAATATAATCCCCATACCCAAAAGGAATTTCTCCCAACATAGTTTTCAGGATTCCTTTACCTCTGTGAACAAACAGTAATTCATCGGCATCCGCATTTTTATAGAAGTAATCCGTCATTGATTTATTAGGGGCTGATAGGGCAAGGTGAACATCTCCATTGAATAACACTACTTTGCGGCTATCAAGATAATCATCCTCTGGGGACACCTGAAAACCTTTTAACAATCTGGATTTTATATTATACTTCACCGCAGCTATAGGGGACAGGTCCTCCGCTTCACCTACCTCTTTGACCATGGTTGGCCGGTATAAATGATACATAAGGGAAGACATCCCGTCAAATCCTATGGTTCCAAATAATTGCTCATAGTGTAAACTGCCGTCTTTTTTCTTAAAAATCGTGTGTCTTTTATGTGGTATATTTCCAAGTTTATGATATAATGGCATGAGCAAATCTCTTTAAAAGTCATCACTAAAATTACGACAAATTGAAGGTTTTGTAAAATAATGCCTCATAAAGTTCGGGCAATTATTGTAATGTATCAACCAGGGAGTGCATTAAACAAAAAAGCCTCCCAAATAGGAAAGCCTTTCATTGGTATGCACCGAATCAATATCGGCATCTATACACATACACCATTATTAATGATGTACAACACAACGCTGCAAAGATATAAAAGGATTCCATATTAGCTGCTATAATTCCTTCGTTTTATATTTTGGACTGAAGGGTCTGACTATTAATCGGGCAGCCTTATCATAGTTGATGTAATTATATACCCAATTAAAAAAAACAATGATTCTGTTTCTAAATCCAACTAGTGACATCAGGTGAACAAACATCCATATGAACCATGCAAAGAAGCCCCCAAATTCGATCCCCGGAAGATCAACTACGGCCCTATTGCGTCCTATTGTTGCCATATTACCCTTATTCTTGTAAACAAAAGGCTTCATGGACCTGTCTTTTAATAAGCCTTCTATATTCTGAGCCAAGAGTTCCCCCTGTTGAATTGCAGGCTGAGCCATTTGAGGGTGTCCTTTAGGGTAAGCTTCAGTTTCCATGTAAGCTATATCCCCAATGGCAAAAATATTTTGGTGTCCCAAAATTTGATTATACCGGTCTACTTTATACCGATTTAGGTTTTTTATTAAAGCACCAGAATCTAGGCCGTCTATCGCCGCCCCGGTAACCCCGGCAGTCCATATAAAATTCCGGGTTCTGATCTCTTCTCCATTACTCATTTTTACAAGGTCGCCATTGTATCCTTTAACAATAGTGTTCAAATGGAGATGTACTCCAAAATCTTCTAAAAAGTTCTTTGCACTGTTTGAAGCTCTGTCGCTCATAGGTGGTAAAACTACATCTGCACCTTCAAACAGATGAATTTCCATTTCATCAATATTAAGATGTCTGTAATCTCTTGGAAATACATGTTTTTTCAATTCGGCGAACGCCCCCGCAAGTTCAACCCCTGTAGGGCCGGCGCCAATGATACTAAAATTAAGGAGTGCCTTCCGCTCTTCAACATCCTTACAATTATCTGCCAATTCGAAATTCTGAAGTATAAGACTTCGGATATCTAGTGCCTGTGGTACACTTTTCATAGGCATTGCATTTTCCTCAATCTCCGAATTTCCAAAATAATTGGTTCGTGTGCCTGTGGCAATAACCAGATAATCATAAGAGATTTTACCTATATCTGTGTACACTTCTTTAAGTTTAGGATCTATTTTATGTACTGTAGACAGCCTGAAATAAAAATTATGAAGCTTTTTTAAAATCTTCCTAACGGGATAGGCTATAGAATCTGGTTCTAAACCGCCGGTGGCAACCTGGTACAAAAGTGGTTGAAATGTATGGTAGTTGTGTTTATCAATGACAACAACCTGAACCGGAAGTTTCCTAAGTTTTTTAGCCAATGAAATTCCTGCAAAACCGGCTCCTATAATTACTACTCTTTTATTTGTATTCTCTGGAAGATTCATATACTAATTAGTAGCAAAAATAAGGAATCCCTTACCGTTCATCGATGTTTTTTAACTGAGTTGATAAGATCCGGTTTTAGTTAAAAAACTCATTTTTGCGATAAGCTGTACATAGTCTCGGTTTTAGTCGGACTTACTATGCATTGGTCGTAAAACAAAAATGGGCTGGCGATTCATTATTAATTTTATAAAGGATTCTCCAAGTCCCTAAAACCACCTATACCATGCTTAAAAAGTCACTTATTTTTACAATCTTAAGTTTTTTGGTTGTTTCCTGTACCCTCGATACAACTGAAGAATATGACGCTTTAATTTATATTGAAAACGGCCTTCCTGATTTATCTCAAAACAATACAGAAGATAATTTGGAAAGTGAAGTTCTTCAAATATCACATTGGATCACCAATATGCAGCTTCCCAATGGGCTACTCACAAGTTCTGAAAAAACAGATAATGTTTCCTTATACGATAATTCCCTGGCCGCTCTGGCCTTTTTGGCAGAAGGAGAAATTAAACAGGCGGAAGGAGTCTTTGATTATTTTAATGAACGAATAGATTCAGAATTCGCACAGAATAATGGTGGATTCTACCAGTTAAGAAATAGTGACGGTTCTAATGGCGCTCGCACATGGATGGGAGATAATGCCTGGTTGTTAATAGCACTTAATAATTACCAGGAAATAACCGGAAATAACAAGTATAATGCTTTAGCCTTGGAATTGGAGAATTGGATAAGGAGTTTGCAAGATGAAGATGGAGGCTTATGGGGAGGGTTTAATGAAGACGGAACACAAATTCACAAAGTTACTGAAGGTATTATAATGGCTTTCAATGCCGTGGAGGGTTATGATGATTTTCATAAGGGAATATTAAACTATCTTAAGCAGGAACGCTGGAATATTAATGAGAAACTTCTTGTTGCATGGCCGGATAACGAGACTCATTATTATGCCATGGACCTGCATTCACTGGGCTATTTAATTTTTGAAAATTTCCCGGAAGAAGTACTTATCAAGGCTGAACGTTATAAAAATACACAAATCGCCAGTTTTAACGGAGAAGTAATCTCCGGCTATTGTTTTGATGAAGATAAAGATGTTATCTGGTTGGAAGGTACTGCCCAAATGGCCCTGGCTTTTAAAGAAGCCAATATGACCAATGAGTCTAATAATACTCTTGAGCAATTGCAAAAAGCACAAATGAAGAATTCTACCTGGGAAAGTTCAATGGGAATTCCATATGCAACCAATGTCGGTACCAGTTTTGGTTCCTCATTATTATGGGAAGATGCTGCGAGCACTCCGGCAATTTCATCTAGTATTTGGTATTTGTTTAATGAATTATATTTTAATCCACTGACATTAGGGAGACAAAAAAATATTCCGGCGGAAGATATGTTCTGGAATTATTAATTTTTTCTACAGAATTATCATAGTGTTAACACCAGTCTTTATTGATTTTGGATAACTTTAAAATAAAAAATGAAAACTTCCGCTATGTTCTGGGTTGGGGTAACCACTATACTTTTAATAATGGTAACTATAATGGCTACCATGAATTTTGCCTTTAGCTGGGTCTTTTATCTCACGGTTCTAGGTCAGATAATGATAGTCTATATGGTCTATAAAGTACTTACAGACAATTATAAAACTTCAAAAACATTTGAAGACTTCTATGAGGATTATCCTGTTAGGGAATAAATAGCCACTTCGTTTCAAATAGAAAGAATTTTTACTAATTCCACTACTAGTCAGGTAATACCAGAAGAGGTATTGGGGTATGGAACGCAATGCGTTTTACAACGGGTTCTCTTACCAATTCTTCCAGGAACCCATGTCGGTAATGCACCAGGGCAAGCATTTGTATACCATATTCTTTTATGAAGAATTCTATTACATCCGATTTACTTGCAAAATAAGGCATCCGATGTAAACAATTTGAAACAGACGAAACATATTCCAATAATATATCTTTATTTGATTCCTGGTACTTACTCAATTCCTCTTCCTCATTAATGTGCATTATGTTAATAGTAGCGCCAAATTTAGCGGTCAGCTCAAGCAAAGGGTTAATTACTTCAACGTTAAAATTTCTTTTAAAATTCGTTGGAAATCCAATTTCCTTAGGTTTTACATATTCGAAATCCTCAGGAACAGCCAAGATTGGACACCCTCTTACCGCCTTTATGATTCTTACGGTATTACTCCCTAAAAATACCTCATCAAAGCCCGAAGCTCCTTTTGTACCTGTTACTACAAAATCAATATTCTCTGCTTCTACAAGTTCTTTGATTTCTTCCGTAAGAAGATTAAAAGAAGAAACGCTCCTGAAACTGTGTTGGGGATATTTATAATAAGTATTAATTTGATTAAGTAGCTCTTCCAGCCCCCGTTCAGACTCAGATCTAACATTATCTTCAAGTATTCCACCATGAACTGTTGTGGCCATAAAACGACTATGCACTATGGCAGGGGTATAGGTATTTAATAGATGAAAAACACATTCTTCTTCTTTAAAAAATTCAATTGCAAACTTTGCAGCATTTAAGGAATTTTTGGAAAAATCCGTTGGTAATAATATACTTTTCATACACCTAATTCATGAAATTACGGTGTAAAAATACCCCTGCGATTAGATGGAAACAATGATATATGTCAGGTTTTCAAATCCAATGCAAATATTGGCAGGGCTTTATTTACGGTAGACGAGGAGTATAAAGTGGTTTTTACTAAAAACCTTCAGCAAGATCTTTTAATTTCTTTTCATCCAAAATTCCGAGTTTCTTTCCCGAGCTTTTTAGCAAACCTTTCTTTTTAAATTCCGAAATAATACGAATACAAGACTCAGTAGCTGTGCCCACAACATTGGCAATATCTTCTCTTGAAAGGGTAAGAATTAGATATCCTTCCGCATCCTCACCATAGTTAGATTTAAGATAAAGGAATGCTTCAGCGATACGTTGTTTTACAGTTTTCTGTGAAATATTTACAATCACATCATCTGCTTCCTTCAAGTCGTGTGCCATAAGGCGAAGTACTTCAAATGTAAAATCAGGATTCTTGTGTAAGGTATTAACAATTACCTCTTTGGGAATAAAGCAAAGCTCCATATCATTTACGGCCACGGCACTCAGATTTGAAGTTTCTTCTGAAATCACAGAGCGTTGACCCATTACTTCACCCTTGGTAGCCAATTTCACAATCTGATCTTTTCCATTAGAGCTAAGTTTGGAAAGCTTTGAAACTCCTTCCTTTACGCAAAAAACACCATTTAGTTTTTCACCTTCTTCAAAAATTGCCTCACCTTTTTTGATAATTTTAGATGTCTTTGAATCCGATACCTGCTTTAATTCTTCCTTGGTCATGGCGCGTAAAGAATTAAACTGACGTATTATACAATTCTCACACCTGCTTTCAGAACCCATGAATTTTCGTTTAGGTTTTAGTAGATCAAAATTATTGAAAAGGTGACAAATATCATATATAATTTCAGTAAATTACTACAATTTCGCATTCAGGTAATAAGCAAATGTTTAGAATATGACTAAATGTTACCACTGTGGTGATAATTGCAGCACTGCGGCGATAGTATTTGACGAAAAAAACTTCTGTTGTAACGGGTGTAAAACCGTATACGAGATTTTTCAGACGAATGATCTAACCTATTATTATGATCTGCAGTCTGCTGCAGGAACTACGCCTTTAGAAATTGAAGGAAAATATGATTTCCTCAATTCCGATAAAATTAGCCAACGATTAATTGAATTTGATGATGGAACAATTCAAATTGTGAATCTTTCCATTCCCGGAATACATTGTAGTTCATGTATTTGGGTGTTGGAAAATTTAAAAAAATTACATCCCGGAGTTACAAATTCGCAAGTAGATTTCCCTAAAAAAATGATTAGAATAACGTATAACAGGGAACTGGTTATATTGAAAGAATTGGTTATTCTTCTTGCAAGAATTGGGTATGAGCCTTATATCTCACTTGATGATTATGACAAAGGAAAAAGCAAAACCGACAGAAGTATCTTCTACAAACTTGGAGTTGCAGGTTTTGCCTTTGGGAATATTATGTTTTTATCCTTTCCGGAATATTTTGAAGTAGGAGAGTTTTGGCTCGATCAATACAAAGGTTTGTTCAGGTGGCTGATGTTTTCTTTTTCACTTCCTGTAGTATTTTATGCAGGCAGCGACTATCTTATCTCCGCTTATAAAGGATTGCGTTCCCGACTTCTAAATATTGATGTTCCAATTGCTCTTGGAATTCTTGTTCTTTTTTTAAGAAGCACATTTGAGATTGCCTTTAACCTGGGCTCAGGATTTTTTGATAGTCTAACCGGGTTGATCTTCTTCCTGCTTGTAGGCAGGTACTTTCAACAAAAAACGTATTCATTCCTTTCGTTTGAACGCGACTACAAATCATATTTTCCTATTGCTGTTACCAGATTAAATAAAAAGAAGAAAGAAGAAACGGTTCAGGTATATGATATTAAAAGGGGTGACAGGTTACTAATCAGGAATAAGGAGCTGATTCCGGTAGATGGAATTCTAATAAGTAATAATGCCCAAATTGATTATAGCTTTGTGACCGGAGAATCAGAACCTGTCCAAAAAATTTCCGGTGATAAAGTCTTTGCTGGAGGCAGGCAGTGTTACGGGGCAATTGAAATAGAAACTTTGAAAACTGTTTCTCAGAGCTATCTTACCCAATTGTGGAGTAATTCTGTTTTCGATAAAGACAAGACTACCGCATTTCAAACCCTGACAGACAGCATTGGAAAACGCTTTACTATCGCTGTATTGACCATTGCAATTATAGCCGCCTCTTTCTGGATGTTCCATGACAGCAGTAAGGTATTGAATGTTTTTACCGCTGTACTCATCATAGCATGCCCGTGTGCCATTGCCCTTGCTGCTCCTTTTACTCTGGGTAATATGTTACGGATTTTCGGGCGCAGGAAATTTTATTTGAAGGACAGTGGGGTTATAGAACAATTGGCTCAAATAGATACCGCCATATTTGATAAAACAGGAACAATAACTACTACTCAATCCAGCGCAATCACTTATGAAGGCATGGAGTTAACCGCTGAAGAAGAATCCCTTCTTAAAAATACCTTGCGCGCCTCCAATCATCCCTTAAGCAGATCGCTCTATGAGCTGTTAAAAGAACACAATATAGAAACTCTTGATGATTATAAAGAATATACAGGCAAGGGAGTACATGGTGTAAAGGATGAAAGTGATATTAAAGTTGGTTCAGCTGATTTTGTTGGGCATCAGCAACAAAGTGATTATAAAAGCACAGCTGTTCACGTAAGTACCAATAATTTGTATAAGGGTCGTTTTGTTTTTCATAATAACTACAGGGAAGGGGTTTCCCAAGTATTTAAAAATATGAGGCGCTATCTGGATTTAGCTGTTATAACAGGGGATAATGAAGGTGAAAAAGCCAGGTTGGAAAGGCTTCTGCCTAAGTTGACTCCCTTATACTTTAATCAGAAACCAACGGATAAGCTCGATTTTATTAAAGAGTTACAAGCTAGTGACAAAAAGGTGCTAATGGTAGGTGACGGCTTAAATGATGCAGGCGCATTGGCACAAAGTAATGTGGGACTGGCCATTTCTGAAAACATAAATGTATTCTCTCCGGCCTGTGATGGAATTCTTGATGCCACAAAATTCAAATATCTTAACAATTATATTCTGGCCTCTAAAAAGGCTATGAACATTATAAAATTATGCTTTATCCTTTCATTGATGTACAATGTGGTTGGTCTTTATTTTGCAGTAACAGGCCAGTTAGAACCTGTTATTGCCGCTATATTAATGCCGCTAAGCTCAATTAGCATTGTGGCCTTTGCAACCCTTGCAACAAATGTGATAGGAAAGAAATTAAATTAATTTTAAAACCTGACATATGTCATTTTTTCAAATTGGTGAGGAATGTAGTTTTACGCCAGAATTCAGGTAGGTATGAGTGTTATTTATTTATTGCTTACAATCAGTATTGTGGTAGCGCTGGTTTTCTTTGCCGCTTTTATAATTTCTGTTCGCAGTGGTCAGTATGACGATTCGTATACTCCCTCTGTAAGAATGTTATTTGAAGATGAAGTAATTAAAACTAAGGCCGAAAATTCTGATGCCAAAATCGAAAAATCAATCCAACTAAATAAAAAGCAAAAATTGTAATTATGGAAGTACAACAGTTCTATTACGATAACAAAATCGTAAAAAAATTCCTCTATGCTACCTTGTTTTGGGGAATCATTGGTATGCTGGTAGGGTTACTACTGGCATTTATGTTTCTATTCCCTAATATCACAGATGGGATTTCATTTCTTAGTTTTGGACGACTCCGCCCATTGCACACCAATGCTGTAATCTTTGCGTTTGTAGGGAACGCCATCTTTGCCGGGGTTTATTACTCCACCCAGCGTTTGCTCAAAGCCCGTATGTTCAGTGATTTCCTGAGTAATTTTAACTTCTGGGGGTGGCAAACTATCATTGTGGCGGCGGCTATCACCCTTCCTCTGGGAATAACTACATCTAAAGAATATGCAGAACTGGAGTGGCCCATTGATATTGCAATTGCACTTGTATGGGTAGCTTTTGGATGGAACCTTATCGGAACAATGGTAAAAAGAAGACAACGTCATCTCTATGTAGCCATATGGTTCTATCTGGCCACATTTGTAACAGTAGCTGTTCTTCATATCTTTAATAGTTTGGAATTACCAGTGAGTGCGCTAAAAAGCTATTCTGTATATGCGGGAGTTCAGGATGCTCTTGTACAATGGTGGTACGGGCATAATGCAGTAGCTTTCTTCCTTACGACACCATTTTTAGGATTGATGTATTATTTTGTTCCTAAAGCTGCCAACAGACCTGTATACTCATACAGACTTTCTATAGTGCATTTCTGGTCGTTGATTTTTATTTACATCTGGGCAGGGCCTCACCATTTATTGTATTCCGCTTTGCCGGATTGGGCACAAAATTTAGGTGTTGCATTTTCTGTAATGTTAATTGCTCCTTCATGGGGTGGTATGATAAATGGATTATTAACTCTTAGAGGAGCCTGGGATAAAGTACGTACAGACCCTACCCTTAAATTTATGGTAGTAGCAATTACAGGATACGGAATGGCTACTTTTGAAGGTCCCATGTTATCCTTGAAAAATGTAAATGCCATAGCGCATTTTAGTGATTGGATTATTGCACACGTACATGTAGGCGCCCTGGCATGGAATGGTTTTCTGGCCTTTGGTATGATCTACTGGCTGGTTCCTAAAATGTTTAAAACAAGGTTGTATTCTATACCAATGGCCAATTTCCACTTTTGGATAGGCACTTTGGGGATTATTTTATATGCCTTACCCATGTATGTGGCAGGATTTACCCAAGCGTTGATGTGGAAAGATTTTAATCCGGATGGATCGCTGGTCTATGGTAATTTTCTGGAAACCGTAAATGAAATTATCCCTATGTACTGGATGCGTGCTATAGGCGGTACTCTTTATATTGTTGGGTTTGTTGCTATGTTATACAACATTGTAGTCACAGTTCGCTCTGGCAGTAAGGTAGAAGATGAGCTTGCGGAGGCAGCTGCTTTAACACGCGTTTCTAAAAGAAGAACTGCAGGAGAAACTTACCACACATGGTTGGAACGCAAACCAATTAAATTAACAATATATGCAACTATAGCGATTCTTATTGGAGGGATTGTCCAGATTGTTCCTACCATTCTTGTAAAGTCTAATATACCAACTATTACAAGTGTAAAACCTTATACTCCTTTAGAATTGGAAGGAAGAGATCTTTATATACGGGAAGGTTGTGTGGGTTGTCATTCCCAGATGATTCGTCCATTCAGAAGTGAAGTGGAACGCTATGGTGAATACGCCAAAGCCGGGGAGTTTGTTTATGATCACCCATTCCTTTGGGGTAGTAAACGAACCGGACCCGATTTATTGCGAATTGGGGGTAAATACTCTGATAGTTGGCACCTTAACCATATGTATGACCCACAAAGTACCTCATCAGGTTCTATTATGCCGGCATATCAATGGATGGTTCGCAACAAACACGATCGTAGTGGTATAAAGGACAAAATGGAGGCTATGGTTAGCCTTGGTGTCCCTTATACAGAAGAGGATATTGCTAATGCCGAGGCTTCCATGGAAGAACAATCCATTCAAATAGAAGAAAACCTTTATGAAGATCCCGATTTTGTGAAATCTTATGAATCCGACAAGAAATATGCGGCTGACAACGGATTGGAATTTGTGGAAATGCGGGATCGTGAGATCGTTTCACTAATCGCTTACTTGCAGCGATTAGGTACAGATATAAAAGTTAAGGAAACCGACGAATTATTGTCAGAAAACAAGTAGATCATGCTAAAATTCATAAAAAATCACATGGAAAGTATGGAAGGCATTGCCACATATCCCATGATATCACTGCTTATCTTCTTTGTATTTTTTGCCATTCTTTTTTGGTGGGTATTTACCGCTTCAAAAGAACATATCAAGGAAGTTAGTGAAATACCATTAGAAGATAATCAACCAAAACAACAAGAACTATGAAAAATATGTCACCCTGGTGGATAAGAATCCCCGTAATATTCTTTATCATTTTTGGACTGATGGAATACTTTATTGACTCCGGAGAAAAACCGGCATTTATTGAGTATCCTATAACACAGTTCTTTTTATTGATGGTGTTGTTGATCCTTGTTGCAATTGAACTTATTCTAAAGTCTATAGAAAATGTAATGTTTCAAACGCTTTCTGAAGAAGGCAAAGAAAGGTATTTGGAATCCAAATCCAATCAATGGGAATGGAGTTGGGGTAAGAAGATGTACAAAAAACTATTAGGTACCAAACCCATAGAAGCTGAAGGAGAAATCATTCTCGACCACAATTATGATGGCATAAAAGAGCTCGACAACAAGTTACCGCCATGGTGGGTTTACCTTTTTTATGCGACAATACTTTTTGGTGTTATTTACCTGATTAGATTCGAAATTTATGGTGATTATGACCAGGATATGGAATATGAACTCGAGGTTGCCGCAGCTCAGGCCGAAATTGAAGCTTACAAAAAAACTGCTAAGGATTTAGTAGATGTCAATACAGTTGAACTATTAACTGAGGCCGCGGATATTAGTGCGGGAAAATCAATTTTTGAGACCAATTGTGTGGTATGCCATATGGCAGACGGTGGTGGGGGAATAGGGCCCAATCTTACAGATGAATATTGGATTTTGGGAGGAGGAATTAAAAATGTCTTTAATACCGTTTCTGAAGGAGGACGCGCCGGCAAAGGAATGGTATCATGGAAGCAAACCCTGAAACCACTAGAAATGGCCCAGGTTTCAAGCTATTTACTTACTTTCCAGGGAACAACACCTGCCAACCCAAAGGCAGCCGAAGGTGATCTATGGATAGATGAGAATGCTCCAAAACAGGAAGTTACTCCGGAGGAAGAAACAGTTCCAGCACAAGAGACTGATTCTACTTCCGTAGTCATGAATGAATAGTTCATTTCTACTTAAATAATTTAATAGAAAAATGCTATGGATGAAAATTTTAGGGATAGTATTGGCACCATAAACGAAGAAGGAAAACGGGCCTGGATATTCCCTAAAAAACCTAGTGGAAGGTATTATGAATATCGAAAATGGGTCAGTTATGTACTGTTAATTTTCCTATTTGCTTCACCTTTTATTAAGATAAATGGAAACCAGTTCCTGATGTTTAATGTTTTGGAACGGCGGTTCAATATTTTTGGATTTCCATTCTGGCCACAGGATTTCCATCTATTTGTTATTTCCATGATCATAGGGGTAATTTTTATTGCACTTTTTACCGTTGCCTTTGGTCGTATATTTTGTGGATGGATGTGCCCGCAAACAATTTTTATGGAAATGGTCTTCAGGCGAATTGAATACTGGATAGACGGAGATCGCGGTGCACAGATGCGTTTGGCAAAGCAGTCATGGAACGGAGAAAAAATAAGGAAACGACTATTAAAATGGTTTGTATTCTTTGTAATATCCTTTTTAATCGCAAATGTCTTCCTGGCGTACCTTATTGGAAGCGACAAATTAATCCAATACGTCACTGATGGACCCCTGGCTCATGTAAGTACATTGGTGTCCCTGCTAATATTCACGGGAGTATTTTATTTTGTTTTTGCATGGTTCAGAGAGCAGGTCTGTATTATCGCCTGTCCCTATGGTAGAATGCAAGGCGTATTATTAGACAACAAATCCATTGTGGTAGCCTATGATCATAAACGTGGTGAAGCCGAAAATGGTCGTAAAAAATTTCGGAAAAATGAAGATCGCCAAGCACTGGGTCATGGCGATTGTATAGACTGCTTTCAATGTGTGCATGTATGCCCAACAGGTATTGATATCAGAAATGGCACCCAGCTGGAATGCGTGAATTGCACAGCTTGTATAGATGAATGTGACACCATTATGGAAAAAATAAATCTTCCAAAAGGTCTTATTCGTTATGCCAGTGAGGATAATATTGAAAGAAATGCAAAATTTACTTTTAATCCAAGATTAAAAGGTTATTCTGCAGTACTTGTAATTCTAACTGGAGTATTTATTGGCATGCTTTTCTTAAGAAATGATCTTGAAGCTAATATTTTAAGATTGCCGGGACAGCTCTATGAACATAAAGAAGGTAATATGATTAGTAATGTATATACGTATAAGCTGATCAATAAAACATCTAAAGACATTGATAATGTAAGTTTTAAACTTCTCTCACATGAGGGTAAAATTGATTTGGTGTCACATCGCAGTTTTGAGGTTCCCGCGCAGCAATTGGCAGAAGGCACCTTGTTTATTGAAATAAATAATTCGGCCCTTAGCGGCGATAAAGACAAGCTAAAGATAGGTGTTTATAGTGGAGAAGAATTAATTGAAACAACAACGGCTAGGTTCCTGGCACCAAGAAGTTATAATTAGCAGTATTCATTAATAAGAAATAAAAAGTATGAAGTTTAACTGGGGAACAGGAATTGTTTTAGCATTTGTAGCATTTATTGCATTTATCCTGTATTTCGTAATACTTGCAAGCACGGATAACAGTGCAAACCATGATTTGGTTACAGAGGAATATTACAAGGAAGAACTAGCCTATCAGAAGGAGATTGATGCACTTACTAATGCCAAAGATTATGTTTCCCAATTTAGTTTTGTTAAAAATAAAAATGGACTAGCTGTTACGTTTCCTCCAAAAATGAATTACAAAGAAATTGAAGGTAAAGTGTCCCTATACAGACCATCCAATAAACACTTGGATTTTGACTTTCCTATAAGTTTATCCAATAAACATTTGCTCATACCTGACAAACGTTTGTTGGATGGTCGCTGGGACATAAAAATTTATTTTAATTATCAGGACAAAGAGCACTTGATAAAAAAAAGCATTACTTATTAAATAGTATAGTTATATGTTATTATCTGCTTTGATTTTGGGCCTTATGGGAAGTTTACACTGCATAGGAATGTGTGGCCCCATTGCATTTATGCTGCCTGTAAGTCAGAATAATAAATATAAAAAAGCAGGTCAGATTTTCATTTACCATTTTGGAAGACTAATGGCTTATGGTATTATTGGTTTATTATTTGGCCTGTTAGGCAAAGGACTATTCATCTTTGGTATACAGCAAAAGCTATCGATTTTAATTGGTGTTATAATGATATTAGCTGTAATAACACCATACAAGTATATGAGCAGGCTTAGTCTTACAAAACCTATATATAGGGTTGTTGGAAAAATTAAAAATAGTTTAGGTAAAGCACTAAAGAAGAAAACGGCAGATACATTTCTTACTATTGGCTTTCTAAATGGGTTCCTTCCTTGTGGATTAGTATATATGGCCCTGCTGGGTGCTATTGCAATGGGCGCAGCTGTTGAAGGTTCATTATATATGATCTTGTTTGGTTTAGGAACAGTCCCTCTGATGACAACAGCAGTTTACCTGAGCGGAATATTAAAGGATTCTGCTAAACAACGAATACGTAAATTGATCCCGGTTTTTGTAGTTATCATCGGGGTGCTTTTTATTTTAAGAGGGATGGGTTTAGGAATACCATATGTATCTCCTAAACAAATGACCGAGGTGGTTAGCACAGAATTAGAATGTCATTAGCCTTAATCAATTATTTGATAAGGCATTTTATAAATCCAATAAAAATACCAACATGAAAATTGTTACAGCGGCAGAAGCTGCTTCTATTGTTAATTCGGGGGATCGGATATTCTTACAAGGAGCTGCTATGACTCCTAATACATTAATAAATAGCATTTGTGACAGGTATGAGGAACTAGAGGATGTAGAGATAATATCAATTCATACTGAAGGAGAAGTTAAATATGCAGTCCCTCCATATAATCAGGCCTTTAATATAAACAGCTGTTTTGTTGGAGGAAATGTGAGAAAAGCAGTGAATACAAATAAAGGTGATTATATCCCTATTTTTCTTAGTGAAATCCATTTTCTGTTCAGGAGGAATATTTTACCCCTCGACGTAGCCGTAGTTCAGGTATCTCACCCGGACAAGCATGGATATTGTTCTTTAGGGGTATCTGTAGATATTGCTATTCCTGCAATACAAACTGCTAAGAAAGTAATTGCCCAGATTAATCCGCAGGTTCCAAGAACTCATGGCGATGGCATTATACATAAAGACCGTATTGATCTGGCCATAGAGGTAGACGAGCCCATCCATGTTGCACCGATCACACAAATAACGGAATTAGAGCACAAAATAGGTAGAAATGTTGCGAGCCTTATAGAAGATGGTGCCACTTTACAATTGGGTATAGGTAATATTCCTAATGCGGTTTTAACCAATTTACACAATCATAAAAGATTGGGGGTACATACAGAAATGTTTTCTGATGGTTTGCTTCCACTGGTGGAAAAAGGTGTAATAACCGGAGAGGAAAAGGAGATAAAAACTAATAAAATTGTAACTTGTTTTGCTGCAGGCACTAAAAAATTATACGACTTTGTCGATGATAATCCATTGGTGCATTTTAAAGAGGCTGCATATACAAACGACACTAATTTAATTGCAAGAAATCCCAAGGTAACGGCGATTAATAGCGCCATTGAAATAGATTTAACCGGACAGGTATGTGCGGATAGCATTGGACAACGTCACTTTTCCGGTGTAGGAGGGCAAATGGATTTTATACGGGGTGCGACCATTTCTGAAGGGGGAAAACCAATTTTTGCTATTTCCTCAGCTACGCCAAAAGGAATAAGCAAGATTACCCCTACCCTCAAAGACGGTGCAGGAGTTACTACTACAAGAGCACATGTGCACTACGTAGTTACTGAATATGGTGTGGTAAACCTTTTTGGGAAAAATTTATATGAAAGGGCAAAAGCTTTGATTTCTATTGCACATCCGGACCATCGTGAAATGCTTAGCAAAGCTGCATATGAACGATTTGATCGATCTTAATAAGAATTCATGCGAATAGAAAAACATATAGATCACACTTTATTAAAACCTGTGGCGACCCCCAAAGCAATAAAACAGTTATGTGCTGAGGCCCTGGAATATAATTTTTATGCCGTTTGTGTCAATAGTTGTTATGTAGCCCTGGCCAGGGAAGAATTGAAGGATTCCGGTGTCAAAATAGCGGCAGTAATTGGTTTCCCATTAGGTGCGATGTCTACAGAAGCTAAAGTATGCGAGGCTCAGTATTGCATAGAACAAGGCGCCGATGAAATAGATATGGTTATAAATCTTGGTTGGTTAAAATTTGGAGAATACAGTCTGGTAAAAGACGAAATAGGTTTAATAAAACAAGCCATAGGGGCCAGGAAATTGAAAGTAATTATTGAGACCTGCTACTTAACCACTGAAGAAAAAAAAATAGCCAGTATGCTGGTTGTTGAGGGTAAGGCCGATTTTGTGAAAACTTCAACCGGATTTGGCTCTGGAGGGGCTACATTTGAAGATATTGAACTAATAAGTAATGTGATTCAAAATAAAATAAACATTAAAGCCTCAGGAGGAATAAAAGACAAGAAAACCGCCTTGCGTTATTTAGATATGGGGGTTTCGCGCTTAGGAACCTCTTCAGGAATTGAAATAGTTAAAGAAACTAATCCATAATCTATGAGTGCCCACATTGATGCAAAAAAGAACGAGATTGCAGATTCTGTCCTTATGCCGGGCGACCCACTGCGTGCTAAATGGATGGCCGAAACTTTTTTGGATAAACCCTATTGTTACTCAGATGTTCGCGGTATGCTGGGTTACACAGGGGAATTTAAGGGGCAACGCATTTCAATACAGGGAAGCGGCATGGGGATACCCTCCGCTATGATTTACTATCATGAACTTATTAATGATTATGATGTGAAACGAATAATCCGGGTAGGCACTGCCGGATCCTATCAGAAGAATGTAAAGCTTAGAGATGTTGTTTTAGCCCTATCTGCTTCAACAAATTCGGGGATTAACAATGCTATTTTTAATGATGTAAACTATGCCCCTACCGCCAACTTCAATTTACTCATGAAAGCTGTTTCATATACCAAGGAAAACAACATTCCTATAAAAGTGGGCAATGTACTTTCCTCTGATCTCTATTATGAACACGATCCCAGGGCTTATAAGAAATGGGCCGATTATGGTGTTTTATGTGTTGAGATGGAAGCAGCCGGACTTTATAGCATTGCGGCAAAATACAATATTGAAGCCCTGGCGATTCTCACAATTTCGGATTCTTTAGTTACCGGGGAGAAATGCAGTTTTGAAGATAGGGAACGAACTTTTGAAGAAATGGTTAACATTGCGCTAAATATATGCCAGGATTAAGTTAGCTGCATTAAAAGATGATTTATAAACACATCCCTGGAGTACAGGCAAGAGCTGAATTTTCTAATTGTAAAAAATTCAGATATCAGCTGACTCTAGAAAATACTACAAGGACAAAAGGCGATAGCTTGTGTGTAATTATGCAAAACCCAAGTGTTGCCAATACAGAAATTGCCGATAAGTCTGTTCAATTTCTGGAAAAACTCATTTTTGAAAAAGAAATTGAGTTATTTGAAAACATAAAAATAATTACAGTAGTTAATCAGTTTGCTTATATACAAACTAAAGATTTTATAGGAGCTTCATCTAAAATTGGGAAAGCGAATGACAGTTTTATAAGGCAGGCTATAGAAGATTCCGATATGGTCCTCATCGCTTGGGGAAAAACCAATTCTTATTGGGCACGCCGGAATGTAATACATGACATATTGAAGGATTATCCCAAAAAAAGACTGCTTATAACCAAGGTACATCCATCAAGAGGAACTTATAAAGATTTTATCGAACCTTATTCTTTCTAAAAATCCTTTTTGTTCGCTTTTCTAATGAGATTATACAATGGAATAAGTGTCCATAAAATCAACATAAAGATTGAAATATAGAACCCTGATCTCGTTCCGAAAAAAGATTTGAATACAGCGCCCGTATAACCCATAAGGGCAGATATATCTAATTTCAAAAGTATTAGTGTTCTGGAAAGATCTACAGGGTTAAGCATTGTGGCCACCAAAGAATATTTGTCTAAAGGATAGTCCTCAAATATTATAAGCGATAATAGAAACAACCCATCATAAATTACCGCGAAAAACAGCCATAATAATACAGCGTAACCAAATCCTTTAATCTTATTTT
>CBDUGN010000015.1:0-30057 GCA_965366915.1 uncultured Eudoraea sp. | reverse complement strand
GATTTACTCACCTCACTGGAAAAATTAGGCCAGGTAGTGGACAAAGAATTGGAGCCACAGCACGGTGAAAAACCATTTGGGGATGATGAAAGTTTTCTGGTTGAACTGGAAGATATTAGTTATAATGTTCCCGGTAGAAACAAACATATTATTGACGGTGTTTCGTTAAAAATAACACCCGAATGCAGCATCTTGATTCAGGGTGGTAGTGGATCTGGCAAGTCTTCTTTACTTCGATTAGTGGCTGGTATAATTGAGCCCGATCAGGGCGATATTTTTGTTAACGATGTTTCTTTAAAATCAATCAATTTAAATTATTACCGCTCACATATAGGCCAGTCTTTGACAGAAGAATCTCCTTTTGAAGGCAGTATTTTGGAAAATATAACCTTTGGAGATAAAGACATCTCCGAGAAGGAGGTGTACTGGGCACTGGAAAAAACGGGCTTGACAAAATTTGTAAAGGAACAACCTCATGGTTTAAAGACAATGCTATATCCTGAAGGACGACAAATACCTTATGTTATCTCTAAAAAAATCGTTCTGGCACGGAGTATAGTCAGGAAACCCAGGTTGTTGATTCTCAAAGACCCCCTGGATCAGTTTGATATGGAAGAAACTCGGGAAATCATGGATTTCCTCTCTGGTAAAGACAGACCCTGGGCACTGGTTGTAATTAGTCAGAATGATGATTGGAAAAAACATTGTACGAGAATAATCACAATGGAAAAAGGTAAAATTATAAACGAAAGTTAAAAGACATGCTTAATATATCTCCAAATAGATTAAATCAAAAGGTGAACTTATTAGAATTTAGTTCAGCAAAGGAAGTCTTTCATACTCGACATTATAAGCATTTTAATCGCTTCCTTTTGATTTTCGCGTTTACAGGGTTAATCGTTCTGTTCTTACCCTGGACCCAAAATGTCTCAGGTACTGGCTATCTTACTACGTTAAAACCCGATCAAAGGCCTCAGACCATTCAGTCCCCTATTCCTGGGAGAATAGAGAAATGGTATGTACAGGAAGGAGATTATGTAAAAAAAGGGGATACTATTTTATTTATTTCAGAAACCAAAAATGAGTACTTCGACCCAAATTTGGTAGAAAGAACAGGTCAACAAATAGTTGCAAAATCAAATGCAGTAGTCTCTTATGAAGGAAAAGTAAAAGCCCTTAATAATCAGATAAATGCTTTAATCAATGAGCGGAAGCTGAAATATCAACAGGCAGAGAATAAATTGATTCAGGCGAAATTAAAGGTTCAAAGCGACAGCATTGACCTGGAAGCTGCTAAGACCAACATTAGTATAGCCGAAAGACAATATAACAGGGTTGTACAATTACAGAAAGAAGGATTAAAAGCAGTAACAGACGTAGAGGAAAAAAAGCTGAAGTTACAGGAAACCCAAGCTAAACTTATCTCTCAGGAAAACAAATTACTCGCTTCCAAAAATGAAGTGATAAATGCCCGGGTAGAAATAAGCAGGGTTAATGCTGCGTATACGGACAAAATATCCAAAGCCCAAAGTGATATGTATACAGCCCAATCCAATCAATTTGATTCTGAGGCACAGGTAACAAAGTTAGAGAATGAGTTTACAAATTATAGTATGCGTAATGATATGTATTATATAAAGGCACCACAAAATGGTTGGATAAATAAAGCCATCAAAGCCGGTGTTGGTGAAACATTCAAAGAAGGAGAACGCTTGGTGGGTATTATGCCTTCGGACTATGATTTGGCAGTTGAGACTTATGTTGAACCTATAGATCTTCCACTAATGCATTTGGGTGAAGAAGTACGCGTACAGTTTGACGGCTGGCCGGCAATTGTTTTTAGCGGATGGCCTAATGTTTCATATGGGACATATGGGGGTAAAGTTGTAGCTATAGAAACTTTCATTAGTGACAATGGAAAATACAGAATTTTACTTGCTCCGGACCCTGCAGATCATCCATGGCCCAAAGATTTACGTGTAGGATCGGGGGCTTATACGATTGCATTATTGGAAGATGTACCTATCTGGTTTGAGTTATGGAGACAACTCAATGGATTTCCCCCAAATTATTATCAGCCTGATAATTCAATGGCTAAAAAAGAAAACAAGTAGTATGAAAAAGTACAGTTTTTTACTTACTTTCTTTATAACCTCTTTCCTTTTTGCACAGGAGCAGGATACGCTTATTTTAAATTTCAGGGAATATTTGGGTTATGTCAAAAAATACCACCCTATAGCCAAACAGGCCGAACTACAAATTGGAATCGGACAAGCAAATCTTATGAGGTCAAGAGGTGGTTTTGATCCCAAAATAGAAGTAGACTATGACCGCAAACAATTTAAAGGCGTGGAATACTATGACAGGTTTAACGCAACCTTTAAAATACCAACCTGGTATGGCATTGAACTTAAAGGCACCTTTGAACAAAATGAAGGTCAGTTTTTGAATCCAGCCGAGGACTTACCGTTAGACGGACTTTATAGCGCCGGGGTTTCTGTTTCTGTAATACAGGGCTTATGGATTAATGAGCGCATGGCTACATTGAGAAAAGCAAAATTTTTCAGAGAGCAAACAAAAGCAGACAGGGACTTATTGGTTAACCAAATTTTATATAATGCTTCAATAGCTTATTTTGATTGGTTACAGGCTTATAAAGACAAAGAAACTTTTAGTAATTTCCTCGAAAATGCCAAAATACGTTTTGAAGGGATTAAAAGAAGCTCAGAAGCAGGAGATATTGCGACGATTGATACTGTTGAAGCAAAAATTGCCGTTCTGGACAGGCAATTAAATTTGGAACAGGCTAAAGTAAACCTTACTAATAAATCACTGGAACTATCAAATTTCCTCTGGTTAGATAACAATATTCCAATAGAGCTGCAGCCTAATGTAATTCCCAATTTAGATGTTAACGGTGAGGTGGATATTACTCTCGAAATTTTGGGAAAACCCTTAGATAGCTTTTCTATTGAAAATCATCCCAAACTGAAATCGCTAGGCAATAAACTCGCAGGACTTGAAGTGGATAAAAGGTTAAAGGCTAATAAATTATTGCCGAAAATTGATCTTGAATATAATTTTTTAACTGAAACCCCAGACCTTATTAATTCTTTTGACACACAACAGTACAAGGGAGGTATTAAATTCAGGTTTCCACTTTTTCTTAGAAAGGAAAGAGGAGATTTGAAGCTGGCCAAATTTAAAATGGAGAACACCCAATTTGAGATTGACAATGCGCAAATTGAAATAAGAAATAAGGTATTGGCAATTTATGCGGCTTTGGATTCATTTGATCAACAAAATTTTCTTATAAGCAATATTGTTAAAGATTACTCCAGATTGGTGGCTGCTGAGGAACGAAAGTTTACATTTGGGGAGAGTTCATTGTTCTTAATAAACGCGAGGGAAAATAAACTCATTGATTCCGAACTTAAACAAAATGAAGTGCAAAACAAATTCCTGAGCACTAAAGCTAAGTTATTTAGAAGCCTGGCAATTAATCCCGAAAATCTTTAGGAACAATGAATTTAAAAATCAGTTTAAAAATGCCTCACATTAAGCTTATGCCAGCTTTTTCTAAATTGTTCATCAAAGATATTTTTTTTATCTCCGCCGGAATATTAGCAGCTGCGTTTGGTTTAGAAAGTTTTTTACTGCCAAATAGATTTATAGATGGGGGAGTAACAGGAATATCACTGTTAATAACAGAGACTACGATACTTCCTTTATATGCCTTAGTTGTTCTTATGAATTTACCTTTTCTATTATTGGGTTTAAAAGTTATAGGTAGGAATTTTGCTATTAAAACAACCATTGCCATCCTGGGTCTTGCCATTGTGCTCGCTTTGATAGAGTTTCCGGAAGTAACCGATGACAAACTTTTAGTTTCAGTTTTTGGCGGCTTTTTTTTAGGAGCCGGTATTGGTCTCTCAATAAGAGGAGGCGGTGTTCTGGATGGAACGGAAGTACTTGCCCTATATTTGAGTAAAAGACTTGGGACAAAAATTGGAGATGTTATGATTGCTATTAATCTAATCATTTTCCTTGCTGCTGCATACATGCTATCAGTAGAATCGGCATTATATTCCATGCTGACCTATTTAGCGGCTTCTAAAACGCTTGATTTTGTTGTGGATGGGATAGAGGAGTATACCGGGGTAACAATTATTTCTGAGGCAAGTGAAAGAATTCGGAAGATGATTACCGATAAACTAGGGAGAGGGCTAACGATTTATGATGCCCGTGGCGGTTATGAAAAAAATGGAATTCACAATAACTACGAAGTCATCTATACGGTAATTACAAGATTAGAAATCAGCAAATTAAGCAATGAAATAATGAAGATAGATCCTGATGCTTTTGTTGTTATGAACAATATTAATGACACCAGAGGTGGAATGGTAAAAAAACGAACAATTTAGCCGGAACCCTAGTTAAGTTTAAAATGAAATACATATTTGAAATTAAGAATGTTTGGTTTTGATATTTCTTGCGACTATTGGCTAATGAAAAATAAAGAAGATCACATACTAAAAGAAGAAATAATTGAATCTGCTCTAACCAGATCTTATAGTTACAAAGAGTACCGGGATCTAGTAAATGATTTGGCCTTAAAGGGTGGAACTACCGGGGTAGAGCAAAAAGAATCGCTTATAAATTATACGGCACTGAACAATCGGCGTATGAAGCGATGGGATAAAACATTTAAGCTATCGGAATCTGATAAGTTGCTAATTGAAAAATGGAATAGGTCTATTTTATGGCTTGTTTTAACCGAAAGTTGGTGTGGCGATGCCGCGCCATCAATACCTGTAATGAATAAGATTGCAGAAGCATCAGCTAATATTACCTTAAAAGTAGTATTGAGGGATGAAAATCCGGAGCTCATGAATCTCTTTCGAACCAATCGCACCTTATCTATTCCCAAACTCATAATGGTCGATGAACAGAGTAAGGAGGTTATAAAATCCTGGGGTCCAAGACCCACAAAGGCGACTAAAATGGTTGAAGATTACAAAAAAGAAAATGGGGAACTTACCCCCGAATTTAAGCAGGATTTACAGAATTGGTATAATAAGGACAAAGGGCAAAATATTTTAGAGGATCTACTGGAATTACTTGCTTTGGAATAAGTACGTAATTGTTCCTTTCTGACTATCTCTGGTAGCAGAACTAAATTTTGCCTTTAGCGCATATTTAATCGCATTTTCAACAAGGCATCCATTAGACGTGTTAGAACTTTTTTCGTTAAAATTGGCGTCAATAACATCTCCCGAAGCATCTACTTCAATATTTACTACAACTCTGCCTCCCTCAATACAGGTGTAAATAGGTGGGGGAAGTTCATAATTAGAACGATCAACTAATGAATATGAAATGGAAGTCTTTCTTTTTTCAAGATTATTCGTGAATTCTTTTTTCTTCGCTTCAACTTCCTCCAGTTGTTGTTTTTTTTCCTCCCTTTTTTTAACGAGGTCCTTAAGGCTGGCTGCGTAACCAGAATCAGAATTCAAATATTCCTGGAATTCATCTTCATTCATTGAAGCTTCTTTTTCTTCTAATAGTTCTTCAAGCGTTTTTAATGGTTCCGGTTCTTCGAAACTGGATTTAGCGGTTTCGTTAAAAGCCATATGGCTTTTTATGGGATCCGCTTTTGCTATCTCTTCCTGCCTTTCCAATTCTTCAATTATTTTTTCAAGCTCCTCGTCGGCCAGGCTTAATTCAATAACATACTCCTCCTGTTCCTCTGATCCCAAGTGAATATTAAAGAGTAATAAAATCACGATAGAAAGAGAGAAGAAAGTAATTATAAGAGAAAGCTGACTTCTATTCAGGTCCATATTTGTATAACCAACTTTTTAATAATATATTTCACTCAATAGCTCATTTTAAAGAGGTTAAATATCCAACATTTCCTTAAAATTCGCCGGTGTCACCGCATTATCTACGTTATATTCCCCTATTTTGGTTCTTCTAAGAGATGATAAGTAGCCCCCGGAATTCAATGCTTTTCCAAAATCATGCGCGACAGATCTGATATATGTTCCTTTACTGCATTGTATCCTGAAATGTATATCAGGCATATTTATTTCCAATATCTCAAATTGTAAAATTTCAACGAACCGCGCTTTTAGCTCCAATTCCTTGCCTTCTCTGGCATACTCGTACAAGCGCTTGCCATCTTTTTTTAAAGCTGAAAAAACAGGAGGTTTTTGGGCGATCTTGCCAATAAATGAAGCTTTTGTCTTATAAATTAGTTCCCGGGTGATATGATCTGTTGGATATATATTATCTATTACCGTCTCAAGATCATAGGAAGGAGTGGAGCTACCCAGTGTTATAGTCCCCTCATAAACTTTTGACATTTCCTGAAATTCATGAATTCGCTTTGTGAATTTCCCAACACAAATTAATAAAAGTCCACTGGCTAGGGGGTCTAAAGTACCCGCATGGCCTACTTTAATTTTTTTTAATTGGTATCTTTTTCTAATTGCCCATTTTATGGCATTAACGGCCTGAAAAGATGACCATTTTAAAGGTTTATCTATAAGAATAAGTTGCCCCTCCAAATAATCTTTTTCAGTTTTCAAGACATTAATTTATGATGAAAAGATACACAAATATTAAACTTAACTCCAAAGACCAAACCCTATGGCAATACATCCAACAACAAAACAGTAGATGGCAAAGTAAGTCAGCTTACTTTTTTTTACGAGCTGAATCATCCAGGTACATGCGGCTAAACCTGCTATGAAAGCAGCTATAAAACCTGCACTCATAGCAAGTGTTTGCTCACTTTGAAAGTGGAGTTCTCCTCCCATAATATCTTTGCCCATTTTACCTATTATAAGGGGCACAACCATTAAAAATGAGAATCTCGCAGCTCTGGTCTTATCTACACCCAATAATACCGATGTGGAAATGGTGGCCCCGCTTCTGGAAATACCTGGTAATATTGCAATAGCTTGAGAAACACCTATTATGAATGCATTTATATAGGTAACTTTCTTTTGAGTTTCCCTTGCCTTATCTGCAAGGTAAAGAAGTAAGGCAGTTATAATGAGCATATACCCTACAAATGCTACATTACCGCCAAAAAACCCTTCCAGTTCTTCTTCAAAGACCAGTCCGATTATCGCTGCAGGGATCATGGAGATAATAATTTTAAAAGAAAAAAGTGTTTCCTCGTTCGATTTAAATTGAAATAATCCTTTAACAATTGCCCAAACATCTTTCCTAAAGACAACAATTGTACTTAGTGCTGTCGCAAAATGCAGTACCACAGTGAACAAAAGGCTTTCCTGGGGGATGGATTTATCACCTAGAATTGCCTTTCCCAACTCCAGATGACCACTGGAAGAAACAGGCAAAAATTCCGTTAATCCCTGGACTATGCCGAGGATAATTGCGTCTATGATTTCCAATTAGTTGTTTTTCTTCTTATGGGGATTTAATAAGATCGCATATATCTCAATCCCTAAACCAATAAGGACCAATGTTGGTGCCAATCGAATTCTTCTGAAGTTGTATATATCCGGATTAAATACATTTGGGTCATCACTGCCACCTCCGCTCATTAAAATAAAACCAAGAGCTATACAAGCAAGCCCTATAAACATAAATAGATAATTTTTTTTCTGGAAGATAAACTCGGGCTTTGGGACCTGACTTTGTTTATTTTTTTGCTTTTGACTCATGCTGCAAATTTAATAATATAAATCATCTGTTCTGAGATTAAGAAAACGTTGAGTGGCAAAATAAGTACTAATTAATGAAATGAGTACACCTAAAACAAAAACACCTATGAAAAGGATGCCTAATATCATGATGTCCTGTAAAAGATTTAATTCCGGGAAATTCATGTTTACATAATAAAGAAGAGTGCCCAACGCCATCAGCGCTAATAATGAACCTAACATTCCTAACTTAATGTTTGTCCAAATAAATGGTCTTCTGATAAATCTTTTTGTAGCACCTACCATTTGCATAGTTTTAATAATAAAACGTTTAGAATATATGGATAAGCGGATAGAACTATTAATTAATAAAACGGCTATTAGTGTAAAAATGGCACTAGCTATCAATATCCAGAAGCTAATTCTTTTTACATTTTCTGTAAGCAGTGCAATAAGAGGCTTATCATAACTTACTTCTTCAACATAGTCCTTTTTAGACAATTCTGATGCAATTTCCTCCACTTTTTCAGTTGACACAAAATCTGCCTTTAAAGCTACATCAATTGAATTTTTAAGAGGATTATAACCCAAAAAGTCCAGGAAGTTTTCGCCAATTTCGGCACTGTGAAGTTCAGCGGCTTCTTCTTTGGATACGTAGATGGCAGATTTAGTATAATCTGCCATTACCAGGCTTTTCTGTAGTTGATCAACTTCAACTTCCTTGGCATTGTCCTTTAAAAAAACAGATATTTTGATTTGTTCTTTAAAATGATCTGCCAATTTTTTCGTGTTTAGTACTAAAAGCCCTAAAACACCTAGTAAAAATAATACAAGCCCAATACTCAAAACCACTGAAAAGTAGGAAGAGATTAATTTACGTTTTTGATAGCGTTCAAAAGATTTGCTCATAGCGGTATATGAATACGTAAAAATAGGAAAGTAAATTGAATAAACTTATTTTTGCGCGGTATCGGGTATAAACAAAAATTATGAGCTATAATTTTAGGGAGATTGAGGCCAAATGGCAAAGATATTGGGCGCAAAAAAGCACATTCAAAGCGATTGACGGCTCCGAGAAGGAGAAATATTATGTTCTGGATATGTTTCCCTACCCATCAGGTGCCGGTCTCCATGTTGGACATCCTTTGGGTTATATTGCAAGTGACATTTATGCACGTTATAAAAGGCATAAGGGATTTAATGTTTTGCACCCAATGGGCTACGATTCCTTTGGATTACCGGCAGAACAATATGCCATACAAACAGGACAACATCCTTCTGTTACTACAGAGACTAATATAGCCAGATATAGAGAGCAATTAGATAAACTGGGATTCTCTTTTGACTGGAAGAGGGAAGTACGTACTTCTGACCCGAAATATTACAAATGGACACAATGGGTATTTATTCAACTTTTTAATTCCTGGTATAATATAAGCAAGGATAAAGCAGAGGGAATAGAGCAGCTCAAAGAAATTTTTCGGAAAGAGGGGAATGTCAATATCAAGGCAGCTTGTGATGAAGACACCCCAATGTTTACAGCTGCAGAATGGAATAAACTGAATGGAAGAAAACAAGAAGAGCTATTATTAAAGTACAGATTGACCTACTTGGCTGACACTGTGGTAAATTGGTGCCCTGCTTTGGGTACAGTTCTTGCAAATGACGAGATAGTTAATGGTGTTTCTGAACGTGGAGGACATCCGGTTGTACGGAAAAATATGACCCAGTGGATTATGCGTATAACTGCATATGCACAGCGCTTGCTCGATGATTTACAAAAAGTAGATTGGCCTCAGTCTCTGAAAGACGCCCAGGCAAATTGGATTGGCAGGTCTGTAGGGGCCACAGTTACATTTAATACAATACCTTCAGGTAATAATAGCTCTTATCCTATTGAGGTATTCACAACACGGCCGGATACAATTTTCGGAGTGAGTTTTATGACTCTCGCTCCAGAGCACGAATTGGTATCAAAAATAACTACACAAGAACAAAAGGAAGCAGTTGAAACCTACGTTCAAATGACTGCAAAAAGATCAGAACGTGATAGGTTAGCAGATGTAAAAACTATAACTGGCGTTTTTACTGGCGCATTTGTTGAACATCCTTTTACCGGGGAATCAATACCTGTTTGGATTGGGGACTACGTTTTGGCAGGTTATGGTACCGGAGCTGTAATGTCTGTGCCAAGCGGAGACCAGCGCGATTACGATTTTGCAAAACATTTTAAAATTCCTATTCCAAATATATTTGAAGGTATTGATATTTCTGAGGAGGCCTTTGCAAATAAAGAATTGACCGTAATTACTAATTCTGGGTTTTTAAACGGATTAAACTTTAAGGAAGCTACAAAAAAAGTGATTTCTGAACTTGAAAAAATTGGCAGAGGGCAAGGGAAAGTTAATTTCCGACTTAGAGATGCTGTTTTTAGTCGTCAACGCTATTGGGGAGAACCTTTTCCTGTTTATTATGTCGATGGAATGCCAAGAATGATCAGTGCAGACAATTTACCTTTAACGCTGCCGGAAGTAGAAAAATACTTACCTACAGAAACCGGAGAACCACCTTTAGGGAATGCTTCAATTTGGTCCTGGGATATAAAAAAATGCAAAGTTGTAGACAATAATTTAATGGATAACAAAACTGTTTTTCCCCTGGAACTTAATACAATGCCAGGATGGGCAGGCAGCTCCCAATATTTTAACCGGTATATGGATCCGGACAACGATAAGGCAATTTTCTCACAGGAAGCAATTAACTACTGGCAACAAGTAGATCTCTATATTGGAGGTGTTGAACATGCCACCGGACATTTGTTATACTCTCGTTTTTGGCAGAAATTTATGTTTGATAAGGGAATGGTCCCATATGAAGAATACGCCAAAAAATTGATTAATCAGGGGATGATCCTTGGAACAAGTGCCTTTGTTTTTAGAGAAGAAGGTACAAATAAGTTGATTTCCGCAGGTTTAATCAATGATCTTAAAGTTGCCCCATTGCATGCCGATGTCTCTTTAGTTAATTCTTCCGATGAATTGGATATTGCGGCATTTAAAAAATGGAGACCTGAGTTCAAGGATGCCGAATTTGTATTAGAGAATGGAAAGTATATAGTAGGACGAGAGGTTGAAAAAATGTCCAAATCCAAATACAATGTGGTAAATCCGGATGAAATATGTGAAGAATTCGGGGCAGATTCGCTACGCATGTATGAAATGTTCCTTGGGCCACTCGAGCAGGCCAAGCCATGGAATACTGCAGGTATCTCAGGAGTATATGCTTTTCTAAAAAAATTATGGCGGCTTTATCATTCTGGTCCAACGGGTAGTTTTATGGTTTCCGAGGAGTTGCCATCTAAAGATGCACTCAAATCACTTCATAAAACAATAAAGAAAGTGGAAGAGGATATAGAACATTTCTCATTCAATACTTCGGTAGCAACCTTTATGATTTGTGTAAATGAACTTTCTGCGCAAAAGTGCATTAGCAAGGCTATTTTAGAACCACTCGCAATTTTGATCTCTCCATATGCCCCCCATATTGCTGAAGAACTTTGGGAAAAATTAGGGCATAAAGAATCTATTTCAACGGAGCCATTTCCAAAATTTGAGGCAGATCACCTTATAGAAAAAAGCAAGGAATATCCCATTTCATTTAATGGTAAGATGCGATTCACGATTGAGCTTCCTTTGGATATGGGAAAGGAAGAAATAGAATCTGCTGTTATGTCTCATGAAAAAACGAAGGCGCAACTACAGGGTCGTACCCCTAAGAAAATAATTGTGGTACCCGGAAAAATTGTAAACATCGTAGGTTAATCCTTATCTAATTTTCCTTTCTCGACAAAAAGACTGTCTCTTTACGGGTATTTGACGATTCAGTTGAGAACTTGTGAGCAATATTACTCCTTGTTAATATGAAATGGTCATTTAATTCTGTTTTTTCCCAATTAGGTACCCCCCCCTTATATTAATTAATAGTACTAAAAAATTAAAAATAAATATATCGGACCCCTATATTTATAGGGGTAAAATATGAAATATTGTGATTATTAGGACATTTACCCTGCATTTTGTCGATTTTATTTCATTATCAATGATTATTGTTACATTTTTGAAATGAACATAAAAATCTAACACAATGATTATAGGGGTACCTAAAGAAATCAAGAACAACGAAAGCAGGGTAGGAATGACCCCTGCTGGGGTATTTGAACTAGTTAAAAACAATCATACCGTTTACATTCAGTCCGGTGCGGGTGAAGGAAGCGGTTTTTTTGATGAGGACTATAAGCAAGCCGGAGCAATGATATTGGATACAATTGGACAGGTTTATGCAATGGCCGAAATGATTGTCAAAGTGAAGGAACCCATAGAAGAAGAATACGATTACATCCAAAAAGGACAGCTGGTATTTACATATTTTCATTTCGCTTCCAGTGAATCATTAACAAAGGCTATGATAGACAGTAAAGCAGTTTGTATTGCCTATGAAACTGTAGAAGATGAGGATGGAACACTGCCTTTATTGACTCCAATGTCTGAAGTAGCGGGAAGGATGGCCATACAGCAAGGCGCAAAATACCTTGAGAAACCTGCGAAAGGAAGAGGAGTTTTGTTGGGAGGTGTTCCCGGGGTTGCCCCAGGACGAGTTCTGGTTTTAGGTGCCGGGGTTGTTGGAACTCAGGCTGCAAAAATGGCAGCCGGCCTTGGCGCCCATGTTACAATCTTAGATGTGAACATGAAGAGGCTTCGATATATAAATGATGTCATGCCCAGCCACGTAGTAACAGAGTTTTCTAATGAATTCAATATAAGAAAGCATATAGAAACTCATGATCTCATTATTGGTGGAGTACTGCTAAAGGGCTCAAAGGCACCTAAACTTATTACCAGGGATATGTTAGGAAACATGCGCAAAGGAACTGTAATTGTTGATGTTGCCGTAGATCAAGGCGGGTGTGTAGAGACAACAAGACCAACTACACATGAAGACCCTATTTATATAATTAATGATGTGGTGCATTATTCCGTAGCCAATATGCCCGGAGCGGTGCCTCATACTTCTACTATGGCTCTTACAAATGTGACATTGCCATATGTCCTTAAACTTGCAAATTTAGGTTGGGAAATGGCCTGTGAAGTAGATTCTTCTTTGCAGAAAGGGTTGAATATTGTTCACGGAGAAGTTGTTTATAAGGAGATTTTGGAAGCTTTTAAATGGAATGAGTTAACCGTGTAAATGTACTTTTTGTCAGTAAATAGACCCCGGCTCAATATTGGCCGGGTTTTTGTTATTTAATATATACATTTAAATTAGCAAAAAACGAAATTATGACAATGTATTATATATTACTAGGTGCTATTGCCCTGGTGAGTTGGTTGGTAAGCAACAAGCTAAAAAGCAAGTTTAAATATTATTCCAAAGTGCATTTGCGCAATGGTATGAGCGGTGCGGAAATTGCCGAACAAATGTTAAATGATCATGGTATAAGGGATGTTAAAGTAGTCTCTACCCCAGGAATGTTAACGGATCATTATAATCCAAAAACAAAGACTGTTAATCTAAGTGAAGGGGTTTATAACCAGCGTAATGCTGCTGCAGCTGCTGTTGCAGCCCATGAATGCGGCCATGCAGTTCAGCATGCACAGGCTTATGAATGGCTTTCAATACGTTCTAAATTAGTTCCGGTAGTTAGCGTTACTTCGGGGATGTCTACTTGGGTAGTTTTTGGAGGGCTTATACTGGCAGCTTCATCAGAGGGACAAGGAGGCCAATTCGGTTTTTATATTGCTGTGGCAGGATTAATCATGATGGGGTTTGCTACCTTATTTAGTTTTATTACACTCCCCGTTGAATATGATGCGAGCAACAGGGCGTTGGCATGGTTAAAAAGGAAGAATATTGTTTCACAAGAAGAATACAAGGGTTCTGAAGATTCCTTAAAATGGGCTGCAAGAACATACGTTGTCGCGGCAATTGGCTCTCTGGCATCTTTAGTGTACTGGGGATTTCAGGTATTCGGTGGAAGAGATTAGTTCACTGCACCAATATTCTTGAGCTACTAAATAGTAATTTGACGGTCTATTTGTTGATCCAGTGATATAAAGGTCTCTGTTCTGGAAACACCTTCAATCTGTTGAATTTTTTTGTTTAACAAATGCATAAGGTGTTCATTGTCTTTGCATAGAACTTTGACAAGGATAGACCAATTACCGGTAGTATAATGACATTCCAGGACTTCAGGTATTTTTTCCAATTGCTTAACGGCAATAGGGTTACTCATTGCCTTATCCAGAAAAATACCTATATATGCCATGGTAGTATAGCCCAAGACTTTTGGGTTTACAATAAATTTAGATCCGGCTATTAGACCGGACTTTTCCAATTTTCGCAGTCTTTGGTGAATTGCAGCTCCAGAGATTCCAATATTTCTCGCAATTTCCAATATTGGTTTTCTGGCATCTTGCATAAGGAATCTTAGGATTTTTTTATCAATCCCATCAATTTTTATATTTTCATTACCTGCTTTCATGAACTGGCTTGCATTTAATATCTAAAGATACCAAAATTAGTTTCAAATATTAACCCGCCACAGAATCAGGATTATAACCTAAATATGGTTTTTTATACTCTTTAAAAACTATTCCATGGGTTGCTAGCTCTTTTAAGATAGGCTCATAAACTTCCTTTAAAATTGGAATTTGGACACCCGGAGATGTAATTTTTTTATTTAGTATTAGTAAGGTGGCAATAGCCACTGGTAAACCAACAGTTTTGGCCATTGCCGTATGTGTATGATTTTCACCAATTACTACCATATTGGCATCAAGCTGTTGTTTTTTTCCATCTAATTCATATCCGAATTTATGATACATGACGATCATATCCTTATCGTCATAAGCCATAGTCCAACTGTCTTCCAGTATTTTTTGCAGCATCTGAGCAGGAGTAGCATTTTTTATATGAATAGTTTTATTTGAATCAAAAAGGTTTAATTCCAGCAGTTTTTCCCACATAATATCATCCTGATCTATTTTTAGATAGTGCCTGAGTTTGAGTTCAACCGAGTCGGTTGGTGAATAGGGTAAAAAAAGATTAATAAATTCCCTGTAGGACATTCCATCGGAATTTTCTATGGTATAACTATCATCTGTCAAGCCTAGTTGAACGAACATGTTCCACGCTTTTGAGAATCCAACACGTCTCATTGTGCCCCGGTAGAGAGTTAGTGCATTCGTAAGACCATATGCTTCCCTGTATTTCAAAGAATCTCTGTTAGCATATGCTTCAAAGGTCCCATATCCCTCTATCTTCATGAATTCGGTTCGCCTGAATAGTTTATGATAAGGAATATATTTGTATGTGCCCTCCTGTATGAATTTAGCAGCTCCCCCTTGTCCGGCAATAACAACATTTCTGGGATTCCATGTAAATTTGTAATTCCATAGATTAGTATCACTTTCAGGAGCAACCAGGCCGCCGGTAAATGATTCAAATAATAACATTTTGCCGCCCTTGTCTCTGATACTATTTATAAGTTGCATAGCGCTCATATGATCTATACCAGGATCTAAACCTATTTCGTTCATAAATACCAAACCATTTTCTTTAGCAGAAGCGTCTAAGGCTTTAATTTCTTTACTAATATAAGAGGCAGTAACTAAATGTTTTTTTAATTTAATACAGTCTTCAGCAACCTTCATGTGAAAGCGTGCCGGGAGCATTGAAATTACGATGTCTGAGTTTTTAATGGCCATCTCTCTTTCATCATCCTTAAAAATATCCAACTTAATAACTTCACATGAGGGATGGGTTTTTATTTCATCGGAAACTATATCGGGGTTCAGATCCCCAATAGTCAAATGTAGTTTTTCTGAATCTGCTTTTTCAAGAAAGTAGTCTAACAAATAGGAGGTTGATTTACCCGCCCCAATGACCAGTATTTTTCGTAACATTTAATTTATTTTTGTATTCGAAGTATTGCAATGACTAAGGTATCAAATTGTTACATTTGTAAGAAATATGGTCATTTAAGTTATGAACAAAACAATTTTCTGTACAGGGGTTTTCTTTGCGGTACTGGCTGTAATTCTGGGTGCTTTTGGGGCTCATGGTCTCGAGAAACTAGTATCTGCAGGTGAGCAAGAGACTTTTAAGACAGGTGTTACTTATCAAATGTATCACGCCTTACTTTTACTCATTGTTGGAAGTGTGAAAAGTATTCCGGAAAAACAGAAGAAACTGGTCTATTATTTCATTGTTGCAGGGATAGTTTTTTTCTCATTTTCAATTTATTTATTAGCTACAAATAACCTTACCGGCTTTGATTTTAACACAATTGGCATTATCACTCCAATTGGGGGGCTTCTTTTGATCATTGGTTGGTTGCTCCTGGGTTATCAAGCATATAGAAAATTCAATTAATCAAGGTGCAAGCAATTAATCATTGATTTAGAACTAAGCAAGTTTTTAGTAAAAAAAAGTACTTAAAATAAATGGTTTTATAGAGCATAAAAATGAAATCAATTTCTTTCGAGGATTACGGCCTTGGAACTAGTAGGATATTATACCAGTTAGATCCTGAACAACTACACCAGATGACCCTTGAACGCGGGATGTGCAAGGAGGCGTCTAACGGAGCTTTAGCGGTTAATACCGGAGAGTTCACCGGACGATCTCCAATGGATCGTTTTATTGCTAATGACAATATAACCAAGGATAAAGTTTGGTGGGGAGATATTAACATTCCATTTTCCGCCGGAAATTTTAATTCGATTTATGATAAGGTAATTGCTTAATTGGAGGACAGGGAAGTATTTGTTAGGGACTGCTATGCCTGTTCAGATACTAATTACCAGTTAAATCTGAGGGTTATTAATGAATACCCCTGGTCTAATTTATTTGTTTAGAAAATGTTTCTTAGGCCTCAGTAAATGAGCCCTTTTTAATTAAGTTTTTATTTTTTGTTGACACTGGTAATATACTTCTGTAAAGCCATCGTCATGGATGGAGTTTCCGGGGTCGGAGCTTTTATATCAATCCTAAGACCAGCATCAGTTGCCGCGACGACAGTAGAATTCCCAAAGACCGCAATTTTTGTATCTTTTTGCTCAAAGTCAGGAAAATTTTTAAGTAAAGATTCTATACCCGATGGGCTAAAAAACACAAGGACATCGTAATAGACATTTCTTAAATCCGAAAGATCGCTTATAACCGTTTTATAGAAAATACCACGATCCCAATTAACTTCCAATTCATTTAAAGCCGCAGGGATACTGGGTTTTAATACATCTGAAGACGGAAGTAAAAAGGATTCCTCCTTATATTTTTTAAATAAGTGAAGTAATTCACTGAAATTTCTTTTGCCCACGTAAATTTTTCGTTTCCTGTAGACAACATATTTCTGAAGATAATACGCCACTGCCTCAGATTGGCAGAAGTATTTCATGGTATCTGGCACCTTAAAACGCATTTCTTCCGCTATTCTAAAAAAATGATCTACTGAATTTCTGCTTGTAAGGATTATTGCTGTATAATCTTTAAGATCAATCTTTTGTTGTCTTACGCTTTTGGCATCTACCCCTTCAACATGTATAAACGGCCTAAAGTCTACCTTTACTTTCTCCTTTTCAATTAGCCTCAGGTATGGAGAATTTTCCATTTTTGGTTCTGGCTGTGATACCAAAATCGTTTTTATCTTCATATACCTTGGTCTTTTAGATAATTCGCAATGATTACAAAGGGTGCAATTTCGAGAGCGCAAAGGTACAAAATAAAATAGAAAAAGTAGCTTGAGATTATTTTTTGATAGTTTTTTATAATCGTTATCCAACCAATAACATTTACAACCACGATAAGAAAAATACTAATAAATACAACTATTTTGGAATCATTCAATACATAAGTAAGAATAATATTGGCTGCTAACATTATGATACTACTGAAGTTAAGGTACGAAAGCTTTTTAAAAATGAATTCGGATATTATCTTATTATTGTTAAAGACAAAACCGCTCCCGATTTGAAGAAATATTTTTCCAAATAAAAACAAAAACAGAAATCCCAGAATAATTAAAAAAACCATTGGATAATGGTCATTTTCTGAATTAGACAAAATATTTGAGGACAAATAAATAAAAAGTGAAAAATTTAGAAGCTGGAATATTGTAAAAAAGATGTTGAACCAATTTATCAGTTTATCCTTTTTATTGTACATAAAAATGTACTTGTTATTAAAAGGGAGTATCATGAAATTCAAAAACCTGTTGTAAAATAGATTCTTCGCAATAACTATGCACAGAACACTGGAAAAGATAATGACCGTTATCCAATCTATATTGTTTATTACTCTTTGAACAGGCTCCATTATGGCAATTTAACGTTTTCCCCGTTTATACCCCAATAAAGTCCGTTTTCAGAAATACTTATTTTAAAAAAGTACGCGTCGTTGATTTTTGGTTCTGGCATTAAAATTTTAAAGCTTGTTGTATCTTTAGATTTGAGTAAGTTCATTCCTTCTTGCAATGGACTGGCTTGAGATTTTCTAACCTCTCTGAAGTTTTTGTATTTGTTAAGGAATACTACCCCAAACTCTAATTTTGATATTTCTATATCCGTTTTGTAGGGATTGTATATTTTAAAATATACATAGTTGTTTTCCACGAGTTCAACAGGCTTGTCAATAATGGTTCTCAACTTTCTGAAAGATTCAAAATTATCTATATAGATACCATAATGCTTATCTCCTTTTGCATCGTAATATGAGATGTCGCCTTCATCCATAAATTTGGAAATATAAACTATCTTTTGATCTTGAACGAGGTTTTCAGAGTAGTCTATAGTAAACTGGTTTTGCCTGAACCTTATATTATTGAGTGAATAGGATGTATTACCTGAATAGAAACTATACATTGGGGCCTCGGTATAGGAATTTTCAAATATAACAGGAATTGATCCCACTTGCGAACTAATTTTGTTCACCCAATCTTTATTTCCGTGTGATTCGTAAACAATGGGAAAAAGAGGGGAATAAATTAAACCTATTCTAAGGAATACTAAAATTACAATGTTGGCTATTCCGAGAATATAGACCCATTTTCGGGTAATCTTATCCTCAAGTATTTGATTGTACACTACTACGATCATGGGAATGCAAATAACAATTAACCATTGCGTTTGTATACGTCTGTTAAAACTGGAAATGAAAAAGAAAGCAATTATTCCATAGATTAAAAACAGAAGAGCTTTGTTGAATTTATCAGTTGCTTTCGTTTTTAACAAGGCTCTGTAAATCCATGGAAATGTTAATCCGAATATCACAATAAGGTTAACAAAAAAACCTACTGTAAAATCTCCAAATTCGTAAGCCCTGTTTGGCCTTTCAATTAAATGGTACTTTATAGAAATAAAGTCATTATTGAATAACCATACAAAATGGGGAGTATAACATATTAATGAAATTACTACAGAAAGCCAGGCATATTTGTTAAAGACAAGGCGCAGATTAGATAGTAACACAAACAATATAACCAGGAAAGCATGGTACTTGCTGTACATTAAAGCAGCCATTACAAGCCCCAAAATAAGTGATAATTCAATGGAAGGCGACTTCAAAAATTTCTTATATATCAATAAAAATAACGCAGTGAAGAAAAGTAATGGTGTATCGGGAAGTGTTAGGAATCCATAGGCATGTATAAGGGTCATTGAGAAAACCAATACAAAATACTGGAGTATATATTTATTCTTGGTTTGATTATCAAATAAAAACCAGAGGACTACATATATGCCTGCAGAAAGTACAGTACTAATAAATCTAACCCCAAGCTCTCCACTAAAAAAAAGACTGCTTATCTTTACAATCAAAGCAACCATTGGCGGATGATCAAAGTATCCCCATGCCATATTTTGTGAATAATACCAATAATACGCTTCGTCAAAAATCAGCTCAGTAAAATGAGCTTGTAATAAGTTTAGTATAAAAATTAATGCTAGTAAATAAAGGAAAATTTTGGGTAGCTTTAGTTTCATTCCGGTTGCCGATTCGATTCAAAATTACAAATAATAGCACTAATCAATTCCTTTAAAGAAACGATAAAATAGCTTTCGTATTTTCTGCCAGACCTTTAAAGTAGTATTTTTGTCAAAATTGCCAAAAGCCAAATGTCAGATAGCTTAGTAATAATTCCAACGTTTAATGAAATTGAAAATATTGAAGCTATCATAGATGAGGTTTTTCAACTTAAAAAGGATTTTGATATCCTAATAGTGGATGATAATTCTCCTGATGGCACTGCCACCAAAGTCATTGAATTACAAAAGAAATACCCCGAGCGGTTATTTCTAGAAGTAAGAAAAGAGAAATCTGGTTTAGGGACAGCCTATATTCATGGATTTAAATGGGCATTGGCAAGAAAATACGAATACATTTTTGAAATGGATGCCGATTTTTCACACAGGCCTTCTGACCTGCAAAGATTATACAGAGCTTGTTTGAATGGAGCAGATGTGGCAATAGGATCTCGTTACAAGCAAGGTGTTAATGTGGTTAATTGGCCACTTTATAGAGTTTTGTTGTCCTATGGAGCTTCTTTTTATGTAAAATTAATTACTGGAATGCGAATTCATGACCCTACAGCGGGCTTTGTCTGTTATAGGAGGAGTGTTTTAGAGGCCATAAATCTGGATACTGTAAAATTTGTTGGATACGCTTTTCAGATAGAAATGAAATTTAGAGCATATCTGAAAAAATTCAAAATTGAAGAAGTCTCCATTATTTTTACAGATCGGGAAAAAGGAAAATCTAAGATGAGTTCTTCAATTATCTGGGAAGCCATATTTGGAGTTATCAATATGAAATTTAGAAGTTTATTTACTAAAGTTTAAGTTATGAGTAAAACACTCATTAAAAATGCCGTAATTATAAATGAAGGGTTAAAATTTGAGTCAGATATTTTAATTCAAGATGAGATTATAACAAAAATTGGTAATAATCTATCGTCAAATGGGACGGAAATTCTTGACGCAGGCGGAAATTTTGTTTTACCGGGAATTATAGATGATCAGGTACATTTTAGGGAGCCCGGGCTTACTCACAAGGGGGATATTGCGTCAGAGAGCAGAGCAGCGATTGCTGGTGGAATAACCTCCTTTATGGAACAGCCTAATACAAATCCCCAAACGACCACAATAGAAAAATTAGAGCAAAAATTTGAATTGGCTTCAAAGAAGTCCTATGCTAATTATTCCTTCTTATTTGGTGGTACCAATGACAACCTTGAGGAAATAAAAAAACTTGATAAATATGCCTGTTCAGGCATAAAGCTATTTCTGGGATCTTCCACTGGAAATATGCTGGTGGACAATGAGGAAGTTCTGGAACGAATATTTATGAATACAGAACTGGTAATTTCTGTCCATTGTGAAGATGAGAAAACCATTAGAGAAAATACACAGAAATACAGGGCGATTTATGGCGATGATATACCTGTGCAATATCATCCTTTAATTCGAAGCGAACAAGCATGTTACCTTTCTTCATCCCGTGCGATTGCCCTGGCGGAGAAAACAGGGGCCAGATTGCACGTTTTCCACGTTTCTACAGGCAAAGAAACCGGGCTATTCAGGAATGACATTCCATTGGAACAAAAAAAGATTACTGCAGAAGTGTGTATTCATCATCTCTGGTTTTCTGATAAGGATTATTCAGAAAAGGGAATGTTAATTAAATGGAACCCTGCTGTTAAAACTTCTGCAGACAGAGATCAATTATGGCAGGCTCTTTTGGATGACAGAATTGATATCGTGGCAACGGATCATGCACCTCATACCTTGGAAGAAAAGCAGAACTTTTATATGAATGCACCCTCTGGTGGTCCTCTTGTGCAACATGCACTAACTGCTATGTTAGAAAAAGCTTTGGATGGAAATATTACTATAGAGAAGGTGGTTGAAAAAATGTGCCATAATCCCGCTAAGCTATTTCAAATAGCAAAACGCGGTTTTATTAAAGAGGGCTATTATGCAGATTTGGCTATAGTAGATATGAACTCAGCATGGACGGTGGATAAAAATAATATTTTATATAAATGCGCCTGGTCGCCCTTTGATGGCACCAGATTTAGAACAAAAGTCTTACAAACTTTTGTAAATGGACATTTAGCATATAATAAAGGGCAATTTTCAAGTTTGAGAAATGCCAAAAGACTTACTTTTGACAGATAGTTATGCGTAAGATATTCTTTTTAATACTAACAATTAGTGCTCTTTTCTCATGCGGAGAGGAGGTCATAGAAAAGCCGATCAATCTTATTCCCAAAGAGAAAATGATTGATATTCTTTATGATTTGGCCATTATAAATGCAGCTAAATCTTCGGGCCCCAAGGTAATGGACAATATGAATTTTGAGCCCATGGAATATATATATAATAAATATCAAATTGATAGTATTCAGTTCGTAACGAGTGATTTATATTACGCCTCCATACCTTTAGAATACGAAGATATTTATAAGAATTTGGAAAATAGGATTACCAAAGAAAAAGAACGTTTTGTCAAATCGGGAGAACGTAAAAAGGACAGCTTAATTCAAGTCAAGGAGAAGGAATGAGCCTCCATGTATTTAATACATGAATAGGCAACACATGCTTTTATCGGTTCATATTCCATGTTAAGTGCTTCCTGTACTTTTAAGTTGTCATATTCCTGAGGGTAGCGCAAAGATTTTAGTCCTTGTTTTGTTAATTTCCTTTTTTTGGAACCAACCAATTTTAAAATCCAGTCTGTTCTCCAGAAAAATTCCAATTGCCAGTATTTCAACTTTATTTTTGGGGAGGGCCTGTTGAAACCGAGAGAGATTGTCTCTAAAATACTTCTATAAGATAAATTTTCCGCTACAGCAATAAAACGCTCATTTTTGATAGGAGAATCCATAAGTTGAACCATTATTTTAACCACATCACCCACCGAAATAAATCCGGTTCCACCGGGGAAGTAATAACGCATACCCCTTGCAACTGTTTTAAAAAGTAACCCACTACCACTTTTCCAAAATCCCGGACCAAGGATAATGCCAGGATTAACAATTACCATTGGGAGACCTTCTTGTGCGGCCCTCCAGACTTCCATTTCGGCAAAATGTTTTGAAGATGCATATACATTTGCAAAAGCATCATTCCATTCATTTTCTTCATTGATAAGTTCACCCGTGGTAGATTTTCCTATAGCTGCTATAGAACTTACATAGCACAATTTTTTGATCTTCTTAGCAATACTTAGGTTTACAATATTTTCAGTTCCCCCTTTATTTATTTTTTGCAAAGCATTGAAATCATTTGGATCAAATGAAATAAATGCCGCACAATGATAAACCAAAGTAACATCTTCAAAGGCCAATTCAAGAGCCGGGATATCATTAATATCAGCTTCTATCCATTGAATTTTGTTAAATAGCGGTTCGGGATTTTCTTCATAATAAGAGAATACCTCTTTAACTCTCTGAATATTGCTATTTTTTCGATGAATAGCCTTAACAGACGCACCTTCTTTGAGCAAATGAAAAATAAGATGAGAACCTACAAGGCCGGTTCCTCCTGTGACTAAAATCATGGTGCTAAATTACTCAATTAGGTTGGATAAATTTATTCAATAAGTTAAGCTGCTGGCTATTTCTCTTATATTTGCAGCAACTATTTTAATAGACCATAAAATGATTTCAAACTTTGTTTCGGAACTAAAATGGCGGGGAATGGTACATGATGCTATGCCGGGAACTGAAGAGCATTTGCTTACCGGGATGCAATCTGCCTATGTAGGGATAGATCCAACTGCAAATTCGTTGCATATTGGCCATTTGGTGAGTGTAATGATGCTTAGGCATTTTCAGCTCGCCGGGCATAAACCTTATGCATTAATTGGTGGTGCTACAGGTATGATAGGTGATCCTTCCGGAAAATCAGCAGAACGAAATTTATTAGATGAAACTACACTGCGATTGAATCAGGAAGCGATAAGGGAGCAATTGTCGCGTTTTCTTGATTTTGATAGCCAGGCAGAGAATTCAGCGGAATTGGTTAACAACTATGATTGGATGAAAGATTTTACTTTCCTGGATTTTATTCGTGATGTAGGTAAACATATAACCGTCAATTATATGATGGCCAAAGAATCAGTCAGGAAAAGGTTATCACCAGATGAGAAGGAAGGTATGTCTTTCACCGAATTTACATACCAGCTAGTTCAAGGGTATGATTTTTTATATCTGTTTCAGCATCATGATTGTACACTTCAAATGGGAGGGAGCGACCAGTGGGGAAATATTACAACCGGGACGGAGCTTATTCGAAGAATTGGAGGAGGTAAAGGATATGCACTTACCTGCCCGCTTATTACCAAGGCCGATGGAACTAAATTTGGAAAGACAGAGGGGGGTAATATATGGTTAGATGCCCACAGAACATCACCTTATAAGTTTTACCAGTATTGGCTGAACACATCGGATGAAGATGCCGAAAAATATATTAAAATCTTTACTTTTTTATCTAAAGATGAAATTGATGATTTAATTGGAGAGCATTCTAAGGCACCTCATTTAAGAATACTGCAAAAACGCCTTGCAGAAGAAATTTCCATTTTGGTTCATTCCAGGGAAGAATTTGAAAACGCGTTGATTGCAAGTACTATTCTTTTTGGTAAATCAACCTCTGCGGATCTCAAGGGTTTAGACGAGAATACCTTTTTAGATGTCTTTGAGGGTGTCCCTAAAGCGGAGATTCCCAAATCTGAAATAGATAACGGATTGGATATGATTGGGGCATTGGCTGCCAAAACGGGATTTTTGAGTTCTAATGGGGAAGCACGGAGAGAGCTGAAACAAAATTCAATTTCTGTTAATAAGGAAAAAGTAAAAGAAGATTATCTGATCACGGAAACAGATTTGATTAACGATAAATATGTTTTACTCCAGCGAGGTAAAAAGAATTATTATATACTGGTCTTAAAGTAAAAAATTGGGAATATAAATGAATGAGATTGATTTTTTTGACTTAAGTGCGGTGCTACTTTTGACTTTTACCCTGTTTCTTATCATATTTATTCGCTTTTTGATAGTTTCAGGAGCATATCACTACACGTTTTTCATTTTGTTGCGCAAAAAATTTGATAAGAGGATTTTAGATCATACTCCTTTAAAGAAAAAGCAGTTATTTAAGGAATTGTATTGGTCAGCAATAAGCGGCTTGATTTTCGCATTTTTTGCTATATCGATTTATTTATTGTGGTCTATGGGTTTTACAGCTATCTATCTGGATATAAATGCTTACCCATTATGGTATTTACCAATTGGAGTTTTCATAACACTATTCATTCAGGATACGTATTATTATTGGATACACCGCTGGATGCATAAAGCTTCTGTTTATAGGTACATTCATAAGTTTCATCATAAAAGTGTACACACTTCTGTATTTACGGCTTTCTCATTTCATCCATTTGAAACAGTACTGCAGGCTGTTATTCTTCCGCTTATAGTTTTGTTTATACCCTTGCACTTTTATGCTTTTTTGTTTACACTGCTAATCATGACTATATCAGCAACAATTAATCATGCCGGAGTTGAAATATATCCATCGGGTAAATACGGAAAATGGTTTGGAAAATGGGTGATTGGTGCTACTCATCACGACAAGCATCACAGAAAGTTCAATTATAACTTTGGGCTATACTTCACATTTTGGGATAAGTGGATGGGTACAGAAAGTCCTGAAAGTATTGGGAGGTGATTTATGGTATATTTGGTCTGGCATTAGAGCACCATTAAATTGCAACCGCGAACGTCTGAATGATCAAATCTACCTAGTACTTCAAAGCTTCCATCTTTATAAAGCCTACCCAGATCCTGCGTAGCAATAAACGAACAAGAATAAATATTTGCAAGGTCTATGATATTTATTCCTCCAATTTTCCCATAAGGTTCGGTAGACAAGGGATCATCTGTTTCACGTATAGTGACTGACATCCAGGGTGTACAATTAAATATCCCGTTAGCCTTTGAATAGGCCTGAGAAAGAAGTTCAGTCATTCCATATTCTGAGTGAATGGCTTCAAGGCCAAAACTATTTTTAAGAATACCATGAAGCTCGTCACGAACCAATTCTCTTCTCCTGCCTTTCATGCCGCCTGTTTCCATAATAATGGTATTCTTTAAATTCATTGAATGATTCTCTGCAATGTCCAGAAGAGCATAGGTAACACCAATAAGTATAATTTTGAATCCAGCTTCATCCAGGCTTTGGAGGGTTTTTAGTAATTCAACCTTGTTATCAAGATAAAAACCACTTTTCGGATTCGCGCTTTTCTCAATAAGATCTTTTACCATATAGATTAGGGAAGAACTTTCACGTTCCATATAAGAAGGCAATAATGCCAATACGCAATAATCTTGTATGTTCCCATAGAAATACTCAAAGGTCTTCAGATAGCTTTTTTCATAAATTTCAGGCTTTATCACATAATGTTTGCTTAAAAGCTGTCCTGTAGTGCCACTGCTTTCAAAAACAATCTGCGGTTTTTGGGTGGTAGTTATTACTCGTTTGGATTTGAAAAATTCAATGGGCAAATAGGGGATTTCTTCTACTGCAGTTACATTCGATTTGGATTTGCCAAGATAGCTGCAAAACTTCTGATAATTTGTATTGTTGTCATATTGAAAATTAAAAACTTCCAACGCCATCTTGTTGAATTCTGATGAAGTTTTAATCTCAAAAATTTTATTGATATCCATATCGACAAGAAGACTACAAAAATAGTCAAAATAAAAAAAGCTCCACAAGGGAGCACAATAATGGATCTATTTTTGATGCTATTTAACGACTAGTTTTCTAGTCATTGTTTTGCTGTTCTCAATCACTTGAATTACATAAACGCCTGGTGTAAGCCTCCCTATATTCAGCATATTTGTTGAAATCCGATCCTGTAGAACAATTTTACCAAAGACGTCGTAAACGGTGATATCTTTACTTTTATTATTTGAAGTGTTAATATAAACGATACCGTCAATGGCAGGATTTGGATAGAGCGTAAAATTCGAAGTCTCCTGGTCTTTTTCTTCCAAAGGAGGAAGCTTTTCCTGTCCGGAAACTACTAAAGTAAAGACCAGTAAAAAGAATAAGTAGGCTTTTTGCATCAACATTGATTTGGGATCAACAAAGTAAATATAAAGTAATAGCTATTCTCCTACCAGAAATTGTTGTGAAAACTAAATATTTGTAGGTAAACTTTTATGACCGCAACGTTCATCGATGAAATCTGCATTACATCGAAGAAAAATCTATTTTTGAGAAAGCTTAACCTTACTTTTTTTTGGAGAAGAAATTCTATTTAATAATCAATTTCCTAGTTGCCATTCTGTCTTTTTCATATACCCGTAGTACATATACCCCTGCAACTAAATTGGAGACATTTAACTCCTTTCTTAGAATTGTCGTCTCAAGTCTCTTAGTCCCAAAAACATCAAAGATTAGTATTCTTTTCGGGGCATTCAAGGTTGTTTGTATATAAACTTTACCAGTCGTAACCGGATTTGGATATAGTTCAAAACCAGCTATCTCACCACCAGGATTTCGCACTTCCTGGCCGTAGCTGAAAGAAATAAAAAAAAAGAATAAAAGGGGGTAGAGTTGCTTCATTAACACTATTCAACAAACTAATTATCACAAATATAGAAATTTTAGTTCTCCATCATACTCCATGAAATTGTAAAATGACTAAAATTCGACCAAATGCATAATTAGGAGCAATTAAATGGGAACTGCACCTATAACTATCCATATTTTGCTCCCAGGTGTTATCTTAATGTTATCATCATTAAATCATTGTTAAGTAATTAAAGCATATTAGTATTATCTTTACTTTTGATCGGTTAGATCAAACTGTAAACCATGAAAAAGCAAGACATTAAAATTTTATTGGTAGATGACGAACCAGATATTTTGGAGATTCTCAAATACAATCTTTCTTCTCAGGGATATCAGATATATACGGCCAAGAATGGAATTGAAGGTGTAGAAAAGGCAAAGAAAAAAATTCCGCATTTGATTATTTTGGATGTCATGATGCCCGAAATGGATGGGATCGAAGCTTGCGAGATAATTCGAAATACTAAGGGATTAGAAAATACTATAATTACTTTTTTAACTGCAAGAGGTGAGGACTATTCTCAAGTGGCAGGTTTTGACGCCGGTGCAGATGATTATATTACGAAACCGATAAAACCAAAATTATTGGTAAGTAAGATAAAGGCCTTGTTGAGGCGCTTAAGTGAAGATAAAAACCTGAGTGAGGATATACTTAAGGTCGGAAACATTGAAATTAACCGTGAAGAATACAAAGTAATTAATAAGGGAGCAGAGATTATACTACCAAGGAAGGAATTTGAACTATTGGCATTATTAGCCTCAAAACCCGACAAGGTCTTTAAACGTGAAGTTATATTAGATAAAGTCTGGGGACAGGAAGTCGTAGTAGGAGGCAGAACAATAGATGTACATATTAGAAAACTTCGTGAAAAAATTGGGGATAATCATTTTAAAACTGTGAAGGGGGTAGGCTATAAGTTTGTTTTATAATGGCTAAAAAGTTAAAAAAGTCGTATAAGTTTGCCTTCCGCTCCGCTCTTTTAATCACTATTATTCTAGCATTAACTTTTAGTCTTTTCCTTTTCTATAAAAATCAGTTTGCAGAGAACTGGTTTATGGTTTTGTTTTTAACACTACTTATTTTTGCAATATCTTTTATTATAATTCAGGTCCGTGTAGAGAAATATATTTACAGGAGGATTAAGAAAATCTATGATGACGTTTCTCTTTTGGAGTCATCTTCATTTGCTGCCGATCCGGTAACAACAGATATGAAAACTCTGACGGAGGAAATAGAAAAATTTGCAAAGGACAAGAAAATAGAAATAGATACGCTAAAAATCCGTGAGGAATATAGGAAGGACTTTTTAGGTAATATTTCACACGAGCTCAAAACTCCATTATTTACGGTACAGGGATATTTGCTTACACTTCTTGATGGTGCTATGCAGGATAAAGCGGTTAGGAAAAAATATTTGCAGCGCGCCCAAAAAGGGGTAGAACGACTTATTTATATAGTCAAGGACCTTGATTTGATTACAAAATTAGAAGTTGGCGACCTTAATTTGGATATTAGTGACTTTGATATTCTTGAATTAATACAAAGTGTTTTTGAACTTGTAGAGATGAAAGCTGGCAAAAAAAACATCTCACTAACTTTTGATATGAATTATGAAACTCCAATCTATGTTAGGGCGGACAGGGATAAAATACAACAGGTATTGTCTAATTTAGTAGTGAATTCTATTAAATATGGTCATCCTGATGGTACTACCGAGGTAAGTGTCGAAAATCTAATAAGGAATAAAGTAATTGTAAGAATCACGGACAACGGTGAAGGAATTCCGGAAGAACATTTACCAAGACTTTTTGAGCGTTTTTACAGGGTTGATAAAAGTGGGAGCAGGAAAGAAGGTGGTTCAGGTTTGGGTTTGTCCATAGTAAAACATATAATTGAGGCACATGGCGAAAAAATTTATGTTGAAAGTGTCGTAGATGTCGGATCTGAATTTTCATTTACCCTCGAAAAGGCTGAGCCTCAGGCTAACTAAATCTGCTCCTAAAAGAATTCCTTAGTTTTGCTAAAACGTAATAATACACCTTAAATATTGGGAAGTAAAAATAAGCTTAAGCGATTTGAACAAAATAGTTCTTTTAGCAATGTTATTCAACCGACCAGGGATGAAGTCATTGAGGGCAAATTTGCATTAAAAGGAAAATGGAGGAGTTTTTTTAATAATGATAACCCAATAGTTTTGGAGTTGGGTTGTGGCAAAGGCGAATATACTATTGGCCTTGCTAAACTAAATACTTCTAAAAATTATATTGGGTTGGATATTAAAGGTGCCAGATTGTGGAGAGGAGCTAAAACTGCCCTTGAAGAGAATATGGAGAATGTGGCCTTTTTACGAACTCAGATAGAATTAATTGATTTAATTTTTTCCCAAAATGAGGTAGACGAAATCTGGATTACTTTTCCAGACCCACAAATAAAGTATAAAAGAACTAAACACAGATTAACCAACAAGACTTTTTTAGATAAATACAAATTTGTACTTAAAGATAAAGGCGTAATCAACTTAAAAACAGATAGTGAATATATGCATGGATATACTTTGGGATTGTTACATGGCCTGGATTATGAAATTTTATACGCAAATCATGATGTATATAGAAACGAAGGAAGTCCAAAAGAAGTGATGGAGATACAAACTTTCTATGAAAAGCAGTATCTTGAAAAA
>CBDUGN010000014.1:0-30272 GCA_965366915.1 uncultured Eudoraea sp. | reverse complement strand
CATGCTGAATAACGGTAGCCAGGTGTTGATCTCCTGCTATATGAACGGCATTTGCATTTTTAATCAGGTTTAAAGCTTTGTTTCTGCCACTTTGAGGCCAGCCATTGGAATCCAGGTCTGCGTGTAATCTGTTATCCAACGATCCATGGATATGGGCACCCCCGCAAAATCCGGTTTGCGATAAAACCACTTTCATGGCCTCAGATTTTTTACTACCCCAATCTTTTAAAAAGATTAGTTGTCTTTCGCCTAACAAAGTTAATCCCTCCAAATCAATAGACTTCGGATCGTAGTCGGGATTTCTTATATGGTCTGGTCGCGGACCTTGCTGAGGAATCTTGCCTTCAGGTCCAGATTTAAATTTTCTGTCTTCCAATATCGCAAAATCGATACCACCCAAAGTAAGATTTGTATAGTATACCCCAATACCTTGTTCTATTGGTGTTGGATCATAAGGATCCGGAAGATGCCCGGTTTGGCACCTTTCTACCATTTTTACATATTCGGGGTGATACCGGTACCCACCATCACTGCTTCCTGTTGCTGTAGATAATTTGCCATTCTCCCCCCAAAGATTACCCTGCCCAATATCGTGGTCATCAGGAATAGTAATACAGGGTCTGTTCCTGAAAGTTTCCCTGAATTGCAGGCCGAATTTAAGCCAGGCAGCCGTATGTTCAGTATGATCATATGACTGGTCACCTGCAAAAAACATAATATCCGGGTCATGGTAATTAATATTCCTTACATAATTTTTCCTCAAACCCCTGTCCTTGTTTGAATTACAAGAAAGCGCGGCCATTACTATTTCATCCTTATAATCAGGATTTTTTCGGATTGTTCCTTCATAATAGGCTCCTTCACCATGGGTAATTCTGTATTTTATATCTTTTGTATAGTCCCAGTTTTCTATCCTGAAAAGCGCGGACCAACCTAATTCATTAACATCCTGTTTCTTGACTACATTCCATTTACCATCTGTGTATAGGGCCAAACTAATGGTCCTTGTTTCTTTGGGATAAAGCGGATAGAGCTGAGCAGTTAATTTAAGGATATTAGCATGAACGGTATAAAGACCGAAAGCCACTACACTATCTCGGTTTACTTTGAGATTGATAATTTCATTAGGAGCTCTGTTCCACCAGTCATTGGTTGCAAGAGTGTCTATATTTTTAAATGGAGATGGAAATGGAGTCTCTTGAGGCTGAGAAAAGCTTGATTGGAATTGCAATATAAACAACAGCACGAAAGCGTTTATAAGTTTACACATAGAAGAGTTTATTAAACATATAAGTTGTAAGGATTGAGTATTTTAGTTGACTGAAAAGGATGATGTAAAGCTTATTTTCAGTACTTTTTAAATGTATAAATTTATTTATGGAAAACCACCAGGAGGCCCGGCTAATTTTTATTTATAATGCAGATTCAGGATTGAGAAATGCCCTTTTGGATGGTGCTCATAAAGCATTAAGTCCGAATACGTATCAGTGTAATCTCTGTGATTTAACCTATGGTGTATTTAAAGAAAGAAAAGCATGGAAGAAATTCAGGCAAGAAATGGAGTGGAACATGGAGTTTCTGCACAAGGATGAATTTAAAAAACAATATGCCTCTAAATTTGGTCATAAATTTGAGTTTCCAATCGTTCTTATTGCTTTAGATGATGAATTACAGGTATTTATTTCTGCGAGAGAACTCAATGAATTAGAAACTATGGAAGCCTTAATTGATTTAATCAATAAAAGAGGCAAGGAAATTACAGCTTAAAGGATTAAGCTTTGTTTTCTTTTAAAATCCCTGTATTTATTTCCTCGATATAATCTAATACTTCTTCCCTGCCCATACCATTAGACGAAGATGTAACAAAATGATTTGGAACTTCCTCCCAGACTCCTGAAAGCAGTTGATCTAAGTAATTTTTCACATTTCTTTCAATCGCTTTAGGCTTCAGCTTATCTGCTTTGGTAAATATTATGGCAAAAGGAATGCTGTTCTCACCCATCCATTGCATGAATTCGAGATCTATTTTCTGGGCTTCGTGTCTTATATCAATTAAAAGAAAGGCACATACTAATTGTTCTCTTTTAAGGAAGTAGTCGGTAATATATTTCTGAAATGTTTTTTTATCCTTTTTAGATACTCGAGCATAGCCATATCCCGGAAGATCAACCAGGAACCATTGGTCGTTTATTTTAAAATGATTGATGAGTTGAGTTTTTCCAGGTCTGCCAGATGTTTTTGCAAGACTCTTTCTTGAGGTTAGCATGTTGATAAGTGAAGATTTTCCCACATTTGATCTTCCTATAAAGGCATATTCCGGCAAAGGCTGATTAGGACACTTCTCTACACTAGAGTTGCTCATTAAAAAGTCGGCAGACTTTATCTTCATTTCAGTAAATGTATTAGAATTTCCGCTTTTGCAACCACTCGTCCAGAATGACATTGAATTCATTGGGATGTTCCATCATAGGGGCATGGCCGCATTTTTTTATCCAGAATAGTTCTGAATCAGGCAGTAATTCATGAAATTCCCGTGCAACATTAGGCGGTGTTACGGAATCATTTTCGCCCCAAATAATGCAAGTTGGCGTCTTCATTTTTGGTAAATCCTTGGACATATTATGCCTAATGGCACTTTTGGCTATAGCCAGTGTTTTTATTAATTTACTTCTGTCATTTACTGTGGCAAATACTTCGTCCACAATTTCTTCTGTAGCAACTTCAGGATCATAAAATACATCCTGCGCCTTCTTCTTAATAAATTCATAATCCCCTCGTTTGGGATAACCATCTCCCATGGCACTTTCATAAAGTCCGGAACTTCCGGTAATGACCAGGGCTTTCACCATTTTGGGATAAAGCTTCGTATGTAATAAACCTACATGACCTCCAAGCGAATTTCCTAAGAGAATCACATCTTTGAGCTCTTTGTATTCAATAAATTTTTCAAGAAACCGGGCAAAGTTTTTTACATTGGTTTTTAATAAGGGTAAAGAATAGATTGGTAACTCAGGAATCAAAACTTTGTAACCCTTTTTTGGAAAATAATCGGTTACCCCGTGAAAATTGCTGAGCCCTCCCATAAGACCGTGAAGAATAATCATAGGAGTTCCTTCTCCTACCTCAATAAACCTATATTTCCCTTCTTTTTTAATGTGCTCTTCCATTAAATGCAGCTTCTGTCTTCAGTGGGCAAATATAGGCATTTCCTTATAATACGTATGCTTTTCTAAAAAAGAGAGTACCTTTACAACACCTTATTTTTAATCAAAAATAATGGTCACGCAGAATTCTTGACAGCACATTAAATGGCTGGATTTTGTATTCTACTTCTCCTATATTCAAGAATTTTTTTTCAACAAAGTGGTAAATTGTGGTAAATTGTGGTAATAATTTCTATATATTTGAGTTTATAATAGAAAACCAGCCGATTTAAGTGATAAGTTTTATAGGGACATATGATTGTAAAGCTGATGTAAAGGGGCGGATAATGATACCCGTAACTCTTAAAAATCAGATGGCCCCTGTTCTCAACAAGGGCTTTGTCATAAAACGCTCCGTATTTCAACCTTGTCTGGAGTTGTATCCTATGGATGAATGGAATCTGTTAATGGAAAAAATGAATAAAAAGAACAGGTTCAAGAAGAAAAACAATGATTTTATTAGGCGTTTTTCGGCCGGCGTGAAACCACTGGAAATAGATGGCACAGGCAGATTGCTAATACCCAAAAACCTGATTTCTATTGCAGGGATTAGCAAGGAAGTGGTTTTGAGTTCGGCTATAAATATTATCGAGATTTGGGATAAGGATAGCTATGAAAAAGTAATTGATGAAACTGCAGAAAATTTTGCAGAATTAGCGGAAGAGGTAATGGGTGATGATGGAGACGAACTATCATAACCCTGTTTTATTAAAAGAATCCGTTGACGGGCTCAACATATTGGAGAATGGAATATATGTAGATGTGACTTTTGGCGGAGGCGGGCATTCCAGAGAGATTTTAAGAAGATTGGGCAGTGAGGGTGCTTTGTTTGCATTTGATCAGGATGAGGAAGCTTTGAAAAATACGATAGCTGATGACAGGTTTACCCTGATTAATGAAAACTTTAGATACATAAAGCAGTTTTTAAAGTTCTATGGCATTAGGAAAGTAAATGGAATCTTAGCAGATTTTGGGGTTTCTTCTCATCAGTTTGATAAGGCCGAACGGGGTTTTTCTACCCGTTTTGATGCTGACCTGGACATGAGGATGAGTACTAGAAACAAGAAGAGTGCTTATGAAGTAGTTAATTCTTATACCTATGATGATCTAAGAAATGTTTTGTTTCGATATGGCGATTTACGACGTGCAGATGCAATGGCAAAAACGATAGTAGAGCACAGAGAAAAATCACCTTTAAAAACAACTGCCGATTTAAAAACGGTACTAAAGAAATTTCTGCCAAAGTTCAGAGAAAACAAAATTTTGGCTCAGGTATATCAGGCAATACGGATTGAGGTTAATCAGGAATTAGTGGCAATAGAAGAATTTTTATTGCAAACTCCGGAGATAATTGATAAAGGCGGACGGCTAAGTTTAATTAGCTATCACTCTTTGGAAGATAGACTGGTTAAGAGATTCATTAGAGCAGGTAGTTTTTCGGGTGAAGCGGAAAAGGACTTTTACGGAAATATTAATGTGCCCTTTAAAAAAGTGGGCAAATTAATAGTTCCTTCTGACGATGAAATTGCCAGGAATAGCAGAGCACGTAGTGCAAGATTGCGAATAGCAGAACGAATATAAATTATGGATTTGGAATAAAAACAATATAAGACTCATGAGAAAAGGGATCATAGATATTTTAAAAGGCAAGTTCCTGGTGAGTGGAGATGCGCCCAAAAATTGGCTCTTTATAATTTTTGCTTCCGGTTTAGCAACCATAATGATTGCAAGTTCTCACAGTGCAGACAAAAAAGTACATCAGGTTGCTGCATTGAATGAGCAGGTTAAAGAATTAAAGAACGAATTCGTGGATATGCGCTCAGATGTACAACGATTAAAATTAGAATCAACCATTACGCAATATGTGAAGGATGAAGGCCTTTTTCCTTCTGAAGCACCACCAAAAAAAATTAAAGTAAAAACTAATAAAAAATAAGTGGCTATCACTGAAAAAAAAATACTAACCAGACTTTATATAGTATCAGCATGTCTGTTCGTGTTTGCGCTTGCCGTGGCAGTAAAACTGGTCAGTATTCAGATGGTACATGGCAATAAGTACAAGGAGATAGCTCTTGAACGCACGGAAAGGCTTTTTACAATTGCACCGAACAGGGGAAATCTCTATTCAGATGATGGCAGTTTGTTAGCTACATCGGTCTCCAGATATACAATACGTTTCGATGCCGTAACCGTAAAAAATGCGGATTTTGAAGAAGAGGTACAGCCTTTGTGCGATGCACTGTCAAACCTTCTTGGAAAACCCTCTGCTCATTATGAACAAATTTTAAGAAAAGCAAAAGCAAATAAAAACAGATACGCTTTAGTAGTCAGGAATCTTGATTATTCAGATTATATGGAGGTTAAGAAATTCCCACTTTTTAATAAAGGACCAAATAGGGGAGGTTTTATTGTGGAACAAAAAACTGTAAGAGAACATCCTTTGGGAAAAATAGCAGAAAGAAGTGTAGGATATGAAAGATTTGATGAAAATGGTTATGTGACCAGGGTAGGACTCGAAGGTGCCTTTGGAAATTATTTAAGAGGAATAGAAGGGAAAAGACTAAAACAGAAAATTGCCAAAGGTCAGTGGAAGCCTATTGGTTTAGATAATATTGTAGAACCTAAAGATGGGTATGATGTAGTTTCAACTATCGATATCAATATTCAGGATATTGCACATCATGGACTCCTGACACAACTGGAAAAATATAAAGCAGATCATGGATGTGTCATAGTAATGGAAACCAAAACGGGCGAAGTAAAAGCAATTTCAAATCTTGGAAGGACTGAAGATGGCAAATATTACGAGAGATTGAATTATGCAATAGGCGAATCTCATGAACCCGGATCTACATTTAAATTAATGTCCCTGGTGGCTGCCCTCGAAGATCAAAAGATAGACACAAGTACAGTAATTGATACTGAAAAGGGCCGTTGGAGAATATACGACAGAACGGTAAGAGATTCGAAGCATGGGGGTTATGGAAAGATATCAATGGCAAAGGCGTTTGAAGTTTCTTCAAATACAGCTTTTGCCAAAATGGTTCATAATAGTTACAAAGAAGAACCATCTGTCTATGTAGACCGACTTATGTCTATGGGGCTTCATCAGGAACTTGGAATGCCCATAAAAGGAGAGGGTAAGCCCGTAATTAGATACCCGGGCGACAAGGGATGGTCCGGTATTTCCCTCGCGTGGATGTCGCACGGCTATGAAGTATCCCTGACACCGCTGCAGACCCTTGCTTTTTACAATGCTATAGCCAATGACGGTCAATTGATTCGCCCAAGATTAATAAAAGAGGTTAAGGAATGGAACAAAACCATATACACGTTTGATAAAGAAATTATTAATGAGGCTATTTGCTCTAAGGAAACCGCAAAACAAGCGCGTGACTTATTGAAAAATGTAGTGGAAAAAGAACACGGAACAGGACATCGACTTTATTCTCCAAACTTTTCAATGGCCGGCAAGACAGGTACAGCTCAAAAAAACTATGTAACCCGTGACCCGGATAAACTGAAGTATATATCAACTTTTGCAGGGTATTTCCCTGCAGATGATCCAAAGTACTCCTGTATAGTGGTGATCCATGAACCGGATAAAAGTGTGGGCTATTACGGGGCCGACGTGTCCGGGCCTGTATTTAAATCCATCGCCAGAAAAATTTATGCCAACAACCCATTAATAGATGAAATAGAAACTCTAGAACCTTCAAATGATGATTTGGAAGCAAGTTTTCAAAGCTATTATACAGCGGCACAAAAGAATCACAATCAGATGCCGGATGTAAAGGGAATGAGCGGAATGGATGCAATTTCTATCCTCGAAAACATGGGTCTGGAGGTAGAGGTAAAAGGAAATGGAAAGGTAAAAAAGCAATCAATTTCTAAGGGAACAGATTTAGAAAAAGTAACGAAAATAATTTTAGAACTTTCATGAAACCCCTAAAGGATATACTATATGGTGTTAGTCTTACTGCTGTGAGCGGATCAACCGGGGCATCAGTGAATACTATTTGTTTTGATTCCAGAAAAGTAGCTGAGGGTAGTGTTTTTGTGGCTATCAAAGGTACTTTAACCGATGGGCATGAATATATTGATAAGGCGATAGATGCAGGAGCTAATTCTATTGTGTGCGAAAATCTTCCGGGAGATTTGATCAACGATATAACTTATGTGGAAGTTCTTGATGCGAACCAGGCCCTGGCCATTATGGCATCAAATTTCTATGATAATCCATCCAAAAATCTAAAGCTTGTAGGTGTTACCGGTACTAACGGCAAGACTACGGTTAGCAGTTTATTGTATCAATTGTTCAAAAAAGCGGGATACAAAGTCGGCCTAATATCTACTATTAGAATAATGGTGGATAACGAAGAATTTCCTACGAGCCATACGACTCCTGATGCCATGACCATTAATCATTATCTCTCTCTGATGAATGAGGCAGGTGTTGAATTTTGTTTTATGGAAGTAAGTTCCCACGGCATTCATCAAAAAAGAACAGAAGGGTTGGTTTTTGAGGGTGCAATATTCACCAATTTATCCCATGACCACCTAGATTATCACAAAACATTTGCCGAATACAGGGATACAAAAAAGAAATTATTTGATGATTTGCCTAAAAGAGCATTTGCCTTAACAAATATTGACGATAAGAACGGGCTTGTAATGCTGCAAAATACCGCAGCCAAAAAATACACGTATGCACTAAAAAGTTATGCGGATTACAGGGCTCAGATTTTGGAAAATCAGTTTAACGGACAGTTGTTAAAAATTGATGATAATGAGCTATGGACACGATTAATAGGTCATTTTAATGCTTACAACATACTGGCAATATATGCTACTGCTGACTTATTAGGATTAGAAAAACTTGAAACTCTAAGGTTATTAAGTGAATTAGAAAATGTAGATGGAAGGTTTCAATACTTCATATCTAAAGAAAGAATAACGGCTATTGTTGATTATGCCCATACGCCGGACGCGTTAAAAAATGTACTTGAGACAATCAATGCATTGAGGACTGGAAATGAAAACGTCATCACCGTAGTGGGGTGTGGTGGTGATCGTGACAGGTCTAAGCGTCCGGTAATGGGTCATATCGCTTCAGCAATGAGCAGCAAGGCAATTTTCACATCAGATAACCCACGATCCGAACCGCCACTTATTATTATTGAAGAGATGGAGGCAGGGGTAGAACCCCAGAATTTCAATAAAGTTTTGTCAATTGAAAATCGAAATCAGGCTATAAGAACTGCCTGTCAGCTTGCAGTACCTAATGATATTATCCTTGTTGCAGGTAAGGGCCATGAAACCTATCAGGAAACAAATGGCGAGAGAACGGATTTTGATGATTTCAAGATTGTAAAAGAAGTGTTAACCAGTTTAAATAAGTAAAAAGAAATAGATAACCTAATATGCTTTATTATCTGTTTGAATATTTAGAAAAGCAATACCAAGTGCCAGGAGCAAGTCTGTTCCAGTTTCAGACATTCAGGGCAGCTATGGCGGTTCTGCTTTCTCTGTTATTGGCGACAGTTTATGGAAAGCGCATTATTCTTTTTCTGAAGCGCAAACAAATAGGAGAGACCATTCGGGATTTGGGACTTGAAGGGCAAAAGCAAAAGACAGGTACTCCAACAATGGGCGGTTTGATAATAATAATGTCCACCTTGATTCCGGTCTTATTATTTGCCGATATAATGAATATTTATGTCATTTTATTGATAGTTACCATTGTATGGATGGGAATTATAGGATTTGTAGATGACTATATCAAAATATTTAGAAAGAATAAAAAAGGACTTAAAGGGAGGTTTAAAGTGATAGGTCAGGTTGTGCTTGGTCTAATCGTGGGTGCAACCCTATACTTCCATCCGGAAGTCACTATGCGAGAAAGGACCAATACAATAATTACGGAACAATATAGGGTTGAAAAGATAAAGGGAGAAGATATTAAATCTACCATGACCACTGTCCCATTCTTTAAGAATAATGAATTGGATTATAGCAATCTGATCGCATGGGTCGGTGAGAATGCAACATCATACGCTTGGCTAATTTTTATTCCAATTGTAATCTTAATAGTTACCGCGGTTTCCAATGGAGCAAATCTTACCGATGGTATTGATGGTCTGGCGGCCGGTTCATCGGCCATAATAGCTCTCACTCTGGGAATTTTTGCATGGGTATCGGGTAATATCATTTTTTCCGAATACCTGGATATCATGTACATACCAAAGGCCGGTGAGCTTTTGGTATTCATTGCCGCTTTTGTAGGAGCTTTGGTAGGTTTTTTATGGTACAACGCATTTCCTGCTCAAGTGTTTATGGGCGACACTGGAAGTCTTACGATAGGGGGTGTCATAGCAGTAATTGCATTAATTGTAAGAAAAGAGTTGTTGATTCCAATTCTATGCGGAATATTCTTTGCAGAGTCCATTTCAGTGATGTTACAGGTTGGTTATTTCAAATACACCAAAAACAAATCTGGTGAAGGGAAACGAATTTTTTTAATGGCGCCCTTACACCACCATTATCAAAAAAAGGGGTATCACGAAAGTAAAATAGTCACAAGGTTTTGGATTGTAGGAATTCTATTGGCCATAATTACAATTGTGACACTGAAAGTGAGATAATGAAATTAATAGTTGTACTCGGGGCTGGCGAAAGTGGGGTAGGAACAGCTATTCTGGCAAAAAAAAAGGATTACAGGGTATTTGTCTCAGATAAGGGGAAGATTAAAAAAAAATATAAAAACGTTCTTGAACATTTTGAGATTGATTGGGAGGAACAACAGCATTCGGAAGAGGAAATTCTAAAAGCCGATGTTGTAATGAAAAGTCCTGGCATTCCGGAGACAACACCACTGGTAAAAAAGCTTGTTACTAAAGGTGTTCCGGTAATTTCAGAGATTGAGTTTGCTGCCAGATATACTGATGCCAAAATAATTGGAATTACAGGCAGCAATGGAAAAACCACTACTACAATGCTTACCTATCACATATTAAAAAAGGGAGGCTTAAATGTGGGAATGGCAGGTAACATTGGTGACAGTTTTGCCAAAATGGTAGCGGAACACGATTATGATTACTATGTGCTTGAAATAAGCAGTTTTCAATTAGATGGAATAGTGGATTTTAAGCCAAATATAGCGGTAATAACAAATATTACACCAGATCATTTAGATAGGTATGATCATTCTTTTGAAAACTATGTGTCTTCGAAATTCAGGATTGTGCAAAACCAGGATAACGGTGACAGTTTGATTTATGATTCTGATGACCCGGTAATTATAGGATGGCTGGAGAACAACCCAATTAGATCAAAATTATTGCCTTTTAGCATAACTAATAAACTTAGTGAAGGGGCATGGTTAGAGAATGATAGAATATTAATTAGTACAGAAAATAAGACAATTGAAATGGAAGCAGATTCTTTGGCATTAGAAGGTTTACACAACCTTAAAAATACAATGGCGGCATCAACCGTTGCAAAATTGGTTGGTATTCGGAAGGATACTATCCGCGAAAGTATTCAGAATTTTCAGGGAGCTGCACACCGCTTGGAAAAGGTTTTGAAAATTCATCATGTACAATACATAAATGATTCAAAGGCGACTAATGTAAATGCTACTTATTATGCTTTGGAGAGCATGAACACTCCTGTTGTATGGATTGTAGGTGGAGTAGATAAAGGGAATGATTATAAAATTCTTATGCCTTTAGTACGGGAAAAGGTAAAGGCTATAATTTGCCTGGGTATGGATAATTCCAAAATTAAATATGCTTTTGGTAATGTGGTGGATCTGTTAGTGGAGACTTATGCGATGAGTGAAGCGGTAAAAGTAGCGTATAAAATTGCAGAACGGGGAGATACCGTTTTGCTATCTCCTGCATGTGCCAGTTTTGATCTTTTTAAAAATTATGAAGACAGGGGAAATCAATTTAAAGAAGCAATAAAAAACTTGTAAAAATGTCCAGGTTTTTTGGAAATATAAAAGGAGATAAAGCCATATGGGGCGTAGTTGCCCTCCTGGCCCTTTTTTCATTTTTACCTGTTTACAGCGCCAGTAGCAATCTGGTTTATGTAGTAGGTAATGGCACAACAATTGGGCATTTGGTCAAACATGGAATGTTATTGTTTTTAGGCTTTGGAATTATCTATGGGGTTCACAAAATACCAACTCATTTTTTTAAGGGCTTATCTATTATTGCTCTGCCTATTGTCCTGGTTCTATTAGTATATACTCTGGCCCAGGGGACTACAATAGAGGGTGCAAATGCAAGTAGGTGGATACGCCTTCCATTGGTTGGAATTACTTTTCAAACCTCAAATCTCGCAGCAGTGGTACTTATGATCTATGTGGCGAGATACCTTACCAAAATTAAAGATAAAGCAATCACTTTCAGTGAAAGTCTGGTGCCCTTGTGGCTTCCCGTTTTTATTGTCACAATTTTAATTTTACCGGCTAACTTCTCTACGGCAGCCATTTTATTTTTTATGGTGCTCGTACTTTGCTTTTTAGGGGGTTATCCATTAAAATATCTTTCAGGGATAGTTGGCACTGGTTTGGTAATACTTACCATTTTTATTCTTACCGCAAAAGCTTATCCAGATCTTTTTCCAAACAGAGTCGACACCTGGATGAACAGGGTTGAAAGTTTTTGGGATCCGGCCGATACTGAAGCCGACTACCAGATAGAAAAAGCCAAAATTGCAATCGCCAGTGGCGGAATTGTGGGAAATGGCGCAGGGAAAAGTGTAATGAAAAATTTCCTGCCTCAGAGTTCATCAGATTTTATTTATGCCATTATTATTGAGGAATACGGCTTGGTCGGAGGATTTGTTCTAATGTTTTTTTATATGCTTTTGTTATTCAGAATTGTAGTTGTAGCGAATTCAAATGAGACTGTATTTGGCAAATTATTAGTAGTTGGTGTTGGTTTGCCCATTGTTTTTCAAGCGCTTATTAATATGGCAGTAGCAGTAGAATTATTTCCTGTAACCGGTCAGACTTTACCCCTCATTAGTAGTGGAGGAACATCAATTTGGATGACTTGTCTGGCAATTGGAATTGTATTGAGTGCAAGCAGGAAATTCAAAACGGTTGATGTTAAGAAATCTGATGTAGACGATACTAACCCCTTAGAAGTGCTAAGTGGACAACTATAGGTTTATATTATCTGGCGGTGGAACAGGAGGACATATTTACCCGGCAATCGCCATAGCAGATGAATTAAAATTAAGACATCCGAATGCGGAATTTTTATTTGTAGGAGCAAAGGATAGGATGGAAATGGAAAAAGTTCCAAAGGCAGGATACAAGATTGAAGGGTTATGGATTAGTGGAATTCAAAGAAAATTGACATTAAGAAATTTAATGTTCCCATTTAAATTAATAAGTAGTTTGATTAGTGCAGGAAAAATAGTAGCAAAGTTTAAACCCAATGTGGTAATTGGCACAGGAGGATTTGCCAGTGGCCCTGTATTAAAAATGGCTGTGAGAAAAGGAATCCCTTGCGTATTGCAGGAGCAGAATTCATATGCAGGGATAACGAATAAATTATTGGCTAAAAGCGCAGCAAAAATTTGCGTTGCTTATGACGATATGGAAAGATTTTTCCCAACAGATAAAATTGTTAAAACAGGAAATCCTGTAAGAGCAGATTTGATAAATCCCTTACAGCATATTAATGAGGCATATGAGTTTTTTGGTTTGAATCCGGAAAAAACAACGCTGCTGGTCCTGGGAGGTAGTTTGGGTGCACTAAGAATAAATCAACTTATAGAAAAGGAATTGAAGTTCTTTGAAGGATTAGGAATTCAACTTGTTTGGCAATGCGGCCGGGGGTACTATAAAGAGTATAAAAAATATCACTCTGAAGATGTGAAAGTATACGATTTTTTGAATAAAATGAATTTTGCCTATTCCGCTTCAGACATAATAATTTCAAGGGCCGGAGCGAGTTCGGTTTCCGAATTATGCATAGTTGGCAAGCCGGTAATTTTTATTCCTTCACCAAATGTTGCAGAAGACCATCAATCCAAAAATGCGAGAAGTCTTGTTTTAAAACAAGCTGCATTAATGGTGGAGGAGAAAGAATTGGCGGACAAATTTGAGGTCGTTTTTTCAGATCTTAACAAATCTGATGAACGGAAGAAATTATTGAGTGAAAATATCAAAGCTCTGGCACTGCCCGATGCTACTAAGAAAATTGTAGATGAAATAGAACAATTACTGCAAAATTAATATGAGGATAAAAGACATACATAACATTTATTTTATCGGTATTGGAGGTATTGGTATGTCTGCTCTTGCGAGATATTTTAAGCTGCTCAAAAAAAATGTAGCAGGTTATGACAAAACAGAGACTCCGTTGACCCGAGAGATTTCCAATTTAGGAATTGACGTACATTATACAGATGATATCTCTGAAATTCCTGCAGAATATAAAAATGAAGAGGATACCCTGGTTGTCTACACTCCGGCAATACCTGGTGACCACAAAGAGTTCAATTATTTTACTTCCCGAGGTTTTGAAATAAAAAAACGATCTGAAGTATTGGGAATAATTACTAGAGATACTTTTTGTTTTGCAGTTGCCGGGACACACGGTAAAACAACGACAAGTAGTATTCTTGCACATTTATTAAGGGAAACAGGTACGCCCGTTACAGCGTTTCTAGGGGGTATTTCTGAAGACTTTAATAGTAATTTTTGGTTCGGAGGCAGTGAATATTCCGTTGTCGAAGCCGATGAATACGATCGTTCATTTTTACGGTTAGCACCGGATATTGCTTGCATTACTTCTATGGACGCCGATCATTTGGATATTTATGGTGACAGTATGGAACTAAGAAATTCTTTTAAGGAATTTGTGGATAAGCTAAAGCCAGGTGGTAAACTGTTTATTAGGAATGGACTTCCCTTAGAAGGAATAACCTATGGAATAGATGATGATTCGGATTATTGCATTAGAAATTTAAAAATAATACATGGCGCCTACATATTTGATTTGGAAACTCCAGACACTACCCTTAAAGGGGTTAAGTTTAACAAACCAGGAAAGCACAACTTACTTAATGGTTTAGTTGCTTTTGCGATGGCAATACAGATTGGTCCCCCACCTAGTCTTCTTGTTAAAGCATTAGAAACCTTTAAGGGAGTGCAACGGAGATTTTCATATCGTATAAAGAATGTAAATTTTGTCTTTATAGATGATTATGCACACCATCCAACAGAAATAAATGCTGTATATGATGCCATCTCAGAGATGCATGCTAGCAAAAAAACACTAGTAGTTTTCCAACCACATTTATTTTCCAGGACAAGAGATTTCGCTGATGATTTTGCGCTTAGTCTTTCACAATTTGATAGTGTTTTGTTACTGGATATTTATCCGGCAAGAGAAAAACCAATGGCTGGAGTGAATTCTGAATGGCTGATGGGTAAAATAAAAAATCCGAATAAAAAATTAATACAAAAAGCTGATCTGATAGCCGAAATAAAAAGGCAAAAACCAGAGGTGTTGGTTACTATGGGTGCCGGCGATATTGGATTGGAAATATCAAAAATAGAACAAGAACTCGAACATGAAAATTAATTGGAACTACATCAAGTTAGTTGGTCTAATGATCTGTATTACAGGTATTTATGCGTTTTCAGATCATAGAAGCGATTCAAGAAGGGTAGAAGAGATCTCCCTTAAATTCATTGGAGAGAACAATCTATACCTAACACAAGCAATGGTTAATAAATTGTTAATACAAAATTATGGGATCATTAAAAACATGCCCAAAGAAAAATTAGATTTGGATACTATAGAAAAGGTCATAGAGACCAATGAAATGGTAAGAAGTGCCCAAGTTTATCTTACTATAGATGGTGAGCTTACATCAAAAATTTTACAACGGCAGCCAATCGGACGTGTAGAGGGGAAGACGAAATTCTACCTGGATAAGGAAGGTAAAAATATGCCATTATCCAGGAATCACTCAGCAAGAGTACCAATCATAACGGGCAATATTACTGGTAAAAGTTTAGAAGACGTTTATGTGATATTAAAATTCATAAACAGGGACGACTTTTTAAGAAAAAATGTAATCGGAATTCATATTGAGCATGAAGATAATTATCAATTGAAATTCCGAGTAGAAAATTTTGTAGTGAATTTAGGGGATGTGGAGAATTTGGAGCAGAAGTTCAACAATTTTAAGGCTTTTTATACTAAAGCTGCCAAAGACAAAACATTGGAAAACTATAACATAGTAAGCTTAGAATTTAATAATCAGGTAGTGTGCACCAAAATTTAAATTAATATGGAACAGAGTAATTATTCAGTTGGATTAGATATAGGTACTACAAAAATTGTTGCCATAATCGGAAAAGAAAACGAATATGGCAAAATAGAGGTCTTGGGCATTGGCAGGTCAAAAAGCCTTGGTGTGCATCGGGGTGTGGTAAATAATATAACACAAACCATAAAGTCTATTCAGCAGGCTGTTGAACAGGCAGAAGCCGATTCTGGTTTAAAAATAGGTTCCGTTGTCGTTGGGATCGCGGGGCAACATATTAGGAGCCTTCAGCATAGCGATTATATTACTAGGGCCAACTCTGAAGAAGTGATCAACGAAGACGATCTGGATAAACTTTGTAACCAGGTATATAAATTGGTCATGTTACCAGGAGAAGAAATTATCCATGTATTACCTCAGGAATATAAGGTAGACGGCCAGGCAGAAATAAAACAGCCTATAGGAATGTATGGAGGCAGGCTTGAAGCTAATTTCCATGTAGTTGTTGGTCAGGTTTCATCTATTAAAAACATTGGCAGATGTATAAAAAGTGCAGGCCTGGACCTGGGAAATATTACCTTAGAACCCCTGGCATCTTCAGATGCGGTACTCAGCCAGGAGGAAAAAGAAGCAGGAGTTGCATTAATTGATATCGGTGGTGGGACAACAGACCTGGCTATTTTTAAAGACGGTATAATTAGACATACCGCAGTAATTCCTTTTGGCGGGAATGTTATAACAGAAGACATAAAAGAAGGCTGTTCAATAATAGAGAAACAAGCAGAGCTACTCAAAATGAAATTTGGTTCTGCATGGCCCGGGGAAAACAAGGACAATGAAATTGTTTCTATTCCCGGATTGCGAGGAAGGGAGCCAAAAGAGATTACGCTAAAAAACCTTTCCAAAATCATACATGCAAGGGTAGTTGAGATTGTTGAGCAGGTATATGTTGAAATTAAAAATTACGGTCACGAGGAGCAAAAGAAAAAACTAATCGCCGGGATTGTACTGACCGGGGGTGGCAGCCAGTTAAAACATTTAAAACAGCTGGTGGAATATATTACAGGTATGGATACACGAATTGGATACCCGAACGAGCATTTAGCAGGGGATTCCGATCAGGAAATAGCCAGTCCTCTATATGCAACCGCTGTAGGATTACTGATGAATGCAATTGAGAATAAAGCAAAGAATCCTATTTACAGTGAAGAGGCTAAAAATGAAGAAGAATTGGTTTTAGAAGGCCATCCTGAGGGAAGAGTTAACCAAAAGTCAAAAGGGGAAAGAAAATCTGTATTTGACATTTGGTCAGAAAAACTTAAAGATTTTTTAGATAACGCAGAGTAAACCTAAATAGTAGCACGTAATAACAAGAAACACAAAAAACATGAGCAAGAATACCGAATTTGAAAATATAGCTTTTGATTTACCCAAAAATCAAAGTAATGTAATTAAAGTAATTGGCGTTGGAGGCGGTGGTAGTAATGCCATAAATCACATGTTTCAGGCCGGAATAAATGGAGTAGACTTTGTGATTTGTAATACTGATTCACAGGCTTTGCAAAATAGCCCTGTCCCTAATAAAATACAATTAGGTGTTTCTCTTACGGAAGGACTCGGAGCTGGCGCAAACCCTGAAGTAGGTGAGCAAGCGGCCCTTGAGAGCATGGAGGAAATCAAGCAAATGCTTGATAATACCACTAAAATGATTTTCATTACAGCCGGTATGGGAGGTGGAACAGGTACCGGAGCAGCACCTGTTATCGCTAAACAAGCTAAAGAAATGGATGTCCTTACTGTGGGGATTGTTACTATGCCATTTCAGTTTGAAGGTAAAATGAGATGCCAACAAGCGCAAATTGGGATTGAAAAGCTTCGCTCTAATGTAGACTCTTTAATTGTTATCAATAATAATAAATTAAGGGAAGTTTATGGAAATTTAGGATTTAAAGCAGGTTTTTCAAAAGCAGATGAAGTACTTGCAACAGCTGCCAGGGGAATTGCCGAAGTGATTACCCACCATTATACGCAGAATATTGACTTACGTGATGCCAAAACAGTTCTTTCAAACAGTGGCACGGCTATCATGGGTTCATCCATGTCATCGGGCTCAGCAAGAGCACAGGAAGCCATTATGAAAGCACTGGATTCTCCGTTATTAAATGATAATAAGATTACGGGAGCTAAAAACGTATTATTGCTTATTGTTTCCGGATCCCAGGAGATTACTATTGATGAAATAGGTGAAATTAATGATCATATTCAAATTGAGGCAGGTCATGGAGCTAACATTATTATGGGCGTGGGCGAAGATGAAAACCTGGGAGAGGCAATAGCCGTAACCGTAATTGCGACAGGTTTTAATATGGACCAGCAAGATGAAATTGTAAATACTGAAACCAAAAAGATTATTCACACTCTTGAAGATGAGCAAAAAGCGGAGCAAGATTTGAGTGATGAAAATGTCGTGTACCACTTAGAAGAGGAGGAGGAAGTTTTTGAGCCAATAATAAAACACTCCTTAGAGGAGGAAGAAACTTTAGATCTTATTCCGACAACCAATTATATCAAAAATTTTAACGTTTTCTATGAAGAGGTAATAGCAGAAGAAGTTTCAAAAGAAGATTTCATAATAATCGATTCTAAAAAGGACTTGAAAGATATTGAGGTAATTGACCCTGAAGTATTAGCCGGTAAAACAGATGAAAAGGAACAGATAGCGCTACATTTTGATATGCCTTTGACCGATTCGGAAGAAGAAGAGAATGAAAATGTAATTACGTTCAGTCTGGATGAAAACATAAATGATCTTGACGTTAATGAACATATAGAGGTAATTCCTGTTTTAGAATACAACAAAGAAGGAGAGACCCGCTATAGTCTTGATGACTATATGGAATTGGAAAATAAGTTAACCGGTGCAAAATCCAAAGCAGAGGAATTTGAACCTAAACTGGTAGAAGATGAATTGGTTTTCGAGAGAAAGACCGTTGCTGAGAAAGATGTAGTTGAAACCAATGACGGAGACCCAATGAATACTCCAATTGAAGAAATACTCAGAGAAAGGGCGGATGAGCGCAGGAGAAAACTGAAAGATTTTAATTATAAGTTCCAGAATAGCGTCAACAATATTGATGAAATTGAAAAGGAACCTGCTTATAAACGTCAGGGGATAGATTTAAATGAAAACCCCAAAGAAGGTAAAGTCTCAAGAACCACTTTAAGTGAAGATAGTAATGATGAAATTCAGCTGCGTTCTAACAACTCCTTTTTACATGATAATGTGGATTAGTCAGATTACGGGGTAATATGCCCAAACTTAGAATAGACCCGAAAATTCATTACTTTTTCGGGTTTATTTTTTTTATCTTGTCGCTTCTAAAATCCTTGCAAATATGAGCTTACAGAATAAAGTGATGGAAGAAATTAAAGCAGCAATGAAGGCCAAAGATGCTATAGCGCTGGAGTCGTTAAGGGCAATCAAATCTGCATTACTGCTTGCGCAAACCGAAAAGGGGGCCGGAGGTGAAATGTCTGATACTGATGAAATTAAAATAATACAAAAGCTTGTAAAACAGCGGAAAGACAGCGCAGCTATTTTTAAGGAACAAGGAAGAGAAGATCTTGCAGAACCCGAATTGGCCCAGGTGGCGGTAATTGAAAAATTTTTACCGACTCAACTAAGTGTGGATGAGATAGAAAAGGTTGTTATAGAGATTATTAAAAGTTCTGGTGCCAGTGGCATGAAAGATATGGGAAAAGTTATGGGTATGGTATCCAAACAATTAGCCGGCCAAGCAGACGGAAAAACAATTTCCGGAATAGTTCGTGCTAAACTGACTTAGTTTAATATGAATGTTGAAAAAATTCGTGAACACTTTGAAGCGGATATTGCTCGCACTGAAAATAGGATAAAGCAATACGAAGAATTGTCTCAACCCATTTCTCCGGATAATGCTATTGGTAGAGTGTCGCGTATGGATGCAATAAACAATAAGGGGGTTATGGATGCAGCTCTTGCTAAAGCCAGAGAACGTCTCACTGGATTAAGGCATAACCTCGAAAAATTAGGCGCCAATGATTTTGGAGTCTGTCCTAAATGTAAAAATAAAATACCAATTGAACGTATTTTATTAGCACCAAGTAGCTCTTTTTGCGTAAATTGCGCTCGCTGAACTAAAGGCCCCGTGGCGCAACTGAATAGCGCATCAGATTTCGGCTCTGAGGGTTGGGGGTTTGAATCCCTCCGGGGTCACGAATAAGTAAAAATTCCAAACGGCAAATCAAGCTTTATTGAATTTGTAAGTTTGGGATTTTTACTTTCAAGGCGGAGCCTTGTAGGGAACAACGCTAGTTAATCCCGATCAGTATTCAAGGCGGAGCCTTGTAGGGAACAACTCTAGTTAATCCCTATTAGTATTCAAGGCGGAGCCTTGTAGGGAACAACGTAAGTTAATCCCGATCAATTTTCAAGGCGGAGCCTTGTAGGGAACAACGTTAGTTAATCCCGATCAATTTTCAAGGCGGAGCCTTGTAGGGAACAACGTCAGTTAATCCCGATCAGTTTTCAAGGCGGAGCCTTGTAGGTAATAATACACCTTAGTCGTACATGTCTTGCACTTAATAAATCTATAGCAGTGCTCTAACTTTTTTTATTTTAATGGGTACTCACAAGCTTTTTTGGTTGTGCAAGAATAAGCACTATCTTCATCAACTTAATAACTTTTGCAATCAACTTAAAACTATAGACTATGAAAAAAATTTATACAACATTTATTTTATTGTTTTTTATTTCAATGGCCGTTCCGGTCACTGGACAAAAGACACTTAATAAAATTTTAAAAAACGGAGAAATCAGAATTGGTCTTACGGGAAAACAACCACCCTATAATATGAAAGCCAAGTCTGGCGAATTAATGGGCTTTGAAGTGGACCTGGCCAATATCTTGGCAAATGGTATTGGCGTAAAATTAACGACAGTAGAAATGCCTTTTTCAGAACTCTTACCTGCTTTACAAGCTGGTAAAATAGATGCGGTTATGTCTGGAATGACTGTTACCTCTGAACGAAGTGTAAAAGCAATGTTTGCAGGGCCTTATACAGTTTCCGGCAAATCAATTCTTGCAAAATCAGCGGTCTTGTCTAAATTAAAGGGGACCGAAGAAGCCAATAATGAAGCCTATAAAATAAGTTGTTTAAAGGGATCTACCAGTGAGGCCTTTGTTAGAAAATATATGCCTAAAGCACAGTCCATACCAGTTAATAATTATGATGAAGGTATTGCCATGGTACTGAGTGATCAGGTAGATGCAATGGTAGCAGATTACCCTATTTGTGTAATTACTATTATGCGCAACCAGGGTAAAGATTTGGTAACTCTCGAGCGTCCTTTGAATATAGAACCAATAGGAATTGCTTTACCAGCTAATGATCTCCATTTTCATACACTTGTAGAAAATTACCTTAAGGCCTTTGATTTAGCAGGGGCACTAAAAGCTATTGACAGCAAGTGGTTAGAAGATGGTAGCTGGTTGTTTAGTATGGAATAGGTTTCACAAACTGATTTAATTTGTTCATTAGCCGTTTTGATAGCCTTTTCCAAGAGTTGTTAAAGTTGTTATAATTTGTCAGGTTTACTGTAACGTTCTAAATGTCTTTGCGTCTTAATGTTTCTAATAAATAATAAAAACAAAACATGAGACATTCAAATAAAAGCACAAAAACAAAAGGATCTTTCTTTTTTTCGAGCTTTCAAGCGAGCAAGAGAACTAATTGGAACTCGGTCAGAAAATACACTAACTAGGAAAAAAAGAAGTACAAAACTTAGTACAATGGAAAAGGGAGTCATTTTGACTCCCTTTTGAATATAGCCGGTTACGAAGTGGCCAGGTTATTTTCCAGGCTTTCAATTTCTTGAATAAAGTTGTTTAGAGATTTTCTACCTTCTTCCAAAAGCAATAATATTTGCGCTTTGGACTCGCTAAATTCTTTTTTTAAGTTGCTGAATAATTCCTGATAATAGGTTATTCCATCATTTAAGTTGCCGGCAAATGTCAATAAATACTTCCTTTGTTTATCGGTTACTTCAAATCTGGATTCGGCAATACGGGCTTGAAGATAATCTAAATAAATATGGAGTTCTTTAATGAACATGTGCGGGCGATCAATCCTCGTTATCACATTAGTCTTTCCGTAAATGTGGTCTATCATTTCATTCAGTTTCATGGTTTTGGCAAAGTAGGCCATATTTGGACCAGGGCAGACCGAAACACCTGGACCTTCAGTCTTTGTATCAAGACCATATGCGAGTAGGGCTGAAGTTCCCAAACCTACACAGGTGCAGGATTTTTCAGTTATTTTGTTGTATTCGTACTCATAGTCTTCAACAGCAAGTTCCTGCTTGTCTAACTCCTTTATTTTTAAATGCTGGTATTGCCTGGATGCCGTACAAATTCCTGTATCCAAAAAATCTTTGTTCATGGCGACAAATTTTTTCGGACACGAGCTTCCTGGTCTCCCCTTTTCAATCAATTCAGCTTTTTCCAAATCTTTTGTATTTCCTTTTAAGCTGTGAAAGGGAATACCCAGGGGGGAAATATTACTTAGATACAAATCGTCTTCTTTGGCCTCGACCAATTTTTCAATAGTCGACTTGTCAACAGTTGTTGCTTCGGGTACCAAAAGAAATGGTGTTCCCCAGCCAACGGAATCCACCTTATAATGATTTAGAAGAAAGTTGTGTTCCTCATTAGTGCCAACGCCACCTTGAGCCGTAATTTTTAATGGCAAGATTGATTTTGGAACAATTCTATTTTTTTGAACTAAAGCTTTAACCAAAATCTCATAAACCGATTGTATCAGGTTTTCTTTTTCTTCTTTAAATTGATTCAGGATAGGGCCCATAAGAAAACCATCGGTTGCAAACGCATGTCCGCCACAATTTAGCCCGGATTCAATTCTATATTCTGATACCCACAATCCTTTTTTGGCCAGGAATTTACCCTGAATCAGAGCTGAACGGTAATCACTTACTTTAAGTACGATTTTCTTTTTGATGATTCCATTTTCATCAGGGTAGAAATCTTCGAATTGCTCCAAATAGGTATATAATCTTGGGTTCATTCCTGCAGAGAGCACCAGAGAAGAATTGAGAACACTGTTCGCATAGCCCCGTAGAGCCGCATGGGCGTCATTGTATTCGGAAGGTAATTTTATTTTTTTGCGGTAATTTTCTTTATCAACTTTAGTCATAATGTTGACATCAATACTACCCATAGTAAGATTATCCTTTGCCCACGTCTTGATTTCCTGCAAATTAAATGAGTCCTTGGTTAAATTCTGGAATTCCTTTTTTAAACCTGACGCATCCGGTAGCATTGAAAAATAATTCTTGAGTTCAGTAGCCGAGTCAGCGGTAACATTTTTAAGTTCCTCGAATTTTCTTAGACTCTCTTCATAAATCAGATCAAGATAGGCAGTGATTCTTTTTGCCCGAAAATCGTCCATATTTTCAGTAATCTCTGAATAGGGATGCTCGAATTTAGCACAATACATCTTCCTTAATTTTTCAATAAGAATGTCATCAACTAAGGAAATAACGGAGTCTATGCCAAACCGGGAAACTTTTAAAGGGGTGTCTATAGTGAAGCCTATCCCCATTACGGGAATATGAAAAGAATGGACATTTGTCATTGTAAGATTTAATTTATGACAAACGTGAATCAAAATTGAACATAATTTGCCATTACAAAACTCTAAATTAAAATTGTCTTAAAACATGATATTTGTCAGTTAGAATCTTAAAGTGGGGAAAGATTTTCTTAATTAACTTCTATGGTCCTAAAAATAAAGCATGTCATCCAACTATCTTTTATCTATTTTGAGGGTACTAATTAGATCAAAGAGGGTACTAATTAGATCAAAAACCTGTAGCTAGTTCAAGTTGTTTTTATATTGGGCGAATGCTTCAGAAAAAAAATTTAAACCAGCATTTTTGTCTAACCCTTCGGCAGGTAAGATCGCGCCGTTAAATCCGCTTGTTACCCATGTGCCAAGGGATAATGCTTTAAAATCTGCAGTGTCCACTATACTATGATCGTGATATCCGCTGATATAAAAATAATGCTCGTTGCATAAAGTATCGGGAACGGCAAGACCTAAGCCTACTGCTTCATTCGACATATTGTCATAAATGGCATAAGCGCCTGTGTCAAAATGGTGGGGCCATATCCGAATTTCTGAATTTAATTTATGTTCCTTTAAAAATGACTCCAGAACTGTCTGGGACAATACCCGCAATGCTAATAATTCCTCAAGTCTTTGGGCATCCAAAATTTTAAAGATAAAGTTATCTTTAATTGCGTAAGGACTTTCATAATGGAAGGAATATTCATATCGCTGATTTATTTCGGCCTTAAGAGACATCTTTACTATCCATATTAAAACTTCTGCATGGGTGGTACTGTCCAATCGCAATGTATCTGATGAGCCATTTGAATTCCATTCCAAAGCAAACTTTCTATAGTTTACAGATAATGTATCTCCTTTGTCACTTAAGGGTCTGGAATACATACTACTTTTTTCAATAGAGAAGCCAAGATTTGTTTGACTATCATCCTGTTCTTTCTCTAAAAAACTTATACCAGCTGCAGCAAGGTACTGGGCCAGCAGATACATCATTTTTTCCATAACCGGATTATCTTTTGTGCTCAGGGCTGTCAAACCCTGCCTTGCATCCTGCAGCCCACTCATCAGGCTGGTTGCCGTGTGCCGGAATACCTCCATTGTCTTTTAGCATTCGGGCAAGATGCAGACAATTCCAAACAAGGAAAGTTGTATTTCTATTTGTAAAGTCGTTCTCCGGGCCACCGGAGCCTTCATCCCTGTAGGAAGGTCCAGGCCCTGCTTCACCCATCCAGCCGGCATCTGCCTGCGGAGGTACGGTATAACCAATATGAGAAAGTGAAAAAAGTATATTCATTGCACAGTGTTTTACCCCGTCTTCGTTTCCTGTAATCAGGGTGGCACCTACTTTGCCATAGTCTCTATATTGTCCTTTTTCATTAAACAAATGCGTATAACCATACATCCGCTCGAGTACCCTGTTACATACTGAAGATTTTTCTCCCAGCCAAACAGAAGTGCATAGTATTAATATATCACATGCATCTACTTCTTTTTGTAGCATGGGCCAGTCATCTTTGTCCCATTCCGGGGTTTTAGACATATCCAGGCCCAGTCCGGCAGGAATAGTATAATCAACAGGCCGGATTACTTTTGTAGCTACTCCATTTGCTTCAAAAATACGCTGAGCTACACCTATCAGCCCCTCAGTATGTGAGAGTACGGGTGTTCTGTTTAGCGTGCAGTTAAGGAACAAAACTTTTAGATCATTGTATTTGGCAGGAGGGTTGGAACAGTGTTGTTCCGTAATTTTGGTGAGTTGATTTGACATGTTGGCTTGTTTAGGATTTAGATTCTTCTTCTTTATATATTACTTTACAGCTAGGGCATTCGGTACCGTGTACTGCACTTTTTAGTTTTATTCCGTCTAAATGGGTGACAACAAAGTCTTGTATAAAAGCATACTTGCGTTCTCTGTTATTAACATCTATCTGGGCATCTTTAAATTTTTCACGTACAATGTTGCCGTATTCCTGATCTCCCCAGCAATTAGGACAAACCCCTATGGGAACTTCATCAAATTCATCTGTTTTTTTCTTTTTAAAAAGATTGCTAAAAAATTTTTTCATAAGTCTACTATTTTAGAAATGGATAACTACTATGGCTACAATTTTAGAGTCTATTATTTTTAAGTTTACTTACAGAATTAAACCATTATTTAGGTCAATTCGCAAGCATGGCAAAAAGATTGTCTGACAACAAGATTTTAGTTTTCAATAAAGGCTAAGGATTTGACTAGGCCAATTCACCATTAGCATCCTGATCTTTTAGTTGCTTTACCAGCTCTAACGCATCCGGAACTACATCACTACAAAGCACAATAAGAGATCCTTTTTCTGCATGAGCTACCGCATGGGTAATAGCTTCTTTTTCTGAAGGAATAATGGTAGTTTTTTTATTGGGATCCTGTTTTTTAATTCCCGCATCCAGCATATTGATCAGGTCCTTCTCCGATTTACCTCTCAAATTTTTATCCTGTCTGATAATAATCTCATCGAACATTTCTGCAGCAATGCTGCCCATTTCATTATTATCTTCCTCCCTACGATCACCTATGCCCGCTATAATTCCAACTTTTACAGTAGCTTCAAGATTGTCTGTAAACTTTTGAAGTGCACGCATGCCTGCAGGATTATGTGCATAATCCAACAAAATATTGAAGTTGTTAAACTTAAACAGATTTAATCGCCCTGGAGTACTTGAAGCAGATGGGATAAAGGTCTCTAAAGCCGCTTTTGTATCTTCAATACTAATGCCCTGAACGTTCGCAGCTATTACGGCAGGAAGTATATTTTGTATCATAAAACGAGCCTTCCCTCCATAGGTCAATGGAATATTTTCTGCTTTCATCAACCGCATTTTCCACTCACCTCTGCAAAGGGTTACAAAGCCATTCTCATAAATGGCAGTTATTCCCCCAATTCTTTGTAAGGCTTGAATCCTAGGGTTATTTTCATCCATGGAGAACAGCGCAAGATTGCAATTTATGTTTCTCCGCATTTCATAAACCAAATCATCATCGGCATTTAAGATAGCATAGCCGTCCGGTAATACCGTTTCCGGTATCACTGCCTTAACCCTGGCTAGTTGTTCTACTGTATGTATCCCTTTTAAACCCAAATGATCTGCCGAAACATTGGTAACAATAGCAACATCACATTTTTTAAAACCTAATCCGGCTCTTAATAATCCACCCCGTGCACATTCCAGTACAGCAAAATTCACTGTGGGGTCTTTGAGCACAAACTCGGCACTGGCAGGGCCTGTACAGTCTCCTTTCATCAACATCCTGTTTTGAATATAAACGCCATCACTTGTGGTGTAACCCACCCTTTGCCCATTCATTTTGGCGATATGTGCAATAAGCCTGCTCGTAGTAGTCTTGCCGTTGGTTCCGGTAATGGCTACAATAGGTATTCTTCCGGTATCACCTTTTTGTGGAAATAATTTATCAACTACGGGAGCAGCAACGTTTCTTGGCAATCCCGTTGTGGGAGCCAGGTGCATCCTGAAACCAGGACCTGCATTTACTTCTAAAACCGCCCCGCCTGTATCAGAAAGTGGCTGACTTATATCACTGGTCATAACATCAATTCCGCATATATCGAGATCTATGATCTTAGAAATCCTTTCAGCCATGGAAACATTGGCGGGATGAACAATATCTGTCACATCTTCTGCGGTTCCTCCGGTACTTAGATTGGCCGTATCCTTTAAAATTAGTCGTTCTCCTTCTTTTAAGACCGAGTCTACAGTATAACCTGCATCAGCAATAATCGTTTTTGTAAGATCATTTATTGTTATTGCCGTAAGCACTTTCTCATGGCCATATCCCCTTCGAGGATCTTTATTCACTTCCTCAACCAATTCAGCTATGGAAGATTTACCATCGCCTATGACATGAGCCGGGGTACGCTTTGCTGCGGCAACAAAGTTGTTGTTAATAACCAAAAGGCGGTAATCCTCGCCTGTAATATACTTCTCAACGATTACCCTTCTTGATACTTCTTTGGCTATTTTAAATGCCTCAAGCGCATCTTCATAATTATTGATATCTACTGTAATTCCTCTTCCGTGATTACCGTCAATAGGTTTTATAACCAGCGGATAACCCACATACCGGCAAGCATCTTCTAATCCGCTTTCTCTGCTGATGATATCACCTCGTGGGACTTCAACCTCCGCCTGTTCTAAAAGATATTTGGTGTCTTCTTTGTCACAGGCTAATTCAACTCCTATACTGCTCGTCTCACTAGTAACTGTGGCCTGTATTCTTTTCTGATTGGCACCATAACCCAGCTGTACCAGGGAATACTTATTTAATCGTATCCATGGTATGCCCCGGCTTTGAGCCTCCAAGACAATAGATCCGGTACTTGGCCCAAGTCGTTCAGATTCCCTAAGTTCACGCATGCGCTGGATGTCATCTTCCAGATCATAGGGCTCAGCGGCAATTAACGCTTCACAAATACGAACGGCGGCTTTAGCCGCATATCTGCCTACAGATTCTTCTATATATGAAAAAACAACGTTGTATACCCCTTTCTCCCCATAACCTCTTGTTCTTCCGAATCCGGTATCCATATCGGCCAGGGTTTGGATTTCAAGGGCTATATGCTCTATTACATGACCCATCCATGTTCCTTCATCTACCCGCATAAAAAAACCTCCTTCACATCCTTCTGAACATCTGTGGGAGTACATACTTGGAAACATTTCACGTATACGATCTGCAAAACCATCTATTTTATTGGTGGGCAATTCTTCCATTTCCTCCAAATCCAGAACCATAACAATTAATCTGTGACGGCGAATTGACCAGAAATTTGGTCCCCTCATTGCATTTATTTCTCTTATTTTCATGACCTTATATTTTATGGTTCTTAATCCAGGAATTAAATTTTGGAAACTAGCCCCGAAATACTATTATAGCTGTTAAAATGAGTTTGATAAGTTCTACGTAATTTCATAAATATATGACATTTTTTATAACAATAGCTGTATTTTTACATCCTATAAAGTATTAATTATGGCTTTAAAAGGCACCTTAATTCCTATAGGAGGAAATGAAGATAAAGGGATAGAGACCGGTGAGCAATACCATCTTGAATTTATCCAGGAAAGTATCCTCTCCAGAGTAGTAGGTGAGAGTGGGGGTAAAGAGGCACAAATTGTTGTTATACCAACAGCCTCAAGTATTCCAAAGGAAGTAAGTAATAGTTATATCAGGGCTTTTGATAAATTAGGATGCCGTAATGTACATGTCATGGACCTTCGGGACAGAAAAGAGTCTGATAGACCGGAGAATCTGGAATTGATAGGAAATGCACAGTGTGTCATGTTCTCCGGGGGAAACCAATCGAAAATTACTGCAAAAATAGGCAGTACCAAGCTACATGAAGTACTCCTAGACCGGTATAAAAAAAACGCCCTAGTGATTGCAGGCACAAGTGCTGGTGCAATGTGCATGTCAAGCGAAATGATAGCAGGTGGTAGCAGTACAGAATCATTTATAAAAGGGGCTGTAAAAATGGATACCGGAATGGGATTTATTTCCAATCTAATCATAGATTCTCATTTTATCCGTCGTGGTCGTTTTGGAAGACTTGCAGAAGCCGTAGCTAAATATCCCAATATGATGGGCATAGGCCTTGCTGAAGATACAGGATTGGTTATTAAAAATAGCAGTACTTTTGAAATAATAGGTTCAGGGATGGTGATTATGTTCGATCCCAGGAAACTAAAACACAATAACGAAAGGATTCTGGAAAAAGGCACACCGATGTCTCTGATAAATCTAAAAACTCACGTGTTGGCAAACGGGGATCGATTTAATTTGAAAAATGGCAAAGTGAAAGTATTACCACTTGACGCACCTTTTCTTACCTCCTAAGTCTTATAGATACTGATTTGCTCGGCACCGTCGGATTCCTTGCAGGCCCTATACATACCCTCTGTATTAAACGGCATTGTAATATTTCCCAGTGCATCAACAGCAATTAAACCGCCATCTCCTCCAATGTTCAATAAACGATTATGGATAAGCTCTTTGGCGGCATCCTGAAGTGACAAATTCTTATATTCCATCAGACAAGACAGGTCATAAGCAACCACCCCTCTAATGAAATATTCGCCGCTACCTGTACAGGAAACAGCACAGGTTTTGTTGTTGGCATAGTTCCCTACACCAATCATCGGACTATCGCCAACTCTGCCAAATTGCTTGTTGGTCATGCCTCCTGTAGAGGTTGCTGCTGCCAGATTCCCCAAACTATCACAGGCCACGGCACCTACAGTTCCAAATTTTGAATCCTTTTTTGCAGAATGGTCTAACTTAAAACTCTCGGTACCACTGATTTCCTGCCATTGCTGATAACGCAGTTCATCAAAGAAATAGTTTTCGTCTTCAAGATGGTATTTCAGTTTCTCTGCAAATTGCATAGCTCCTTTAGATGCAAGGAAAACATGTTCACTTTTTTCCATAACATCCTTCGCCAGGCTAATAGGATTTTTTATACCACTTACTAAAGCAACTGCTCCTGCTTTAAGGGTTTTTCCATCCATTATAGACGCATCCATTTCGTGTTTTCCTTCTGAAGTGAATACACTTCCCTTTCCCGCATTGAAAAGATGGGAATCTTCAAGTTCCTTAACAGATACCTCAACTGCTTCCACAGCAGACAACCCGGATTGTAGCAGTTGATACCCTTTGTGCAGAGCGCTTTCTAAAACTTCTTTATATAGGCGTTCTTTTTCAGAGGTCATCATCCCTTTTATAAGGGTTCCGGCACCTCCATGAATGGCCAAAGCAACTTTTTTCATTCCTTTAAATAACTTTTAACTACCGGTTTCAGATACTTTTTTCTGCAAAATATCTTTAATAATGATTTTGGCATGTATGCGTGAATTTTCAATAAACCATTTATGAGTTTCCATACCGCCACAAATAACTCCAGCAAGGTAAATCCCGTTTATATTGGTTTCCATGGTATCCGGATTATAATTTGGTAGTTTTTTCTCATCCTCTGATAATTCAATTCCTATACGCTCCAGAAATTCAAAATTAGGAGTATACCCTGTTAA
>CBDUGN010000013.1:0-30832 GCA_965366915.1 uncultured Eudoraea sp. | reverse complement strand
TCGGTTCGAAATGACAAGTATGGAAAAACATGTGAATTGAGATTTCTCACACTCACTTTGTTCGGTTCGAAATGACAGCTATGGTTTACATCTGCTTTTTATAACCTCACCAGGTCATTTCTACATGAGTTGCTTAGCAACGATTGAGAATCCCTTCCTTAAGTTTAAAATTCTATTACTTTACATACCTTCCTTCCTCAAAACAACTAAAGGAGGACTGTTTAACACACTTCTGCTGTTACTAAGTCCAATTACGAGTACAAGTATTGTAATTCCCGGCAGCAGCACTAAAAAGGGCACAAGTGACGGCACAAAAGGTGCTTTAAAAACGAAACTGGCCAGTAATTGGCTACTTATCAGCGAAAGTAATATGCCTATGCCACTACCCAATATGCCTAAATAAAAATATTCAAGGGCCGTTATTTGTAAAATCTGTTTACTTTTTGCACCCAGAGTTCGCAAAAGAACGCTCTCTTTTATGCGCTGATATTTGCTCGTGCGGACGGCTCCTATTAATACAATAATACCGGTTAGGATACTAAAAAAAGCCATAAAATTGATAACCCAGGCAATCTTATCGAGGATATTCTCAATTAGGGTTACAATTTGACGTAAATCGAGCACCGAGATATTGGGAAATTTTTGCACCAATTCACGTTGAAGTCCGGCCGAGGTTTCTGCATCCGGTGCATTGGTTGTAATAACGTGAAACTGAGGAGCATTTTCCAAAACGCCTTTGGGAAAGACAATATTAAAATTAGGCTGCATTCTTGCCCATTCCACCGCACGAATATTCCCTACAACAGTTTCCATGAGCACACCCTGAACATTAAAAACAATCGTATCACCTAGCACTACTTCAGCATCCCTGGCAATATTATCGGCTATGGAAACCGGGATAAGACCTTCTTTGGGAATTTCAGGTACCCATTCACCTTCGGTAAGGGTCTCTGAAGAAATGATGGAATCCCTGTAAGTAACCCGAAATTCATGGTTCAATACCCATTTATTCATTGTCAGCGTGGTATCTTGCCTTAGGTCATTGGCAGTACGTCCTTTTATCGAATGTACGCGCATAGTAACAATTGGAATATTGTCTAATACAGGCAAACCTTTGGGAGTAATACTTTCTGCTACTTCTTCTTTTTGCTCACTTTGTACGTCCAGCAGAATTATATTGGGACTATTCTTGTTGCTGTCGAGCTGTGCCATAGCTAACAACATATCTTTGGTAAAATAGAGGGTGCTAATTAGAAAAGCTCCTACCCCAATAGCTACTAGTAATACCATGGTCTGATTATTTGGCCGGAAGAGGTTCAATAGGCTTTGCCTTGAAGTAAAACTCCATTTGGTGGGAAAGAACTTTTTTATCCCTTTCATAAAAAGGGTGGCAACACCTGCCAATATGGAGAATGTTACTGAAATACTGATCACAAAACCTATGGCATAGCGCAGATCTTCTAAAAGCCAAAGGGAAAAAAGGAAAACAAAGATTATTATTCCTGTAAACACAAGTGCCCTTGCTCTTCTGGGACGCTCCTCTTGTGTTTCCTGAATACGCAGTACCTGCAAAGGTGAGACATACCAGGTGCTCATAAGTGGTAACAATGCAAACAGCACAGACATTAATACTCCCAGCAATAAGCCCATTATAATTGGTTGCGGTGATAATGACAATTGAATCTCAAATGGCAAAAACTCCTGTAACAGGCTTGGAAATGTAAGCTGCAACATTATACCCCCTAAAGTCCCAATTATACCCCCAAGAAGGCCCATGCCCGCTATTTGAATCAAATAAATAAGGAATGTTTGCTTCCGGCTGGCTCCCATGCATTTAAGTACAGCTACCGACCTCAACTTTTCCTTTATATAGATTTGTACAGAACTTGCGATACCTACGCATCCCAATAACAAGGCAATAAATGCCACGAGGTTGAGGAATTTTCCAACATTTCCGTAGTTGCGGCCCATTTGTCTGCTCCCAGAGGTATGTGTATCCAGATCAGCATTTTCAGCATCCAAAACAGGGTCGAGTTCTTTGTCAAGGACATCGAGGTCCATTTCAGGCGGGGCAACAAAATAGTAGTTATAGTCCAGACGACTCCCAACCTGAAGTAATCCCGTTTGGTCTATTATTCCATAAGGAACTATAACTGGTGGAGCTACAGAACTTGCAATTGCACTACTCCCCGGCGCAGATATAAGGGTTCCTGTAATAGGTAAACTTGTATTGCCTATTTTAATTAAATCTCCGACTTCCAATTCAAACTGGAGCATTACAGTGGCATCTACGAGGGCTCCTTCTTTTGTGATATAGGTAGTTGCTGCATCTGCGGGTTCAGTTTCCAACTCTCCATAAATTGGAAAATTGCCCTTAATTCCCCGTACACGAACCAGTTTACTTTCTTCATTTTTTGGAAATGCCGCCATTGATGCAAAATTTACTTCCATGCCCTCGGCTCCACCTAATGAATCCATAATACTCTGGACTCTTTCATTTGGGAGCTGTCTCGAATCAATAATAAAATCGGCACCCATAAGCGCTTTTGACTGGAGGCGAATATTTTCTTTGAGGTTATCACTAAAAGATTGAATAGAAACCAGTGCTGTAATGCCAAGGATTATTGAGGCCATAAACAAAATAAGTCTGCCCCCACTTGCCTTTCCATCGCGCCATGCCATTTTAAAAAGCCAGCCTGTGCCTGCCATAGATGAGGCTTCTTGTCCTTTATTCACGAGTTTACTGTGCTTTCGTTAGTCACTATCTTTCCCCCTTTTAGTCTGAGAATATGCTGAGTCCGTTTTGCAAGGTCCAGGTCGTGCGTTACAATAACCAAAGTAGTACCTGCTTCTTTATTAAGTTCAAAAAGTAGTTTTACAACTTTTTCTCCGGTTTCTTCATCAAGGTTTCCGGTAGGTTCATCAGCAAAGAGTATAGAAGGACTATTACTAAATGCTCTTGCCAACGCAACCCTCTGTTGCTCTCCACCGGATAACTGCGAAGGATAATGGTGCGACCTATCTGCCAATCCAACTTTCTCCAATAGTGCCATTGCCTGCTTGCCGGCATCTTTTACTCCTTGCAATTCCAGCGGTCCACTCACATTCTCCAGGGCAGTTAAAGTTGGAAGTAACTGAAAATCCTGAAAAATAAATCCCACTTCTCTATTGCGTAAAAGAGCTCGTTGATCTTCACTTAATTCGTTAATTCGGGTGCCGCAAAGTTCTATGGAACCAGAATCGGGTTCATCTAAACCTGCACAAAGCCCCAATAATGTGGTCTTGCCGCTACCCGATGGACCAACAATGGCAAAGGTATCTCCTTCCTCTATTTCAAAGGAAATAGCATCAAGAACGGTTAGTTTTTTAGAACCACTGGTATAGGTCTTCCCCAGTTGGTCAACGTTTAATATCTTTGACATTGATAGAAATTAGATTTTGATTGCAACGACGCAGCAAAATAATGAAATGATTTCGACATATAGACCCTTAAAACATGCAGACCTTCTTAAAATTTCGTTATTTTTTCGTGTTTTTACTATTGGTGGCTTGCGGGGGGAAGTCGGGCCAGACCATTAAAAATTCTTCTGTTACAAACGAACAAACCGAAGAGACTGTAGATGAGTCAGGTAGCAACAAGGTCATTGTGTTCTTTGGTGATAGCCTTACGGCTGGATATGGTCTCGACACCGAGGAGGCGTTTCCTGCTGTAATTCAACAGATTATTGATTCCCTTAGTTTAAATTATACCGTGATCAACGCAGGCTTAAGTGGTGAAACAACAGCTAGCGGCAGGAATAGGCTAGACTGGGTACTAAATCAGAAAGCAGATGTGTTTATCCTTGAATTAGGTGCCAATGACGGTTTGCGAGGAATTCCCTTAATGGAAACAAGGCAAAACCTGCAGGAAATAATCGATGCGGTTAAAGCTAAAAATCCAGAGACGACGATTGTTCTTGCGGGAATGCAAATACCTCCTAATATGGGCCAGGAGTATACAGCAGAATTCAGAAAGATATTCCCGGAACTTGCCGAGAAGAACGAAGCTTATCTTATACCCTTTTTATTGGAAAGTGTAGCAGGGATTCCTGAATTAAATCAAGAAGATGGCATTCACCCAACAGTGCAAGGGCAAAAAATAGTAGCTAACAATGTTTGGAAAGTCCTGGAGCCGGTGCTAGAAAAATAAGTAAGCGCAACCTTAACACCTATTTAAAAGAAATAATATGGAAAATATTATCAATGCCCTTTCCTGGATAGATTCTGCAGCTGCCACCGTATGGATTTTGCTTACAATTATCATGTTCTGGTTTCTATACAAAGTTTACGACATAGAGGGAAGGAAACATCCTGTCTTCCACTTTGGTGTTTTCCTTCTGGTCCTGGTTTGGTTATATCCACTTTACACCTTTCTCTTTAACCAGTTAGAAGTTGCCTTTTTGGGCAATCTAATTACTTTATGGGCAACAGTAGTCTATATGCAAAAACTGCGGAAACTCCCAATTAAAGAATACAAATGGATGATTCCACAAATCGCGTGGATTATTATCGCTACATTCTATGTAGGGTGTATGCTTGTGGAGAAATATCAGATGGCCTAAACGTAAACCGGGAATTAAGCCAATTTAGCTTTGTTTCTTTTTGTAGTAAAAGATAATGCTTTCTTTACTCGGCTATTCTTATTTTTGTACAAACGAGCAACAGTGTTTTCTTTAGTAGTTGAAGTAACGATACCCATTTCTATTGTTTCTACTTTGGTATCAACTTTAGAATCCTGAGCTTGAGCAGCTACTCCGATAAAAAGAACAAAAATTAAAGTTACAATCGTTTTCATCACTTGGGGCGTTTTATATATATAAAACGCCCCATATGCATCTCATCCCGGTTGTAATTCGTCGAAAAACCCTTATTTTTCGGTATCTGACAATAACATGGATAAAGTGCAAAAAAGTGTCGATGAATGGATCAAACCCCTAAAACACCTTAGCGAAATTTTGTGTATTTAACCGATAATCTGAAGGCTATTCAACTACAAAAAATGGGGGAAACAATAAAAAAAGAATTAGTTTTAAGCCGGTTTGTTGCAATAAATAGATCACTAATTACCTCTTTTAGCTTATATCTCTTATCAAATTAAGACTAAAAACCCATCAATGAAGACAATTTTGACCGTTAGCCTGTTCCTTATCCTCTTATTTGCATATATAAACAGTCCCAAAATTCCGAATAAACAGTCTTCTCCCCCGCCTGCTGTACTTTATACTGATTCTCTGACTCAGGCTTTAAATAAGCTTTATAGTCAAGGTTACATAAATGGCTTTGCTGTTGCCCTGGTAAATCCAGAAGGGTCTATATATCAAAAAGGATTTGGTTATATGGATGTGGCATCAAGAAAACCTTATACAGAAAGTACAATTCAAAATATAGCCTCTATTTCCAAAACCTTTATTGGAATTTCACTCATGAAGGCACAGGAATTAGGTAAATTAAACCTGGATGATCCCATTAACAGATATCTCCCTTTTAAAGTTATCAACCCATATTTCCCTGAAAAAGAAATTACCATCAGGCATCTGGCCACACATACTTCCACAATAACCGATACCGAATACTATGATAGCAAAGCCTATGTATTAAAAGATGAGGTCCCTAAAGAAAAGCTGTCAGATTTGGATGAGAATTTTAATACACCATCATCTAAAACTAGTTTATTGCAGTTTTTACCTTTGATTTTGGACGTCAATGGTCCATATTATATGAAAAAGGGGTTCTTAAAAGTAGTGCCCGGAACAAAATTCGACTACTCCAACATAGGGGCAACCCTGGCTGCTTTGGTCTTAGAACAGGCCACAGGTGTACCATTTGATGAATTTACCATTAAATATATCCTGAAGCCATTAAAAATGGATGCATCGGGTTGGTCGTATGATCAAATTGATCTGTCTATGCATTCTAAACTATATTCCGACACAGCATCTGAATTACCCTTTTATGAATTAATTACGTATCCTGATGGCGGAATGCGCACAACCGCTAAAGATATGGGCAAGTATCTTTCAGAATTGATCAAAGCCAAGTCCGGTAAGGGAACCCTTTTGAGTCCGGATAGCTATAAAGAGTATTTTAAAGCACAACTTAGCGATTCTCATTTTGAGGAGCGTGATAGTGTATTCCCGTATAATGATGAATACAATATGGGAATCTTTATGGGCCATAGTGGCAATGGAGCTATTGGTCATACAGGAGGAGATCCCGGAGTGTCATCATTACTATTTTTTGATCCTACAACCGGACTAGGTAGATTTTTAATGATAAACACTTCTTTAACCAGCCAGGAAGGTGCAGATGAATTCTTTGGTATAATGAACATATTGGGCGATTATGCTACCAGACTGACCCAAAAGCGATAGAATAATTCAATTCGCGTATTCCGAAATTATACGAAGAGTTTTTTAGGAAGTCTGAAGGATTAAATATTAAGCCAATTTAGCTTTGTTTCTTTTTGTAGTAAAAGATAAAGCTTTCTTTACTCGGCTATTCTTGTTTTTGTACAAACGAGCAACAGTGTTTTCTTTAGTAGTTGAAGTAACGATACCCATTTCTATTGTTTCTACTTTGGTATCAACTTTAGAATCCTGAGCTTGAGCAGCTACTCCGATAAAAAGAACAAAAATTAAAGTTACAATCGTTTTCATCACTTGGGGCGTTTTATATATATAAAACGCCCCATATGCATCTCATCCCGGTTGTAATTCGTCGAAAAACCCTTATTTTTCGGTATCTGACAATAACATGGATAAAGTGCAAAAAAGTGTCGATGAACGGATCAAACCCCTAAAACACCTTAGCGATTTTTTGTGTATTTAACCGATAAAAGGTGGTGTGATTTTTAGCAATAAATTGGGATCAGGGCAATTTTTTTGATAGGTGTGAAGGTCTTTTTGCGCACATACTCCCGGATAATCTCCCCTGAAATCCCCTATATCCTTTATAATCTGAAAATGAAGATGGGGAGCATAGTTCACATTAATACTGGTATCACCCAAAGTTCCTAATACCTCACCAGCCTTGAATTCTTTGTTTATATGCAGCCTTTGTAGTGATTCTATCGATAAATGCCCATATAGCGTATAAAATTGAACACCTTCCAATTCGTGCTTTAAAATAATAGTCGGACCATAATCTCCCGATACCTTGTTATTCTCATAACTATGTACCAATCCCTGTACCGGCACAATAACTTTTGTACCTGCTTTAGCCCAAAAATCCATCCCCAGATGAATATTACGTACTTCATCGCCTTTCGGTCTAAAATTCGGACTATTTCTATATAAGTTCCTTTTTTCTAAATACCCGCCATAAGCTAGTGACGAGGGTTCATTATTTAGGACTGTGTTTATATACTCCTGGCAAACAGTTGGATCACCAATATCCATAGTCCTAAGCTCTCTATTGGATACTGAAAGGTCCAGAGGAATATATTTTCCAATTGGAATCGCCCTGTCTAATATGGTTATTTGCCTGTCAGAATACTTTAGAAGTACTTTTTCAAGTAAAGTCATAGAAATTCTTGTATAGTTGGTGAAACTGTAGCTATTGATATAACCAAAGGCATTAATTAACAGGTCTTTAACCTCATTTACAGAAAGATTTATTGATTTTTGAAAATAAAATCGAAAAATGAAATTTCTTAAACTATTTATTTTACTAGGGGTAACTTTGTTCTCCACTAGTTGTGAATCCAAAATTAAGAATAAAAAGGAGCCAGCCAAAGAAGTAGTTTTGGCTCAAAAATATTCAAAACAAGACCTTCAGGATTATGAAACCGCTTATTTTGCAAGTGGCTGCTTTTGGTGTGTTGAGGCAATTTTCGAAAGTGTAAGAGGAGTTAAGGAGGTAATATCAGGCTACGCGGGAGGGACCGAAGAAAATCCGACCTATGAACAGGTAAGCTATGGGAAGACTTCCCATGCAGAAGCTGTTGAAGTTTATTACAACCCTAAAGAAATATCCTATTTTGAGCTTGTACAGGTATTTTTTGGATCCCATGATCCAACAAGTTTTAATCGGCAGGGTCCTGACAGAGGCGCTCAATATCGTTCCATAGCCTTTTACAAGAATCCTGAAGAGAAAAAAATCATAGAAACCTATATGGCATCACTTCAGGAGAGCGGCGTTTACCAGGATCCTATTGTTACTGAAGTCACTGCCTTTACCAAATTTTATGATGCAGAAGACTACCACCAGGATTACGAAAGAAAAAATCCAAATAATTCCTATGTCAGACAAGTATCTGTTCCAAGGTTAAATAAATTTAAAAAGAATTTTCCCAATTATCTTAAGAAAGAGGCTCACTAGTTTACCGTATACAAATTTGGCAATTCAACAAAAAGCGACTTTTTTAAGTCGCTTTTTTTATATGTGCTTGCTTCGGACTATATTTAAGGAATTAACACATTCTACTACTAAATGGATCAATTAAAAAACTCTTTTTTTCAAAAAACAACTTTAGTACTTATTATCCTCATCTGTCTGGGATGCTCAAGTTCCGAAAAAGACACTGAACCCTGGATTTCCTTATTTGACGGCGGAACGCTTAATGGCTGGACTATTAAAGGTGGAGAAGCGAATTATGAGGTGCGAGATGAAATAATTGTGGGAAGCACAGTACATGATACTCCCAATACCTTTTTAACAACCGATAAAATGTATGGCGATTTTATTCTGGAATTGGATTACAAGGTAGATTCATCTATGAATTCCGGGATTCAAATCCGAAGCAATAGTTTCCCTCATTACAGGAATGGCCGAGTACATGGTTACCAGATAGAAATAGATCCTTCGGAAAGGGCGTGGAGTGCCGGAATCTATGACGAAGCCAGAAGAGGCTGGCTCAATACAATGGATAATAATCCAAAAGCTCAACAAGCATTCAGACAAAATGACTGGAATCATTATAGGATTGAAGCCATTGGGGATACGCTTAAAACCTGGATAAATGATGTCCCCGCCTCCTATTTAATAGACGAGAAAACCAGGAGCGGATTTATTGGTCTTCAGGTGCATAGTATTGGTGATGATCAAAAAGAAGGCACAGAAATTCAGTGGAAAAACATTAGAATACTTACAGACAGCCTTTCTAAATATTCAAGAAAAAGCCCACTAAAGCCAATTATCACCAAAAATAAACTCACTATTGAAGAAGAAAAAAATGGCTGGAAACTTCTCTGGGATGGCAATACAACTGACGGATGGCGCGGTGCTCGCCTTGATGACTTCCCCGATAAAGGCTGGATAATAGAAAATGGTGAGCTAATTGTCTTATCATCAGGAGGTGAAGAATCTGCAGCGGGTGGAGATATTGTGACAGAGGACCTTTATGGTAATTTTGAACTTCAGGTAGATTTTAAACTTACAAAAGGTGCCAATAGCGGTGTTAAATATTTTGTGGATACAGATATTAATAAAGGCCCGGGATCATCTATTGGCCTGGAATACCAAATTCTGGATGATGAAAATCATCCCGATGCCAAGTTGGGTAATCATGAAGGCAGCAGAACCCTGGCATCCTTATATGATCTCATAAAGGTTGATCCAAATAAACCAGTGAATCCTGTTGGTGAATGGAACCATGCGCGTATCCTGTCTAAAGATAACCATGTGGAACATTGGCTAAATGGTATGAAAGTACTGGAATACGAACGAAAAAGTGACACTTATAAGAAATTGGTTGCAGAAAGTAAATATAAAGTATGGCCCAATTTTGGTGAAGCAGATCAAGGCCATATATTGCTGCAGGACCATGGTGATCGTGTTGCATTCAAGAATATTAAAATAAGACCAATCCTAAGCGAATAAACGATGACTACAAGACGAGATTTTATTAAAAAAACCACTGCTGGCAGTGCAGCCATTACCTTAGGTGGTTTAGTACTCCCGGGAACCCTGAATGCCAGTGTATTAGGGGCCAATGATCAATTACAAGTAGCTGTTATTGGTGTAAGAAGTCGTGCTAAAGCCCTGACAATGGGAATTTCAAAAAGTCCGAATGTAAAGATCATTTACAATTGCGATGTAGATGATACCATTATAGAGGCTCACAATATCTGGTGTCAGGAAAATATTGGTTACATCCCTAAAGTGGAAAAGGATTTCAGAAAAATGCTGGAAGACAAAGACGTAGATGCCGTATTCATAGCAACTCCAGAACATTGGCATGCCCCGATGGCCATAATGGCCTTACAGGCCGGTAAACATGTCTATGTTGAAAAACCCTGTAGTCATAATCCTCACGAAAATGAATTGTTGGTTGCAGCCCAAAAAAAATACGGCAGGAAAGTACAAATGGGTAATCAACAACGTTCCGCAAGAACTTCTATTACTGCCATAAGGGATATTAGAAACGGTATTATTGGAAATGTATTTAAAGGAGAAGCCTATTACTCCAATAGCCGATCATCTATAGGAAATGGCGTTGATATAGCCGTACCATCTACCCTAGACTGGGAACTCTGGCAGGGACCAGCCCCGCGGAAAGCATATAAAGATAATATTCACCCATACAATTGGCATTGGTTCCGTAACTGGGGAACCGGCGAAATACATAACAATGGTACTCATGAAATAGATATTTGCCGATGGGCATTGGGTGTTGATCTTCCTGAAACTGTTACCTCTTTTGGAGGCAAATATGCTTACGAGGACGATTGGCAATTTCCGGATAACCAACAGGTGACTTACACATTCAGCGAAAATAAATTCATAACCTGGAATGGACATAGCCGCGGTGTAATGAAACCGGAACAACCCGGACGAGGTGCCACGATTTATGGTAGTAAGGGTACTATAGAACTTAGCAGAGAAAGCTATAAATTATATGACTTAGATGGCAGACCTGTCAAATTTGAATTTGAAACAGGAGGCAGTGCCACAATAGATACAATGGGCGCCGGTGATTTAGATGGCATGCATATTGCAAATTTCTTTAACGCCATTAGGTTAGATGAAGCTCAAAACTCACCCATAGCAGATGCCAGTATAACTACCATGCTTTGTCATCTGGGTAATATGGCACAGGATAGCGGAGAAACACTGAATATTGACACTACTACAGGTAAAATCCTGAAAAATAAGAAAGCAATGAAGGCCTGGAAAAGGGAGTATGAAAATGGCTGGGAACCAAAATTATAAGTAAGATATTTATATGAAGCGTAGAGAATTTGTGATCAAAAGCGGTCTGGCAACTGCCTCTATTGGTACTGCAAGTTTTATGGCATCCGGGATGGCATCTCCCGGAAAAGGTACAGATATAATAAATATTGGTGTAATTGGTACCGGAGATCGTGGAGGCGGACTTATAAACGTAATGAATAATATTCCTGAGTTAAACGTGATATCCTGCTGTGATATTTTGCCGTTCAGACTTCAGAAGGGCATAGGAAATACATCTGGAAAAGCAAAAGGATATTCCGATTACCGTAAGATTTTGGAACAGAAAGATATAGACGCTGTTTTAATTGCAACTCCTTTTAATACACATTCGCAAATAGCAATGGAAGCTATTGATGCTGATAAGCACGTTTTCTGTGAAAAAACCTTAGCCAAAGGGTTTGACGGCATAATCCAATTAAGAAACAAAGTAAATAGTTCAGATAAGATCTTCCAGACCGGACATCAATACCATAGTTCACGTTTATATACGCATGTGGTAGATCTTATCCAGAATGGAAAAGTTGGTAAAGTAACCGCTATTGAATGTCAATGGAACCGAAATGGAAACTGGAGAAGGCCTGTAACTGACCCTTCTTTAGAAAGAGCCATAAACTGGCGCATGTATCGTGAATATTCGGGCGGTTTGGTAGCCGAATTATGTTCTCATCAGATTGATTTTACTAACTGGGTATTAAACGCAGCTCCCGAACAAGTATTGGGTGTTGGCGGAATTGACTACTGGAAAGATGGCCGGGAAACATTTGATAATGTACATCTTATCTATAGTTATCCCAACGGAGTAAAAGCTACTTTTACTTGTTTAACAAGTAATTCAAAAGATGATTATCAAATAAAAGTGATGGGAGACAAAGGAACTCTTATTCTTGATTATGTTAATGCATGGTTCTTTCCGGAAGGGAATTACAAAAAAGAAATTCAGGATGTCGATGGAGTTTCCGGAGCTACTGTCAAATGGGACGAAGGTAAAGGAATTCCAATTGATATAGAACATGAAGACCCCAGTGCTCAGGCCTTAATTGACTTCAAGACCAATATATTAAATAATACAATTCCAGCATCAAACATCATTACTGGTGCTAAGGCCGCTGCCTGTGTTCAGATGGGTTTAGATGCTATGTATGAGAATAAAATAGTTGAATGGAATAAAGAACTGAATTTATAAGCGAGTAGCTGCTCAAATTCATCAACCGGAAGTTAAAGGTGTAGGTTATTTTTTGAGTAGGATTTCGCTATATCTGGAATCTATCACTATTGACTTACCTGAATCCTTTTGCATAAAATATCCGCTATGAACAAAACTGTTTCCGTTTTTTTCAGATACCAATTTTAAATCTGATGGTCCCGAGTAGGAAGAGGAAGTTCCATCTATTGAAATATTGAATGGTGTACGCGGCAATTGGCAAACTAACTCCCCATTCTGAACAATTAATCCTAAATCCTCAAAATCATTATCAATTGAATTGATCCTTAATACTCCGAGGTCATTTTTAATTTGGGCACTTTTTAGTATCCTGTCTATAGTAACATCAGAAGAAGTGGTGCTTAGAGTTAATATATTTACATCCTTTAAATTCACTTCTTCTGAGAAATTTAGGTTTAGGTTCCCATAGTTCCATCGTTGAACTGATACCGGAGAATAGGAAGCTACAATTTTGGTGTTTTTACCATCTATTGTGTAGGCAAGCAACCTTGAATAAGACAAGGTTGCATTCATATTTCTTGTATTTTCTGCCAGTTTAACCTCACCATGGCGCACATTCATTTTGAGCTTAGTAGATTTAGGCATTTTAATTTTTATGGTCTTTTTTACTTTATAATTTCTTCTTTCCCCATCTGCAGACCTATAAAAAACATTGGGGCTATCTTTCCCACCCTTTGATATTATAACATTCTTGTGAACATTGCGATGCTCTTCCATTGCTTCTCTTCTGGCTTCATGTGCCTCGCGCTTCATTTCCTGCGCTTCTTTTCTCATTTCTTCCCTTTCCTTGCTCATCTCCTCTCTTTCTTTCATCATTTCTTCCCTTTCAGCTTCACGCTCTTTTACCCTGGCCTCCATTTCCTTGCCCCATGCTTCCATTTCCTTTTGATACTCTTCATCAAAACCCTTTTCAAATTCCTTGGCCCATTTTTCTATATACTTTTCACCCTCTTTCTCGTAAGCATCATAATCAAATTTCTCAATTACCACCGGAGGTACAGGAGGCATTGGAGGCATATCCATTATAATTTCAGGAATATCCGGAATTTGTATATCTAAAAACAGAGGCTCCATATTTGGCATCTCCGGAATGTCCACAACAATATGCTTATTGGAGCTGTCGTCCCAAAAACTCCACGAATGCTCGCCACTGGTTTTAATGGTTATTTCCTGGCTGTTACCTAATATTTTTATTCCCTCCTTATTAAAATAAGCTTCTGCCTCCTCAGGCGTGGCGCCCTCAAGTTCAATTGTAGCTTCAATAACTACCTGGTTTTTATTCCAGGTTTCAAATTCAATATCGGCATGACTCGTGTTGATATCTACAACAGCCTCATCCCCTACCGAAAAAGTTTCTTTGTATGTTTTCGATTGCATTTGTCCATAGCTGGCCATTGTAAACAGGCAACAGCTTAGAACTAAACTTTTAAACACTTTTTGATGTAACTTGTTCATTTTCTGATGATTTTAATTGATCTAATTTTAATTTTAACTTCTGTAATAATTGTAATCTTAATTGTAGGTTTTTTATAAGAGCATTAATGGTCTGATCATTAGGGCCAATTTCATTTAATTCAATATTCAGTTTTTGATATTCTTTATCCAGCTCAGACAATCGCGACATATAATCATCTACCAGGGCCTTGTTTTCATCTGATACCTCCAAACGGGATAATTCCAAATTAATATTGGCTACATAGTAGTTTTCTATTTTCTTCAAATCAGGTGAAAGATCCCCTAAGGAATATTCCTGAGGCTGCTCATTTTCAGTTCCTTTATCAACAATAGCAGAAGGTTGGGGTGCCTCATTACTAAAATTTATGTACGTATAAATTCCAAGGCTAAAAAGCACCAAAATTGAAGCCGCAATTTTTATAAAATAGAACGTTGACTTTCTTTTTATAGGCAACTCCTTATCTAATCGGTTTAAAAACCGCTCCTCATGACCTTTTTTCATAGGGTGCTTTTTCCCTTTTTCCTCTCTGAATAATTCTCTAAGATCCTGTGCCATAACGTCTTTCTTTTAATAATTCCTTTAAATGTCCTTTACCTCTGAGTAATCGGGTTCTGCACGTGGTTTCTGTTAATTTCAATATTTGCGATATCTCTTTATGATCATATCCCTCCATGAGGTAAAGCTGCACAACAAGTCGGTATTTCTCTGATAGTTGATTTATCGCCTCTTTCACCTCATCAATTGATATTCCATCGTCAACAGACCAGTCATCATCCTCCACAATATGAATACTATTCTCATTTAATTCCTGGAAGCGTTCCTTTTTCGTTTTAAGAAAATCGATACTCTTGTTGATGACAATTCGCTTTAACCATGCGCCAAATGTTACTTCACCTTTGAACTGATCTATCTTTTGAAAAGCCTTAATAAAGGCCTCCTGTAAAACATCTTCCGCGTCATCAGGATCATTAACAAATCGCTTCGCCACAAAATACATACCCTCACAGTATTGCCTGTAAAGACTTAATTGTGCTTTTCGATCGTTGGCTTTGCAACGCTCTACCAGATCTATTTGAAACATTTGGCCAGTTTCCAATTTTTGGTATTAGTTGTTGTTATCTTAAGGACGAATGAAAAAACTACATGTTGCAAAAAACAAGTACTTTTAAGAAATTTTTAAAAAGCCCGCCTTGCAACAAGTTACAATTAAAAACAATTTTATATCCCTGAGTGTGCTTGATTATGGAGCTATTATTCAAAAAATCCTGTTTAGAGACAAAAGCGGAAAAGAGCTGAATCTGGTAGTTGGTTTTGAGAATCCTGAAGACTATCTGGAAGATCAAAAAGCCCTGGGTGCCTGCGTTGGCAGATTTGCCGGAAGGATATCAAATGAGGGCTTTAGAATTAATGACACTACATATAATTTATACGCCAAAGACGGGGTGCATATACATGGGGGAAAGAATGGATTCGGTAAAAAATACTGGACATTGGACAAAGTTGTGCACGATGAACAACCTATGGTTAAATTGAGTTACAAGAGCCCGCATATGGAGGAAGGCTATCCGGGAAACCTTAATGCAAGTGTGACTTATAAACTGGTTGATAATTCGCTGCATATAATTCATGAAGCCGTAACGGACAAGTCTACCGTAATAAATTTGACCAACCATTCATACTTTCGCCTGGATAACACAAATTCCATCGATCACTATGAGTTGCAATTGGAATGTCCTGAAATATTGGAAACCTATAATAATTTACTGCCTACCGGGAATTTAGTTCCCGTTTCGGATACGGACTACGACTTTCTAAACAAAAAAAAGATTGCCAAGGTACGACTAGATACCCCCTTTGTGGTCTCAGATGATGCTAAAAATGTGGCTGAATTGTATTCGTCTGTTTCAGGAATACGAATGAAAGTTGAGAGTAATCAACCCGCGGTAGTTGTCTATACTCCCCTGGAATTTGGAGCTATTTGTTTTGAAACCCAAAACTATCCTGATGCGCCAAACATTCAAAACTTTCCATCAGCACTTCTGCATCCCGGAGAAACCTATTGCAACCGGGCAGTTTTTACTTTTGATTTAGTAACTTAGACAAACTAATCAACACTTTATCGATATGAAAGTTTTAAAATGGATATTGATCGTATTGGCGGCATTGGCCTTGCTTTTTTTCTTTGTGGGAATGCCCTATCTAAAAGAACAAACCAAGAAGAATAGCCCTCAAAAGACCGCGGTATATACCAAAAATGGTATGGATCTTACGATAACATACAGCAGTCCATTTAAAAAGGGAAGGGTAATTTTTGGCGATTTGGTTCCTTATGATGCAGTATGGCGCACAGGGGCTAATGAGCCTACTACTTTTACTACTAATTCTAAAATTTATATTATCGATAAAGAGCTTCCCGCAGGCACTTATTCACTTTGGACAATCCCGGGTGAAGAAAGTTGGCAGATAATTTTTAATAAGAATATCCCGGATTGGGGGGTTACCTTAATGAGCGGTGGTAAGGAGACTACAAGAATTCCGGAAGAAGATGTCGTAAATGTTACAGTGCCAAGTATTAGTTTGGTAGAAACAGTTGAAAGTTTTACTATAGATTTTGAGGATACCGGGCAATTGTACCTCAGCCTCGATTGGGATAAAACCAAGGTCCGGGTGCCTATTAACAACTAACATTGAGTAAAGAAAAAAATAAGGTTACAAAAGGAATTCTCCAGGTAAAAAAGCACCGCAAAAAGAAGCTCTCTGTTGAGTATCTTACCAAAGGAGTCCTGAATGGGGATAAAGCTATTTTAGCCAGGGCCATAACCGTAGTGGAAAGTACTAAAAATGAAGACCTGAAGAAGGCCTATTCTTTAATAGAGAATTGCCTATCAAAGAAATCTAACAGTATTAGGATTGGTATAACTGGTGTACCTGGTGTTGGTAAAAGTACATTTATAGAAATCTTCGGAAAAACCCTTACAAACCTTGGTAAGAAAGTTGCCGTATTGGCTGTAGATCCTACGAGTACCCTTAGTAAAGGGAGTATTCTGGGCGACAAAACACGTATGCAGGAACTGGTTAAAGATCCTAACGCCTTCATACGACCTTCCCCCTCAGGTGAATCTCTTGGAGGAGTGGCCCGTAAGACCCGGGAGTCAGTGATCTTATGCGAAGCTGCTGGTTTTGATATAGTTTTAATAGAAACTGTTGGGGTTGGGCAAAGTGAAACAGCTGTTCATAGTATGGTTGATTTCTTCCTGCTTCTAAAATTAGCCGGCGCCGGAGACGAACTTCAGGGAATAAAAAGGGGCATTATGGAAATGGCAGATGCCGTGGTCATTAACAAAGCTGAAGGCGATAATCTGAAAAGAGCGCTACGGGCAAAAGTGGAATTTGAAAGAGCATTGCAGCTGTATCCACCAAAAGAAAATGGTTGGATTCCTAAAGTAAGTACTTGTTCATCGATTGAGAATACGGGAATAATGGAAATTTGGGAGACAATCAAGCAATTCCTTGATACAACAAAAGACCATGGATATTTTGAAATCAATAGGCAAAATCAGAATAAATACTGGCTCCTGCAGACCATAAATGAACTTTTAAAACAACACTTTTACGAGGTTTCTAGTGTTAAAGAAAATCTGGAAAAGATGATGATGCAGGTAGCAAAAGAAAAAATCTCACCTTTTAGGGCTGCCGAACTACTAATGGCCGGATATAAGAAAGAACTTAAATAAAAAGTATAAATTTGTCGGAACACTTTTATACACCAGGATGAAGCCGGTTACGCTATCACTTATTTCAATTGTCATACCTCTTTACAATGAAGAGGAGAATGTAGTTCTTCTCACCAACAAAATTAATGAGAGCTTAAAAGGTTATCTCCATCAGATTATCTATGTGGATGATTTTTCTACAGACAATACCCGTAAAGTGATAAAGGATATGAAAGATCCCAATGTTCATCTCATTGCTTTAAAAAAGAATTACGGCCAAAGTCTGGCATTGGCTGCGGGAATTGATTATGCAGAAGGAGAATATATTATAACCATGGATGGAGACCTGCAAAATGATCCGCAGGATATTCCCAAAATGATGGAGTATGTGGTAAGTGGTGAATATGATGTTGTTACCGGAATACGGCAAAAAAGAAAAGATTCGTTGGTTAAAAAAATTCCTTCCAAGATCGCCAATTTTATGGTTAGGCGTGTAACTAAGCTAGACATCAAAGACAATGGATGTGCTCTTAAAGTATTCACCAGGGATATTGCAAAGGATTTAAATCTGTATGGTGAAATGCATCGGTTTATAACATTACTGGCACATCTGGAAGGTGCTCAGATTAAACAAGTACCTGTAAAACACCACGCAAGAAATGCAGGGGTTTCAAAATATGGATTGGAACGCGTTTTTAAAGTAGTGGCTGATATGATGCTGCTCCTTTTTATCAGGAAGTATTTTCAACGACCAATTCATCTGTTCGGTATTTTTGGAGTACTTCTAATTATTTTAGGATTTTTTATAAACATTTACTTGCTAATTGTAAAATTGGGCTACGGACAGGACATAGGCAACAGACCCTTACTGATATTTGGAATGATGTTCATATTGGCGGGGATTCAGCTATTTACTATCGGAATAGTCCTGGAATTATTAATCAGAACCTACTACGAATCTCAAAATAAGCGTCCGTACCGAATAAAAAACATATCTGTTGGTGGCCAATCTTCGTAAAAAAGGGATTACCGTCCTTAAAATCCTTTTTAGTTTTGTATTGCTATATTTTGTTTTTACAAAAATTCAATTCAGCGAAGTATGGGAGATCCTTAAAGGAAGTAATTTTTACTATTTGTTAGCCGCTCTCCTGTTTTTTATAATCTCCAAAGTCTTTTCGGCCTTCCGTTTAAACCTATATATACATCAAATTAAAATATTTCTTACTCAATTGAGCAATATAAAACTCTATCTGCTCGGTATGTTCTACAATCTGTTCTTGCCAGGTGGCATTGGAGGAGATGCTTATAAGGGGTATGTATTAAAAAAAAAGTACGAAGTAAAGACAAAGAGCGTGGTTTCTATCCTGATTTTAGACAGGCTTAATGGTCTTTTATTAATTTTTGTGATTAGTTGCCTGCTTGCCCTATTTTTAAACGAATACAGGATAAATTCTTATAAAGTATTTTTTGGAATAGCAATAGTGATAAGTGTTCTGGTTTTTTGGGTTTTCAATAAAAGATTTTTTTCTTTCGTTTATCCGGTTTTTTGGAAATCCCTGGGGTTTTCCGCTTTGGTTCAGCTAGCCCAATTGGTTAGTGTTTTATTTATTTTGAAAGCTTTAGATGTTGAAGGAAATAACATTGCTTATTTATTTATATTTCTGATATCTTCTATAGTTTCTGTATTGCCACTTACCATTGGTGGAATAGGTAGCAGAGAAGTGGTCTTCTATTATGGAGCACTATGGCTGGCTTTAGACGAGAATACTTCAGTAAGTATTAGCATGCTATTTTTCCTTATCACCGCCACAGTTTCCCTGTTTGGAATCGTTTACCATTTCAAAAAACCAGAATTAAAAGAAACTATAACGTAAAATTTTTATTCGGAAAGGTGAATTAAATGCATTTTGTTCAACACCTCATCCCTTGTGGCCGGGTTTAAAAACTTAGGTTGTAAGCGTGTTATCCTGAATTGATCTACAGTGAATTGCTTGTCCCATTCTAAACCGGAAGCTTTTAATTTTTTAAGATCATTATCCGCCACATAAACCCAAACATCACCCATCCCGGCTAAATTATCTTGCTCTGTGTATTGGACCGGATGTTGGTTGTAAAAATCAAGGCCCCATGTATGATGCCATGTAATTTTATATACATAATCTACAGGGATCTTATTTTCAGCTATTATCCCGGCCATTGTAGATCCAGCCTGATACTTAAGCAAAGATGGATAAAAATGTAAGTTTAAAATGGCATTTAAAAGAAGAGAACTGTAAACTGAAATGCTTATTAGCTTAAGACCATATTCCTCACGCTTCATACCGAAAAAAACAATAAGCGCTGCGGCCACTATTAATAAACCATAGGCATACCAGTTTGAGATCTTAAATACGAATAAGCAAATAAGGACAGTGGTAATTAAAACCAGACTTAGAATAAAATATTGAAGTCCAAGAAATACTTTAACTTTCTTTTCTTTTAACGAATTGAGCAATTCTCCGATAAATGAAGCGGAAAGTATGGCGAACAAAGGAATGATTATATTTAAGTAATGGGGTAATTTAAATTGTGCAAAACTTATGATTAGAAAGATCAAAGTAATACCGCCAACAGTAAGTAATTCTCGTTCGGAATCTCTCCGAAACCTGGTCGTAATAAATTCTTTTGCCCTGGTCCAATAAGCTGCAAGACCAATTAGAGTCCAGGGAAGAAATACCCACAAGAAAGTATGAAAAAAGAAAAAATAATCGCTGCTATTTTTCCCCACACCTTCACCGCTTAACCGCTCAAAACTTTGTTCCCATAAAATAAATAGTATTCCGCTCCTATGGTCTTTTCCCCGGATAACCTTCTCCGGATGTAGATCAAATTGTACGTAATAGGCATATAGAATCGGGGCTATGGTTAAACCAAAAACAGCCAGGGCAACCAATACCTTCCAACTAAATAACAATTTCCATTTATTGGTATAAAATAAATGACAAAGAAGTGGCAGGCCTATTACCAAAAGTGCAATCTGACCTTTGGTAGAAAAAGCTATTCCGGCACCAAAGGCACCAAACAGCAGGTATTTAAATGAGTTTTTTTCTATATATGATGCCAGTTGCCAAATAGCGAATATGGTGAATCCGGTAAGCACAGCATCGGTTCGTACGTCAATATTAGATAGCATAATGGTTTGTGCGGTCATGAAAATCAGCGTGGCTATTTTCCCAACTTCACTATTGTATAGCAACCTTCCCAGACCAAAACAACTATAAGCACCCAATAGTGTAGCTAAGACCCCGGGGATGCGATAGGCCCATTCATTTAGTCCGAATATTTTGAAGGAAATAGCTGCCAGCCAATAATGCATATGGGGCTTATCTAAGTATTCCTCCGGACCTTTAATCAAGTTTATAAAATCGTTTTCCTGTACCATCCTCATTGCCATTACAGCAAATTGAGCTGAATCATTCTCGAAAAGAGTCACAAACATTCCGGCCAGGTATACCAGAATAATAAGTATGAGGAAAAACCAATACCTCGTATTTGAGATCATATACGATACTTGTAAATAGCAAAGATATACAACTTTGCAAATAGCCAACCAAATAGAAATCCAACCGCAATGCCACTTAATACGTCTAAAGGAAAATGAACACCGATATAAATTCTGCTATAGGAGACAAAGATGGCCCAAACAATTAAAAAGATCCCAAAATACTTATAGTAAGGTCTTATAAGAATGGTAAAGAATAAGGCTAATGCAGAGGTATTTGAAGCATGTGCTGAAAAATAACCGAATTTTCCACCACAATAGTCTTTTACCAGGCGCATCATTTGGCTTACCTCAGGGTCATAACAAGGGCGTAATCGCTGAAACCCATACTTAAAAAAATTAGACAATTGATCTGTAGCTGTGATCAACAATATGACCGTGATAATTGCGACAAGCAATTTCTTTGTTCCAAATTGTTTGTATGAAAGTATCAGCAATAAAACATATAAAGGAATTGCGCTCCACTTATTGGTAAGAAACATCCAAAAAGCATCCCATTCAGAACTTCCCAGATTGTTTAGAAATAGGAACACTTCCTTGTCGAGTCGCATTAATTCTTCTAACATCCTAATCTTTGTATCTGGCTATTTCCCGATCATAAAATACAGTGGCCTCTTCTATTAAATTTTCTGTTTCTTCAGATAGCGCTTTTTCATCTTCTGCCGTAAAATCCTCAAGCCATTCCACCTCATCATTTTCCAGGTTCAAAATAAACCTTGGATATTCAGTGTGTACAATAAATATGGCTGTGGGGTAATCCGTATTATCACCAAGTAAAAATTTTGGAAATTGCATAGATCAATTCATTTTTAAATTTATCGGATAACAAAATTTACCAATGATTTACATAAGTATGGCAAGCCATAAAACTCTTAATTACCTATAAGTCGTTTGGTCATTTTGTTAAACCGAATATACAACATAATTGCCGATGCCGTTAAGCCTGCAAGCAATCCTATCCATATGCCCGTACTCTTTAATTCTGTATGTAAACCAAGGTAATAGCATATAGGGAAGCCTATCAACCAATAAGCAATGAGGGTAATAAACGTTGGTACTTTTACATCCTGTAAGCCCCTCAGAGCACCGAGGATAACAACCTGAAGACCATCTGAAATCTGGAAAAATGCTGCTACCAAAAGTAATTGAGAAGCCAAAAGAATAACTTCCATGTTATCTGCCTGGTTCACCGGGTCATTAACATCGAGGTAAATGGTAGGAAACCAAAACCGTCCTAAAAGGAAAAATATGGCAAAGATAACCTCTAATATAAACGTAAGGAGAAAAATAGACTGAGCAATTCTTCTTAATTCAGTGAAATTTTTAAGCCCTTTCTGATTACCTACCCGAATCATAGCCGCTACTCCCAGTCCCATACCAAACATAAAGGTCATGCTGCTTAGATTTAATGCTATCTGATTAGCTGCCTGGGGATTTTTGCCTAAAACTCCACTGATCCAGATAGCTGCCGTAAATATGGCTACTTCAAAAAACATTTGCAATGCAGATGGAAATCCAAGATGGATAATCTTACGCATAACCTCTTTTTCAATCTTTTTGAAATTAAATCCCGTAACATAATCGTGAAATTTTTTCTTTTTTTCCAGTAGATACCAAAGCAATATCAGCATAATTACCCTTGATGCAAGGGTGCCAATGGCAGCTCCTGTAATTCCAAGTTTTGGAAAACCCAGGGCACCAAAAATAAGTAGGTAATTCAGCACTATATTTACCACATTCGCAACTATAGTGGCATACATGGGATATTTTGTTTGAGACAATCCTTCAGAAAATTGTTTATAAGCCTGAAACATTACCAACGGAACCAACGAAAAGGCTACCAGATCTAAATAAGGTATAGCCAAGGTTACCACTTCAGGTGGTTGGTCCATCAAATAAAGTAATGGTTTCCCCAATTGAATAAGGCCAAAAAGCGCTATTCCAAGAAAAGTACATAGCAATAACCCGTGCTTAAGAGCACTTTTGCCACCAGCCTTATTGCCAGCGCCATCGGCTTCAGCAACCAAAGGGGTAATTGCAGTTGAAAATCCTATTCCCAGGGACATAGCTATAAAGACAAAACTATTTCCCAAAGAAACGGCGGCTAATTCTGCAGTACCCAATTGCCCCACCATAATATTATCGGCGAAAGCCACAAAGGTATGCCCCAGCATCCCTAAAATAACAGGAACCGCCAGTCTTATATTATATCTGAATTCTTTGGTATACTGCTGCAGCAAATCTGGTTAATTTTGAAGCTGCAAAGATAGGATTTAGGTTTGGTTTAATCAGAGTATTGATGAACCTCTGTTCCAGGAGGCTCAAGAGTATATACCAAAATTGTAAAGGGTTTTAATTTTTATTGAATTCACCTCTTGCAAATTCATATTTTCTTGGCTTCCTCCCAAAATACGTCCATCTCGTCAAGTGACATTTCCTTAAGTTTTTTGCTCTGTTCTTTAGCCTTGCTTTCCAGGTATTGAAACCGTTTGATAAATTTCTTATTCGTTCTTTCCAGTGCACTCTCCGGGTTAATATCTAAAAATCTGGCATAATTAACTATAGAGAAAAGCACATCTCCAAACTCAGCCTCCAATTTATCTCTGTTCCCTAAATTTATTTCTTCCTGCAATTCTGATAATTCTTCTTTAACCTTTTCAAATACTTGTTCCGGGTGTTCCCAATCAAATCCAACGCCCGCCACTTTTTCTTGAATTCTATTGGCTTTAACTAATGCTGGAAGACTATTTGGAACCCCTTCAAGAACACTTTTTTTACCTTCTCTTAGTTTAATATTTTCCCAATTCCTTTTTACATCCTCTTCATCTGTAACAGCAACATCCCCATAGATATGTGGATGCCGGTTTATGAGTTTATCACAAATTGAATTAGCTACATCGGCAATATCAAAACTATTTGTTTCGGACCCTATTCTTGCATAAAAAACAATATGTAACAATAGATCACCAAGTTCATTTTTTACTTCATTAAGATCATTGTCCAGAATTGCGTCACCCAATTCATATGTTTCTTCTATGGTGAGGTGCCTTAGTGTTTGCAGTGTCTGTTTTTTGTCCCATGGACATTGCTCCCGGAGCTCATCCATAATAGTAAGCAGGCGATCAAAGGCCTTAAGTTGTAGTTCTCTTTTATTCATTGAACGAGCATTTGTGTAAAAGTACAAATACGAATGAAATAGGTGTATGGAAAATTTAGACTAATTTAGAAGAATTCAACCACCCTATATTAAACACGAAGAACATGCTATCCAGAAGAGATTTTTTATTGCAATCCACTATTTTTACAACCGGATCATTACTTCTGCCTTCCTTTACGTATGCTTCAGAAATAACTCAGCCATTTGGGGTTCAATTGTATTCATTTCGGCACGAAATGGCTAAAGATGCCATAGGGACGTTAAAACAAATTGCCTCTCTTGGCTTTAAAGAAATTGAAACTGCCCGAAGTCAGAAAGGCCATTACTACGGCCTTGGCCCGGCGCAGATGAAATCAGTTTGTGATGATCTAAATATGAATTTAAAGAGCGGCCATGTTCACTTAGATAGTAATTGGCAGCAAACCATGGAAGAGGCAGTCGAATCGGGGCAGGAGTATCTCATCTGTTCATCAATGCCCAGCGAGGGACAAACTGTAGACAATTATAAAAAGGTGGCTGAAGAGTTTAATAAGGCGGGAGAAGCATGTAAAAAGTTGAATCTTAAATTCGGTTATCACAATCATGAATACGAATTTGAATACGAAAATAATCAAGTCCTTTATGATGTTCTCCTCGACAATACCGAAGCAGATCTTGTTCATATGGAGTTAGATCTGGGATGGGTTATTGTGGCAGGCAAGGATCCTTTAGACTATTTTAAAAAGTATCCGGGAAGATTTCCATTATGGCATCTAAAAGATATGGATATGGATAAAAAAGAAAGTACTGAATTTGGCAAAGGTGGCCTCGATATTCCGGCAATGTTAGCTCATAAAAATGATTCAGGCGTAAAGCACATTTTCATAGAACAGGAAGAATATGCGGACAATCCGTTGGAAAGCATGAAACATAACATGGCTTTTTTAAAGAAACTTTCATAAAAATTTCTTTAACAAGCGAATCAAATAACAATGTCTGCATTATTAGATCCATACTCACTTTCCCCGGATAAAATTAAACAACCACCTTCAACCTTTAAAGAACGTTTGAAATTTTTGGGGCCCAGCTTTATACTTTCTGCTTCAATTGTTGGATCAGGGGAATTAATAGCGACAACCACCTTAGGTGCCGAAGCCGGATTTATAACATTTTGGGTGATCATCGTTAGCTGTATAGTCAAAGTAGCGGTTCAATTAGAATTTGGAAAACATACGATTCTGACCGGCGAAACAGCAATGCAGGCATTCAATAAGCTTCCGGGGCCTGTTTTTGGCAAAGCCAGGTGGACAGTTTGGACAGTATTGGCTGTAATGATCATAAAACTTTTGCAAGTTGGAGGTATTGTAGGGGGTGTAGCCATAATACTAAATATGGCCATCCCTGGTATTGGCGTTCCCATATTCTGTTTTGGAATTGCAATAATCGTGGCATTAATGATTTTCAGGGGGTATTACTCTTTTATTGAAAAATTTTCCCTGAGCATGATCGGATTCTTTACAATTTTCACATTTGCCTCCCTTTATTTTCTGAAGTTTACGCCCTATCACATATCTTTTGATAGTATCTGGAGTGGCCTTCAGTTTAATTTACCTAAAGAAGCTGTAGCAGTTGCTATTGGTGCTTTTGGTATTACAGGTGTAGGTGGAGATGAAATAATACATTATAACTACTGGTGCCTTGAAAAAGGCTATGCAGCTTTTACAGGTAAGAATGATAGTTCTGAAGCATGGAAACTAAGGGCCCAGGGTTGGTTAAAAGTAATGAAACTGGATGCAATAATTGCCATGTTTGTTTATACATCTGTAACTGCTGCTTTCTATTTAATGGGTGCAGCTGTTCTTCATGCCCAGGGATTTGTACCCCAGGGATACGCCATGGTAGAGACGCTCTCTTCAATGTATACGGAATCTTTAGGTCCTCATGCAAAATCAGCATTTCTTATTGGAGCGTTTATTACTTTGTTCTCCACGCTGTTCGCCGCTTTGGCAGCTTGGACCAGACAGATTACCGACATTTTTGGTCAAATAGGATGGATCAGTTTTTCTAACTTTAAACAAAGAAAGAAGACAATAGCAATCCTGGCATGGGTAGTTCCATTATTATGGGCCTTACTATTTGTATTTATTAAGTTACCAGTTTTAATGGTTCTAACCGGCGGTATTGTTGGCTCATTCCTGCTTTTTTTGGTAGTTTATGCGGTGATCCATTTTAGATATTTAAGAAAACAACTGCTGTTTAAACCCGGCTTTCTTTATGATCTTACCTTATGGGTAAGTATTTTAAGCATAGTTGGTGTTGGTATATTGGGTATAATTAAACTATTTAGTTGAATCCTTCAGGAAAATTGAATTGAAAAACTTGAAAAAATATAGTATGAAGTCAAAACAATTTGTAATTGTATTCTCAGTAATTAGTCTTTTAATAGGATGTGAGAACCAGAAGTCCTATGATCTTGTCATTAGGGATGGTATTATTATAGATGGGTCGGGTAATCAATCATTTAAAGGAGATATTGCAATTAATTCGGACACCATAGCTGCGATGGGCAATTTAAAGAATGCTGTTGGCTTCGTGGAAATAGATGCAAGCGGACTTTCTGTTGCTCCCGGGTTTATAAATATGTTGAGTTGGGCCAATGTTTCCCTAATTGAAGATGGAAGATCGCAAGGGGATATCAGACAAGGTGTAACCCTTGAAGTTATGGGTGAAGGACGTTCCATGGGCCCATTAAATGAGGCTATGAAAATTGAAATGAAAGAAACACAACAAAATATCACTTATGATATTAATTGGACTACCCTTGGAGAATATCTGGAATTTCTTGAAGAAAAAGGCATATCTACCAATATCGCTTCTTTTGTTGGTAATGGAACTTTAAGGGAATATGTCATGAATTATGAGACCAGACCTCCAGATGCAGCTGAATTAGAAAAAATGAAAGAGCTTACTAAACAAGCTATGGAGGAAGGTGCTGTGGGCCTTTCTACATCTTTAATCTACGTACCTAGTGGGCATGCAAAAACGGAAGAAATCATTGAATTGGCCAAAGTTGCCGCTGCTTATGATGGAATGTATGTTTCGCATATCAGAGATGAAGAAGAATACCTATTAGATGCTGTTCAGGAACTTATCACAATTTCTGAGAAGGCGGACATACGCTCGGAAATATATCACTTTAAAGCCTCAGGTAACGCCAACTGGCATTTATTGGACAGTGCTATAAAATTGGTAGATAACGCACGTAAAGAGGGGCTACCAATAACAACCGATATGTATATGTACAATGCCAGTTCAACAGGGCTCAACGTAGTATTACCGGCATGGGCGAAAGAAGGCGGTCATAAGAAAACAATGGAACTGATTGCACAACCGGCAAAAAGGAAGCAGATGATTAATGAAATAGATTTCCATGTACCTCCGGAAAAGATTCTTTTAGTTGGTTTCAGAAATGAACAAATGAGACAACTTATAGGTAAAACGCTTGCCGAAATAGCTGAGGAAAGGAATATATCCGCTTCTGAAGCAGTGGTTGACCTAATACAGGAAGATAATAGTAGAATTCAGGTAATCTATTTCTCAATGTCTGAAGAAAATATTAAAAAGAAATTGGCTCTTCCCTATATGGCCATCTGCTCGGATGCCGGCTCTTATGCGAATGAAGGAGTGTTTTTAGAACAAAGTACACATCCAAGGGCATATGGCTCATTTGCGCGCTTATTAGGTCATTATGTGCGGGATGAAAAAGTTATTCCCCTGGAGGAAGCTATTTATAAACTCACCTCTCTTCCTGCAACAAATCTTAAACTGAAGAACAGGGGCTTGCTTAAAACAGGTTATTATGCGGATGTGGTTCTTTTTGATGCTGATAAAATTAAAGACAATGCTACTTTTGCTAAGCCACATCAATATGCCACTGGCGTGAAGCACGTCTTTGTAAATGGTATACAGGTACTCAATAACGGGGAACATACCGGTGCTTTCCCAGGCAGGGTAGTTCGCGGACCCGGATGGAAGGAAAATTAAATGGTGGTGTCCTTTTAAAAATAACACTATGAAACAATTAAGTACAATACTAATCTTATTATTTTCAATAGGATGTAATGCCCAAAAATCTGAATTGGTGGCCGATAATGCCACGCTCACACTGGTGGCTGCAGATTACAAATTTACTGAAGGACCGGCGATGGATAAAAATGGTGATGTATACTTCACCGATCAACCAAATAACAGAATTATTAAATGGAGCGCATCAGATAATTCCGTTTCTGTTTATATGGAAGAAGCGGGCAGAGCCAATGGTCTTTACTTTGATCACGATGGCAGTCTTTTGGCATGTGCCGACGAAAATTTTGAACTTTGGAAAATAGACAATTCAAAAAATCACATAGTCCTGGTCGACGAATATCAAGGGAAAAAGCTCAACGGGCCAAATGACCTGTGGGTGGACTCCAAGGGTGGAATTTACTTTACAGATCCCTATTATCAAAGACCTTATTGGGAACGGATAGAGAAAGAAATTGAAGAAGAACGTGTTTACTATTTAACCCCTGACAGGAATGAATTGCGCATTGTCGCAGAAGATTTGGTACAGCCTAATGGAATAATAGGCACTCCGGATGGTAAAACGATTTATATCGCAGATATAGGCGATAAAAAAACGTATAGCTTTACTATTTCTGAAAATGGCGATCTTCACAATAAGAAGTTATTTGCAGAGTTGGGCTCAGACGGGATGACAATAGATAATCAGGGCAATGTTTATTTGACCGGAAATGGGGTAACCGTATTTAATAAAAGAGGTGAAGAAATACTTCAAATTCCTGTACCCCAGAAATGGACAGCCAATGTTACATTTGGCGGGTCTGATCAGAGCGTCCTATTCATTACTGCAATGAACTCAGTATATACCATGGATATGAATGTAAATGGTGTGCGATAATTGTTTGCCAATATGATGTATATCATTGTGAAAAAAGAAAAAACAGTCTAAATAGTCCTATTAAGAAACATAAAACCGGATTCTTGAAAAAATTTCTAATTCTCCAAATGCGACCAGAAAATGAAGCTTGTGAAAGTGAGTTAAACGCAATATTGCGTTATGGTGGATTAACTCGTGAAGAGGTGCACCGTATCAGGATTGAACAAGAGAATATTAAGGACATAGATTTTGAAAATTACGCTGCGATAATTGCCGGAGGAAGCCCTTTTGATATAAGCATCCCGGAAGAAAATAAAAGTAACTCACAAAAGAAAGTTGAAGAATTTTTTAATTCACTTTTTGATAAGTTAATTCCTCAGGATTTTCCGTTTCTTGGAGCATGTTCCGGGAATGGTCTTTTGGGAAGATATTGCGGAGCATCTATTACTGATAAATATGCTGAGCCCTTAAGAAGTGTTGATGTCTGGGTAACAGACGAAGGGGCTAAAGACCCACTTTTAATAGGCCTTCCAAGGAAATTCTCTGCATTGGTAGGCCATAAGGAAGCCTGCGATAATGTTCCTCCCGGAGCTGTTCTCCTGGTTTCTTCAGATCCTTGTCCGGTTCAGATGTTTCGGGTCAAAAAAAATATTTATGCTACTCAATTTCATCCGGAAGCGGATGCGGACGAATTTATATTACGAATCAGAATATATAAATATGCCGGATATTTCAGGCCCGAACAGGCAGAAGAACTAAGTGCAGCGATACGAGAATCGAATACCCCTGTCCCCAAAGAAATACTGCGTCGATTTGTTGACAGATACAGATCAGACAAATAATACTATTTCTCACATCATATTTAACTTCTTTTTATTAATTTATGCCTATACTTTTTTTGAAAAGTTATGGCCGGCTATTCGTTAAACATTAACAACAAAACATACAATGTTGATATAAAGGAGGAGACTACTTTACTCTGGGTATTGCGTGAGCATCTTGGACTCACGGGAACAAAATATGGGTGTGGTATAGCCTTATGTGGATCTTGTACTGTACATGTTGACGGCAAACCTATGCGATCATGCACTTTGCCTATAAGTGGTCTGAAAAAGGATCAAAAAATTACTACAATAGAAGGTTTGTCCCAAAATGGTGATCATGAGGTTCAAAAAGCCTGGATAGAAGCTCAAGCCCCACAATGCGGATATTGCCAATCCGGACAAATCATGCAGGCAGCGGCCTTGCTTGCCGAAAACCCTAGTCCAACAAGGGAAGAGATAAAAACATATATGAATGGAAATCTATGCCGCTGTGGCACTTATTTGCGCATTGTAAAAGCCATAGAAATAGCAGCAGAAAAAACATCCTCAAAAACTTAAAAAGATTAAAGAGTTTAAACCCTGGTGGAACCAATGAATAAGGCAGTAAGCAGAAGAGAATTTCTTAAAACCTCAGGTGGGGTTGCCTTATTTATTGGCGTTTCGGGCATTATACCTCAGATGATTTCGTGCAGAAATAAAAAAGAAGTGCAGGAAATTATACAAAAGCACCCACTCACTGCATGGGTACAATTAGCCGATGATGGCAGGGTTATTATTTACAATCCTGCAG
>CBDUGN010000012.1:0-31147 GCA_965366915.1 uncultured Eudoraea sp. | reverse complement strand
TAAAGCCCAGGAAGCCAGATTTAAAAGAAATCGCTGTAAAGATTCATCATACTTGCTCTTGGACATGGCTTTTCTAGAAGCACCAATTATTTTATTAACTACCCATGATCCAATGATAAAAATCAGTATGGCACCAATAAGTTTGGGACCGTATGTTATAATAAAGTCAATTCCCTTTTCAATCCAGATTTCTGCGTTTTCCATGTTATTTTATTTAAAAGTTTTAAAAACGGTAAGATATAAAATAGCTGGATAAATTTTAATCAGATAACCACTTTTAATTAGGTTTCACCTTTACAAACATAAAGTCCGCCCGGATTAAATCCGGGCGGACTTTTTTAAATAAAAATAGTTGCGTTATCCCTTTAAAAATTCACCTATTTCTCCAAGTCCTTCACCTTTATAATCAGATTTTTGTATCGCATTCATCAATTGTACAATATAGGCTGGGTTCATATCCTTCCCAAGAACCCTAATAAGAGCAAAACCTTTGTCATCACTACTTCCGAAAATAATTACCTCATCTATTGCATCTTCATCACCCACATATTTTATTACTCCCTTTCCGTACTGTGAATTCAGTTTCATAAGTTCAACAAAATCATCACTCTTTAGAATTGCATTCACTTTAGCTTTTTCAACTTCATACTCGGCTTCATTCTCGCCGGTCTTCCTAAAAGCCAATAAGTTCAATTTTTTCAATGACTGCAATGCCGTTTGCTGCATATCCGTCAACTCTTCTGCCTGCAGATTTAGAATGCTCGTAGGAACATCCAAAGAAATGAAGTTAGGATTTTCTGAATTGTCTACATAATATTCCTGGAGACTCTGTTTTGAAGAACAGGCAGAAAGCATCAATAAGGCCACTCCTGCGATAACCACTATTATTTTTTTCATTTTATTTGCTCTTTTTGATTTATCAAAACCGATAGAAGTGACAATTAAGCGATTTTGAAATTTTATCTTCACAACTGCTAATTACCACTTTTTCGATCTGCTATTACGATTTGTTCTTTTTTTCAGCTTTGTTTAATTCTTCCGGTAAATTCATCTTTTTTGTTAGTGACCCAATTTTAGTAAGATCAATATCTCCGGTCAAAGTAAGAAGAACAGTTTCAATCTTTCTGTCATTTATTTCCACATCTACATTATCGATACCTGTAACAAACATTAACAGTTCACTTACATGATCTTCGTCTTTGCCATTTTTGACATAGAATTTAACATTTGTTTCTTTATCTTTTACCCTCATCAGTTCTTCCAATGAAGAAGATTTAAGATACTTGTCTACTGTTGCCTGCATATCTGCAGAAACAGCTTTATCCTCTGTAATGAATACTTTCAGACCGCTTAGGCTCTTTGCAATATTCATAAAATCCTGGGCTTCCGGATCATCCACATCTACATCCATCTTAACCAAAAGGTTAAACATGTTTTTATTAACTATTACAGAACTTACCTCATCCGAATCCTCAAATTTATCAAAAATAGACTGTGAGAAACCACTAAGGGGTAAAACTGCCATTGCTGCTATTAGAATATACTTTTTCATCATTTAAATTTTAATTGTTGTTGTAAATTTTTTGTTTTGTTTGTTCAAATTCATTTAAATAGGCCACTTTTTCGGTACCACGTTCCAAATTCTGTGCCAACAGGCTTAACGCCTTCTTTGTTTCATTATAGGCATACTCTGCCTCTCTTTGTTCCCGGTAATCATTACCGAAATATATTCCAAAGGCCATAACTGCTACTGCTGCAATAGAAATCCATTTGTGGTAAGACACCCTAGGTTTTAATGGAACCTGCTTAGTAAACCGTTCGTCTTTGGCTTTCGAAAAGTAAGTAAACATTGGGGCGTATTGTTCCAGATGCGGTGCAACAGCATCCTGTGAAAAATAGGCTCTCAATTGTTCCTCCTCAGCCACCGTGGTAGTAGCTTCGAAGTACTTTTCCAATAATTTTTGAATTTTATCCAATTCCATAACTATGTTTTTGCATTAACTTTTCTCTTACTGTTTTTCTTGCTCTGGAAAGTGCTACTCTTACTGCTGTAGGCTGCATCTCCAGTAAATCTGCAATTTCTTTAAAATCGTATTCTTCAACATCCCGCAATTGCAATACCAGTTTTTGCTGTTCAGGCAATTCCTCCATAATTTTTTCAACCCAACTTATACTATCTCTTGCCTCCAACTGTTTCTGCAATGAGGTATTGCCATCTTCGTAATTGCTATGAACCAGTTTGAGGTTACTCGATTGCTTCGACTTTAACCTATCCAGGCAAAAGTTCTTAGTCATAGTCATCGCAAAGGCCTCAACATTTTTGTAATTCGCAATATTGCTATTCTTAGACCACAATTTCATAAGCACCTCCTGAGTGGCATCTTCAGCCTCCTCTGCCGAAATGAGTAATCTTTTTGACAATCTGTATAACTTGTCTTTAAAAGGCATTACCACATTTAAAAATTCTGATTGCGTCATTATCGGTTGTTCTGTTGTTGTATGAACCATTAAAGGCGTTTTACATAATCAAGACGAAGTACATCGAATTTTGTTACAAAAAATTTTTTTTTCCTGCAGATGTCAGTACTTTGATCCCTTAAAACTACTAATTTTTGGTTTTTAATGTTCTGTATTTGAAATAGATGGAAAATAATGTTAAGGAATATTAAATTTGGAATAATTGTTGCCAAAACTAAGTAACTTGCGCAAAAAAAGAATGATGAAGAAGATTTTACTTTTATTTTTAGGTATCTCCACCCTATTAATTTCTTGTAATAAGGATGATGATATTACCATAAATGGTCCGGGCGGCGCCTCGGTCAATGTTCAGGATTTTATGTGGAAGGCCATGAATATCTGGTATTTTTGGCAGTCAGACGTTGCTGACCTGGCAGATAACCGATTTCCTACCAATGAGGAGTACATTGAATTTCTCGCTTCTGAACAAGATCCCGCTGATTTTTTCGACAATAAACTGCGTTTCTCTGAAGATCGGTTTAGCTTTTATAGTGACGATTACAAAACACTCACAGAAAATCTTTCAGGAATTTCACGAAGCAATGGTCTGGAGTTTGGCTTATTTTTATACGGTGATAACGATACGGATATCTTTGGATACGTTCGTTATATTGTTCCAAATTCAGATGCTTCAACTAAAGACATCTCGCGGGGAGAATTATTTACCGGTGTGGATGGCCAAAGCTTAAATGAAAGTAATTACCGGGATTTGCTATTTGGTGAAAATGCCACCTACACCTTAAATATGGCTGATATTGCCGATGGTATAATTACACCTAACGACAAAAGTGTGGAATTAACCAAACAGGATGGATTAGTTGAAAATCCTGTTTTTATCGTAAAATCCTTTGACATCAATAACCAAAAAATAGGATACTTAATGTATAATGGTTTCACAAACGAGTTTGATGAAACTTTAAACGATGCATTTGGTCAATTATTAGCTGATGGAGTAACTGATCTGGTACTGGACTTTCGTTATAATCCCGGGGGATCTGTAAATTCATCACGCTTACTATCTAGTATGGTTTTTAGCACAAATACAAATAATTTGTACATAAGACAGCGCTGGAATGATAAATTACAGGAAGTATTTAGTGATGAGCAGCTAGCCGACTATTTTGCGGACAAAACCGGGGCAGGCACTCCAATAAACACATTAAACTTAAACCGGGTCTATATATTAACAACGAGCAGCTCCGCATCAGCCAGTGAATTGGTAATTAATGGATTAGATCCATATATTGAGGTTATTAAAATAGGGACAACAACCAGGGGTAAGAATGAATTTTCACTTACTATGGTAGACGATCCAGACAGAGACGGGGCTCCATTTATATATACCCCTTCCAGAGAAGATAGGATTAACCCGGATAATAGATGGGCTATTCAACCATTGGTAGGAAGGAATGAAAATTCCGTGGGCTTCTCGGATTATACAGCTGGTTTTGACCCGGATATTGAATTAAGTGAGGATTTGGAAAACCTTGGAGTTTTAGGAGATGAAAATGAACCACTACTAGCCAGAGCTATTGAAGAAATTACAGGTATTACAGGGAAAAGGGATTTTACTGTAAAGACGCCTGTTAAGCTATTCACAAGTTCTAAAATGTTTGCGCCAATGAAGGACAATATGGTATTGGACAAACCAATTCATCTTAATCTTGATTTAAAATAAAAAAAGCCTAAAGTTTTAAATTCAATCCCAATCGAAGGTTCCGACCTCTTGTTGTGAATCCTATTACCTCTGTAAAGTTCGTATTAAAAATATTATCTATGTTTAAAAAGAACTTGAGTTTGTTTGACATTACTTCATGTGACAGGTAAATACCAAAGGTTGAAAAAGGGTCCAGAACTTCATCGTCAAAGGTGTTAAAATCAGTATCCAGACGTTTACCCGTATAAGCATACGTTAGAGATGTAAAGGTTTTTTTTGAAATACTATAGCTTAAAGCTGCATTAAAACTGTGCTTGGGAATTCTAATTGCATTATCCCCCTTCCTTTCGGTAAAAGTATAGTTTGCGATCAAATTCATATTCACAATTGGCGCCCAGTTTAATTGAACCTCCAAACCTTGTACATTAATTGTATTTGGTGCATTAAAATATTGAAAAAGCGAATTGTCAAAGAATACAAAATTTTCTTCTTTTCTATTAAAATACAAAGCACTTAACCTTAATTTCTCAGTTGCTTTGTATTCCAGACCTCCTTCTGCTGTTCGGTTAGTCTCCGGTTCCAGCTGTGGGTTAGCTCCAAACATCCCAAATAACTGGCTTAATGAAGGTGTAATATAAGATGTGGCGTAAGAACCCATAAATTTTAAATAGCCGTCATCTAAAGCTATTGAATAAGACGGATTAAAGTTGTACACGATTTGCGAACCATATTCAGAATGAATGTTAAGCCGCAGACCGGCATTTAAATTTAATCCAAATGGTGAAACATAAACCAGGTTTGCATAAGGATCTATCAACGAAAATTCCTGAATCCCTTCAACTTCAGCTCTGTCCAGATTATAATTCACTCCCAAAATCGCATATATGCGATCTTCAAAAGTGTATCTGCTAAATAAGTCAATCACATAATTATTCCCTTCAAACATAGAAGGAAAAGCACTCTTATTGTCAGACTTGTAATTGGTAAATGAACCGTTTAAGTTTAAATCTCCTTTTTTATATTTCCATTTTGAAGATATGCCCAGCCGTTTCTGTTCTGTAAGAAAGGTGTAAGGGGCATCAACCAAGCCAAAAGATTCGTCATAAGCACTATTCAAATTGGTCTGATTGGCATAAATAGTAAGATTTATTTTATCATTAAATTTATAACCCAAATTAAGGTCAATATTATATCTTGAAAAAGGGTCTTCTTCATTGGTTTCGGTAATAATTGATGACAATCCATTTGTGTACACATTGGAAAAACCAAGAGAATATGTAAAACTGTCAAGGGATCCGCTAACCAGAGCCGAATTACTAAAATCTGCTATATTATAATTCTGTTCAGACGAAGATTGGTTTGTCCCAATACTGGATTGAAAATCACCACTAATTTTTTTATTCGAAGCCTTTTTGCTTGTTATATTAATTACAGCAGTTGCTGCACTCATGCCATACAGCGTACTGGAAGCTCCTTTTATGATTTCAATTGATTCTACTTGTGATGTGGCAAGTAATCTAAGATCATATTCCTGGGAAAAAGAAGAAGGATCAGAAACTCTAACACCGTCTATTAGGATTAATACCTGTCTACCTCTTCCACCCCGGGCAAAAACCCCCATTACCTCACCTTGTCTGCTGCGGCTTCCGTTTATTTCAATTCCACTTTTGGTGTTAATTATTTCTGCTACGGTCTTACCCTGGTTATTTACAAGTTCCTCAGGGCTAATCTTAATTACAGTTTTGCCGGAGTTCTCCCTTTTTAAACGAAATCTTGAATCACTTACAACAACCTCATCCAGTTCCTGTAGCTCCATAGAATCTTTTTTTTCCTGAGCAAAAATTGTTGTCAATAGCAAACAAAGAGCACAAAAAAGGGAGTGTTGCCTTTTCATTATAGTATAAAAAATTCACGGGAAAATTGTACAGCTGTTCCTATACGCAAACTTTTATCCCGAAAGTTTAACATTATTTGATGAATTGGGCAGGTCTCCTGACTTGCGTCTTGCCACCAACCTTCCCGTAAATGTCCAATAAAATGAACAGAAACAGTGGTATTGAAGTAGTTACAAGCATTCCAGATCAAAGGAACTAAGCTTACAGTTGCGGGAACAGTTCCGGATTCTAACCGGATTCCCTTTTAATTTCATTTCTAAAAAAGAAGTGAAAACCAAAATTCGGAACTAATGTAGTATTATTTCTTTAGTCCCGGTCACTTTTCCTGCCTAGTTTTATAATAAGCCAAATAATTCCAATAACAAAGTGAAGTATAACAATGCCTCCTATGACATAGATGATCATGTTTGAATCTCTTCCCATATGAGAATTTTTAACAAATTTAGAGTATAAGCAATTTTGGAAATGTGACTTTTGTTACCTTGCGGAAGACTTTATGGAATCATACACAATTAAATATATCGCCTTGCTTGGTCTGTTTCTGGCCTTTGTCTCATGTAAAAAGAAAAATCAAAATTCTTTGCCTGAAACCTTAAAAAAGGATTTAGTAACCATCAATTATGCAAAAGGATTCTCTATTGAGAAGCCTGCCTCCGGGATTACAATAATTAAGGTATATTCTCCCTGGCCAGATGCAGATGAGGCCTTCATTTATGCTTTGGTTCCCAAAGAGCTTCAAACACAACCAAAACTAAACAAAAAGGATTTTGATGCAATTATTTATGTTCCCGTAGAACGAATTATCGCCACCTCAACAACTCATATTCCAGCTTTGGAAAATCTGGGCGTTGTAGACAAACTTATTGGTTTTCCTGAAACCAGATATATTTCTTCAGAAGCAACAAGGAAAAAAATAGATAAAGGAGAAATTACAGATCTGGGTAATAATGAGTCCATTAATACAGAAATGGCCATAAACCTTGATCCCGATCTAGTGATGGGTTTCAGTATAAATAACCAGAATAGGGCCTATGAAACACTTCAGCGTTCAAATATTCCGATTATTTACAACGGAGACTGGACAGAAGAAACACCTCTGGGTAAGGCAGAGTGGATTAAATTCTTTGCTCCTTTCTTTGGTTTGGAGGAAAAGGCTGAAAATCTTTTTAAGACTACCGAAGAAAACTATTTAGCCGCAAAGGTTCTTGCAAAGAAAGCAACTAACAAACCGACAGTGCTTAGCGGTGCTCTTTATAAAGATGTCTGGTATCTCCCAGGAGGGAAAAGTTGGGCGGCCAGCTTCATTAATGATGCTAATGCAGATTATTTATGGAGCGACACAAATACAACCGGAAGCCTTTCACTAAGTGTAGAAAGTGTTCTTGCAAAAGCAGCTGACGCATCATTTTGGGTGTCTCCTTCTCAATATATATCCTATAATGAACTTGATAAAGCAAGTCGACATTATCACAGGTTTAAAGCTTATAAAGAGAAAAAAATATACACCTTTGCGAATACAAAGGGAGAAACCGGTGGGTTATTGTTTTATGAATTGGGGCCGGCCAGGCCTGATTTGATCTTAAAAGATCTTATTTACATTTTTCATCCCGAATTACTACCGGAACATGAGCTTTTCTTCTTTAAACCTCTACTATAGTGCAAAGATCAAATACATACCTGTTTCCCTTCTTACTGTTATTTCTGGTTTTGCTTTTTTGTTTTGTACTTAACCTTAGCCTTGGATCCGTAGCCATTCCTTTTAATGATACTTTGAGAAGTATTTTAGGCGGACAGATTGAAAACGAATCATGGCAGTACATTATATGGAATTATCGGATTCCAAAGGCCTTTACTGCCATTTTGGTGGGCAGTGGACTATCCCTTAGTGGTTTGTTAATGCAGACTCTTTTTAGGAATCCCCTGGCTGGTCCATTTGTATTGGGAATAAGCTCAGGCGCAAGTTTGGGAGCAGCACTCTTAATCATGGGATCTACACTTTTTTCTCAGTGGTTTATTTTTGAAGTTATAAATGATGTCTCCCTTGCTATTGCTTCGAGTATAGGAAGCTTTTTAGTTCTCCTAGCTGTAATTGCCGTAGCTACAAGAGTTAAAGACACCATGGCTTTACTCATTATTGGATTAATGTTTGGCAGTATTACAGCCGCCCTGGTAAGTGTTCTCTCCTATTTCACTGATGCTGATAAATTGCAACAATACATCTTTTGGGCATTTGGCAGTGTAGGGAATTTATCAGGAGTCCAACTGGCTCTGCTATCAGTATTCATCTTTATTGGTATTATCTTAAGTATTATTTCTGTCAAATCACTCAATGCCTTGCTGCTTGGAGAAAATTACGCGCGCAGCCTTGGTGTTCGCTTAAAAAAAACTCGTTTCATAATTATTGTCGCTACCGGATTATTAGCCGGTGCAGTGACGGCGTTTGCCGGTCCCATTGCATTTATTGGACTGGCTGTGCCGCACTTAACCCGGCAAATTTTTAATACAACCGATCATAAAATCTTGGTGCCTGCAGTACTTGTATACGGGGCAATACTTCTGTTACTTTGTGATTTAATAGCTCAATTACCTTCTTCATCCTATGTATTGCCATTAAATGCTATAACTTCTGTGGTAGGCGCACCTGTGGTTATATGGCTATTGGTAAGAAAGAAAAAAATGATATTTTAATCGATAAAAACCTTTAAACCATTTCAGCAAAAAACGAACATATAATCATTGAAGCTAAATATTTGTCTATTGGGTATACTTCTCGTAAAAGGAAGACTTTTATAGCTAACCATATTAGTTTTGGACTGAAACAAGGCGAGCTTGGTGCAATTGTTGGCATAAACGGAATTGGCAAGTCAACACTGTTGCGAACTTTGGGACGCGTACAGCCCAAATTATCGGGTTCAATCTTGATAAACAATAAACCCATCGAATCTTTAAAATCGGACGAGTTGGCAACCCTTGTGAGTGTTGTGTTAACAGAACCAATTGCATCAAAAAATCTGACTGTATTACAACTTGTTAGCTTAGGAAGACATCCCTATACCAACTGGATTGGGACTTTATCTGCCGCTGATCAATCTAAAATTCTAAAAGCCATCAATATATTGGAATTAGAGCATTTACAGCATAATAAATGTTATGAACTCAGTGATGGGCAACTGCAAAAGGTTATGATAGCCAGAGCATTGGCCCAGGATACCGAAATTATTCTTTTGGATGAGCCCACCACACATCTGGATCTCTACCATAAAGTGCACATATTAAAACTATTACAAAGAATCGCCCATGACACTAAAAAAGTGGTTCTATACACCACACACGAAATAGACCTGGCTATCCAGCTATGTGATAAAATATTTGTGATGAATAGGGATAATAATAATTTTGGCGCTCCCTGTGAACTTATTAAAAGCAAAAGCTTTGAGGAATTATTCCCTAAAGACACCATTACCTTTAACCCGGAATCGGGTTCATTTAAGATTAATAAGTAAGCTTAACTAGCACTGAATTTTTAATGTTAATCAATTATCTTTACCATCCAGAATCAAAATTGTATGGAAGCCTATTTGGTATATAGTATACTTGCCTTAATTTTTTTGGTAGCCGGTTATTTTTTAGGTAACTACATCCAGAATCTTAAGACAAAATCGAGTCAGAGTGTACTTCTGGAACGCGAGCAACAGCTCCGGAACAACCTTACTGAAATGGAGAAAAGGTTGGCATTGGGTATTGACGAGACCCGTGAATTGCGATCTCAAAAGGAGCGTTTAGGCATTCAGATAAGCAGGTATGAAGCCGAAATGGAAAATTTGCAGCAAAAAAATACGGAACAGAAGGCAGAAGTAGACAAAATTCAGGAAAAATTTACTAAAGAATTTGAAAATTTGGCCAATAGAATACTGGATGTAAAATCTGAGAAATTCACAAAGCAGAATAAAGAAAATATTGAAAACATCCTCAATCCTTTAAAGGAAAAGATCAAAACTTTTGAAGACAAAGTTGAAAAGAGTCAAAAAGAAAATATTAGCATCCACTCTTCCCTCAAAGAGCAATTATTAAATCTGCAAAGTCAAAATCTAAAAATTACACAGGAAGCAGAAAATCTTACAAAGGCTTTAAAGGGAGACAGCAAAATGCAAGGAAATTGGGGAGAATTAGTGTTGGAGAGAGTCCTGGAAAAATCGGGTCTTGAAAAAGACAGGGAATATTCCGTTCAGCAAAGTTTTACAAGAGAAGATGGCAGCAGGGTATTGCCGGATGTAATAATTAATCTGCCTGATGGCAAAAAAATGATCGTAGATGCCAAAGTGTCGCTTACGGCCTATGAGCGATATATCAATGCTGAAGAAGAATCACGGGAAAAATATTTGAAAGAACATATAGGTTCTATAAAGACCCATGTGGATCAGTTATCCTCAAAAAAATATGAAGATCTATATGAAATGGAAAGCCCGGATTTTGTTCTTATGTTTATTCCTATTGAACCTGCTTTTGCAGTTGCAATAAACAATGACAACTCCATCTACAATAAGGCCTTTGAACAAAACATTGTCATTGTCACACCATCCACCTTATTAGCAACGCTTCGCACTATTGATAGCATGTGGAACAATGAGAAGCAGCAAAGAAATGCCATTGAAATTGCCAGACAGGCAGGAGCTTTATATGATAAATTTGAAGGATTTATAACAGATTTGACTAAGGTGGGCAAAAAAATGGATGAGGCTAAGACTGAATACAAGGGCGCTATGAATAAATTGGTAGAAGGCCGTGGAAATATTATAACAAGCATTGAAAAATTAAAGAAAATGGGTGCTAAAGCCAAAAAGTCTCTGCCAGATAAATATCTTGAACGAGCTCAGCAAGATGATTTTGATGAAAAACTAAATTAGTACACATGAAAAAAGCTGTGTTTATTGGGGTTACAATTATAATTTTAGCTTTTGCCTCATACTTTGCTTTCGTTTATTATGTCCCCTATAGTGAAGGGGTCCGATCCGGGGAGTTAATAAAAATCAGTCATAAAGGCGTTGTTTTTAAAACATGGGAAGGAGAATTAAGTCAGGGTATCTCAGGAGCACAAATATTTAAGTTTTCCGTATCCAGCAAAAAGAAAGCTGTTATTGAAAAGCTGAAAGAATATCAAGGAGCCTATGTTAAATTGAATTACGAGGAACGATATGCTACATTCTCCTGGTGGGGCGATACAAAGTATTTCATAACAGAGGTAAAACTTGAAAAATCACCTCATTTTAATAACTAATTCAACAATTGAAAATAGGTGCTCAAAGCATTTGAGTGTTGGATTTAACTTCGTTTAATTAATTTTCCTGCATCTGCATCTAAAAACCAGTTTAACCTTCCTGTATTTGGCGCAACAAGAGCAGCAGGGTATGCATTGTAGTTTCCTTTCTTTTCAATTATCTCCAATACTTTTTGTGCCTTATTTTCACCAGTTACCAGGAAGGCCACTTCTTTGGCATTATTTATAATATTGCCGGTAAGGGATACTCGTTTCTGACCCGTTTCAGGATGTTCTGCAACCTCACAATACGATTTAGAGTTCCATAAATTGATTTGATTTGGAAATATAGAAGCAGTATGTCCATCATCACCTATTCCCAGTATAACCAGATCAAATTGTGGGTACATATTATGGCCAGGTAGATTGGCTTCTAAATGGCCTGCATATCGCACAGCTTCTTCCCCCGGTTTGTTCTCGCCACGAATTCGGTGAATATTCCCTAAAGGAAGTTTTATTTTTGAAAATAGATACTCATTGGCCATTTTATAGTTGCTTTCTTTATCATCAGAGGGGACACAGCGTTCATCACCCCAATAGAATTGCACTTTTGACCAATCTATCTTATTTTTAAAATTTTCTGCCAATTCCTTAAAAACTTCTTTTGGAGTGCTTCCACCAGACAGGGCAATATGTAAAATATTATTTTTAGCTATAAGTTTAGCAAGATATTCTGAAAATGATTTGGCCGTTTGTTTTTTGGATTCCGATATATTAATTTTCATTTCCTAGGCTTAATTTATTACGCAGAAGCCAGGATCATCTGCAAGAAGTTCCCCCGGATTACGCCAGCTATAAAGACCTTCAAAAAGTTCGTCAGCATTTTGGGGACCCCAGAGGCCGGAGGAATAGCCATAGGTTTTAACATCTTTCCCCTTTTTCCAGTATTCCAAAATTGGATCCACAAACTCCCAGGCTGCTTCTACTTCATCTGCCCTCGCATATAAGGTTGGATCTCCCTGCATGGCATCTAACAAGAGTCGCTCATAGGCGTTCATTACGTTTTTCTCGGACAAGCCGGAATAGTAAAATTCAAGATTCGCTCTTTCCACCTTGAACCCTTGCCCGGGAACTTTAACCCCGAATTTTATTAAAATTCCTTCATCAGGTTGTATTCGAATAATCAACTTATTGTCTTTATCAATAATTCCTGATTCACTAAAAATATGATGATGCGGAGATTTAAAATGTATCACTACTTCGGTAACCTTTGTTGGCATTCGCTTTGCGGTACGGACATAAAAAGGTACATCTTTCCATCGCCAGTTATCGATGTAGAACTTAATCGCTGCATATGTTTCCGTTGTAGATTCAGGGTCTACCCCTTCTTCTTCCCTATAGCCAGGAACTTGCTCACCCATAAAATCCGAAGCCAAATATTGTCCTCTAATTGTATTTTTAAACAGGGTTTCCTCATCTCTCATTATCCTCAGAGACTTCAAGGCTTTAACTTTCTCATTCCTGATTTCTTCTGCTTTATCATCAATAGGAGGTTCCATTACCACCAGGGAGATAATTTGCAAAAGGTGATTCTGAAACATATCACGTAATGCACCAGATTTATCATAGTAGCCACCTCTTTTTTCTACGCCAACGGTTTCCGCATTAGTAATCTCAACATGATGAATATAATTTCTATTCCATAATGGCTCAAAGATGCTGTTTGCAAATCTTGTTATCAAGAGGTTTTGAACGGTTTCTTTGCCCAGGTAGTGATCTATCCTGTAAATCTGAGGCTCACTAAAATATTTTTGTAGCCCCGTATTTAGTTTTTTGGCAGTTTCGTAACTATAGCCAAATGGTTTTTCCACGATCAGTCTCTTCCAGCCTTGTGACTCATTTGCTAATTCCTTAGCAGCCAGATTCATCGCAATAGTTTCATAAATATTCGGTGGGGTGGACAAATAAAACATGTAATTATTTTCTGTACCATGCTCTTCGTTTAGCATAGTGATCCGCTCTTTTAATCGATGGTATTCTGAACTGTAATCATTCCCAATTTCAGTATAAAAGATCTTATTTGCAAAGGCTTTTACATAGGCTTCATCATGACTATTAAGCTTCTCCTTTAAATATTTGCTATTGGCAACAACCTTATCTCTAAATTCCTGATCACTTAAAACACTTCTGCTGGTACCTAAAACGATAAAATTTTCAGGTAAATAATTGCCTTTATAAAGGTCAAACAATGCTGGAATCAGCTTTCTTGAAGTTAGATCACCTGAAGCACCGAAAATTATCAGCATTTGATTTTCTACTATGGTCATAGTCAGATTAGTCAATTTTTTAATAAATTATACCCTCGGAGAAAATTCCAAAGAATCTGATATAAGATATTTTAAATTATTTTTAATTCTCGCCTTTGGCTAAGATAAAATTTATTTACTTCTTTGATAGAAGAAATTTATGCTGTCAACCTTAAGTCGAAAAAACCTTTAAATTCATTCTTATGCAAAATAATGCCTACGATTTCGGACTGGTTGGCCTTGGTGTGATGGGTCGTAATTTTATTTTAAATGTTGCTGACCACAATTATAATGCCTTTGGATATGATCTTGATCCTGAAAAAGTGAGTGCACTGATAAAAGAGGGCGGAGATATTGCCAGGGTAAATGCGTCTGGAGACATAAACACTTTTGTCAATTCCCTGTCATTACCCCGTAAAATTATGTTACTGGTACCCGCTGGGAAGATTGTAGACACTGTAATTGAAAGTTTGTTGCCCTATTTATCAGCGAATGATATTATAATTGACGGTGGCAATTCATTTTTCACTGATACGGACCGCAGAGAAGCCTATTTACAATCCAAGGGAATTAACTTTTTTGGTGCCGGCGTTTCAGGAGGCGCAGAAGGCGCTAGAAATGGTCCAAGTATAATGCCAGGAGGTTCCAGCAAGGCATATAAGGAGGTACAACCGATTTTTGAAGCAGTAGCTGCCAAATTTAATAATGAGCCCTGTGTGGCTTATATGGGGCCTAAATCTGCAGGCAACTATGTAAAAATGGTGCATAATGGCATAGAGTATGGTCTAATGCAATTAACAGCGGAGTTTTATGATCTATTACAAAAGGGGGGTCAACTGAACAATTCGGAATTACATAAGGTATATTCCGATTGGAATAAAGGAGGATTGCAATCCTTTTTAGTGGAAATAAGTGCCCAAATATTTGAGAAAGAAGATCCTTTTGGACAAGGCATGTTGGTGGATAAAATTTTGGACAAGGCCAAGCAAAAAGGTACTGGTAAATGGACTTCTCAAAATGCTATGGATATAGGAATTCCGATTCCAACTATAGATATTGCAGTTAGCATGCGTGAGATTTCCGCTCTTAAACAGGAAAGAGTGTTAGCGGCTAAGAAGTATGACCAAAGATCAGTGGACTTGCCGGAGAAGCAAAAACTTATCACAAATGCTGAAAAAGCTCTGTATTTTGCCTTTATTATCACCTATGCGCAAGGAATGCATCAATTAAAGGCTGCTTCTGATGAATATGGCTATGAGCTCAGTTTAGCAGGAATAGCGAAAATTTGGAGAGCCGGCTGTATTATCAGGGCAGCGCTTTTAGAAGATATTGCCAATGCTTTTGAGGGGGACAAGGAATTAACCAATCTATTGTTGTCACCTGCTTTTGAAGAAAAAATAAAGAATAACGTAGATGCCGCCAGAGAGTTAGTGGCCTTTGCAGCAAAAAACGGGATTCCCATGCCGGGACTATTCAATTCCCTTAGTTATTTTGATGCGTATACTTCAGCCAGACTACCTTTAAATCTTATTCAGGCTCAGCGAGATTATTTTGGTTCTCACACCTATGAAAGAATAGACAAAGAGGGAATCTTCCATACAGACTGGAGCTAATTCGGAGAAAGCCTATTTGTGTTTATGCAAAATACAGTACAAATTTAGCTATGAAATGATACCTCAACTAACAAAATTCCTTTGTCTTTATATATTCCTGCTAATGATCTCGGGCGGAATAGCACAAACCAAACCTGTATTCATTCAGGATATTACCGGCTTGAATTCAGTAAAACCTGGAGAAATTTGGTTATCACATGAGCACATATTAGTCGATTTTATTGGTGCAGACAGTATTAATTCCGGTTTATGGAACAAGCCTGATGTGATAAAGCAGGTACTTCCTTTTCTATTAGAGCTTCAGAATTTTAATGTGAAATACTTTGTAGATGCCACCCCTCAATTCCTTGGTCGGGATGTACTCCTTTTAAAGGAACTTGCTGACCTTAGCGGGATAAAAATAATTACGAATACCGGGCTTTATGGAGCTCGGAATAACAAGTTTATACCGGCGTATGCCAAGAAAATAACTGCCGAAGAGTTGGCAGAGCAATGGGTGGAGGAATTTGAAAATGGAATTGACGGCACTACCTTGAAACCCGGTTTTATAAAAATAAGCGTAGACAATACAGATTCCCTGAGTCCCATGCACAGAAAGCTGGTCAAAGCTGCAGCAATATGTCACTTAAAAAGTGGTTTAACAATTGCCTCACATACAGGAAAGTCTCTTGCCCTATGGCCACAATTGGAGATTCTTTCAGAACAAGGCGTATCATCCACGGCATTTATTTGGGTACATGCACAAGCAGAAGAACAGGAATCAAATTTTCAAAAAGCAGCGGAAACAGGTTGTTGGATAAGCCTTGATGGCTTAGGTTGGGAAATAGATAAACATGTTGAAAAACTGGTATATGCGAAAAGAAATGGTTTCTTAGATCAAATTCTTATATCCCATGATGCTGGTTGGTATGACCCTCAGAAAAATGAACAAAAAATTAAACCCTATACACCTATTTTCAAAACCTTGATTCCAATACTGAGGTCAAAAGGATTTACTGAGAATGATATAAATCTTTTAATCTCAGTGAATCCTTCTAAAGCCTACGGCATTGCAAAAAGGAGGATAAAATCTTTCGTGGAAAAGCCTTAGATGTAGATTTCATTCTGATTTAAGAATAAAACTTATTCAGCCTATTTGCTCAGATACATCTTACGCTTAGAATACAGCTCGTAGAACTCATCGTCTTTTAGACTATCTATAAACAAGATACTTTCACCGGTGCTTTTCATTTCAGGTCCCAGGTTTTTATTCACATTCGGAAACTTATTAAATGAAAAAACAGGTTGCTTAATGGCAAAGCCGTCTAGCTTGGGATCAAATTTAAAATCTTTTACCTTCTTTTCCCCCAACATTACTTTTGTAGCATAATTCACATAAGGTTCTCCATAAGCCTTTGCTATGAAAGGAACCGTTCGGGAAGCTCTTGGATTTGCCTCAATGATATAGACCATATCATCCTTTATGGCAAACTGAATATTGATTAAACCAACTGTATTCAAAGCAAGGGCAATTTTTTTGGTATGATCCTTAATTTGTTGCATTACAAACTCGCCTAAGTTAAACGGAGGCAGGGTAGCATTAGAATCACCCGAATGAATCCCACAGGGTTCTATGTGTTCCATTATTCCAATAATATATACCTCCTTGCCATCACAAATAGCATCTGCTTCGGCTTCTATGGCACCATCCAAATAATGGTCTAGTAACAATTTATTGTTAGGAATTTTTCGCAACAAATCCACCACGTGTTCCTCCAATTCTTCTTTGTTTATTACTATTTTCATTCCTTGCCCTCCCAATACATAGGAAGGTCTTACCAACAATGGAAAATTAAGATCATCCGCTAAATCCAAGGCCTCTTCTGCACTTTCTGCCACTCCAAATTCAGGATAGGGAATATTGTTTTCCTGCAATAATGTGGAAAAGCTTCCTCTGTCTTCAGCCAGATCTAAAGACTCAAAACTGGTGCCGATTATTTTAATTCCGTACTTATCTAACTTTTCTGCTAGTTTTAGCGCCGTCTGGCCTCCTAATTGAACAATTACACCTTCTGGTTGCTCGTGTCTTATGATGTCATAGATATGTTCCCAAAAAACGGGTTCAAAATATAATTTATCGGCAGTGTCAAAGTCTGTAGATACAGTTTCAGGATTACAATTAATCATGATAGTTTCATAACCGCATTCTGCAGCAGCAAGGACACCGTGTACACAACAATAATCAAATTCAATGCCCTGTCCTATTCTATTGGGCCCAGAACCCAGTACAACAATTTTTTTTCGATCAGTAACAACGCTGTCGTTGGATACAAACTTTTGTCCATCAGGGGTTTCAATTTCCTCTTCAAAAGTAGAATAGTAATAAGGGGTCATGGCCTTAAATTCTGCTGCGCATGTATCAACCAATTTATAAACCCGGTTAATCTTTAATGCTATCCTTTTCTTATGCACTTCACTTTCATAGCAGTCTAGCATATGAGCTATTTGTCTATCTGCAAAACCTTTTTGTTTGCCCTCCAGAAGCAATTCCCTGGGAAGGCTTTCAATGGTATATTTTGAAATTTCCTTTTCTAAGAAGTGCAATTCTTCATATTGTTTTAAGAACCACATATCTATCTTAGTAATTTCATGTATTCTGCTTAAGGGAATCCCTAATTGTATAGCATCATAAATTACAAAAACCCTATCCCAACTGGGAATGGTAAGTTTGCTTATGATCTGATCATAGTTCTTATAACCTTTGCCATCTGCTCCCAGGCCATTTCGTTTAATCTCCAGAGACTGGGTAGCCTTGTGCAGAGCTTCCTGAAAAGAACGACCTATTCCCATTACTTCTCCTACTGATTTCATTTGTAAACCCAGGGTCCGGTCCGATCCTTCAAACTTATCAAAGTTCCATCGTGGTATTTTAACGATTACATAATCAAGTGTTGGTTCAAATAAAGCTGAAGTAGATTTTGTAATCTGATTTTCTAATTCATCTAATGAATAACCGATAGCCAATTTTGCCGCGATCTTTGCAATAGGATATCCCGTAGCTTTGGAAGCGAGTGCAGATGATCTGGACACCCGTGGGTTTATTTCAATAGCAATAATATCTTCTTTTTCATCCGGACTAACTGCAAATTGGACATTACATCCTCCAGCAAAATCACCAATGCTTCTCATCATGTGTATTGCCATATCTCGCATCCTTTGAAAAGTGCGATCAGATAATGTCATAGCCGGTGCTACTGTAATAGAGTCTCCGGTATGGATACCCATTGGATCCATATTCTCAATGGTACAAATAATGACCACATTATCATTTTTATCACGCAATAATTCAAGTTCATACTCCTTCCATCCCATAAGAGCCTTATCAATCATAACCTCATGTATAGGTGATATTTCAAGACCACGACTCAATAGATCATCAAAATCCTCCGGCCGGTATACTATTGAAGCTCCGGCACCACCAAGAGTATATGAAGCCCTGATCACCAGGGGAAAACCAAATTCCTGGGCAATCTCCTTTCCCTCTAAAAAAGAAGTCGCAGTAGATTGGGGCGCCATTCCAATGCCTATTTTAAGCATTAACTCGCGAAATTTCTCTCTGTCTTCAGTTATATTTATGGCATCTATATCAACACCTATAATTTCAATTCCAAAGTCATCCCAAATTCCTTTATCTCCAGCCTCTATGCACAAATTCAGGGCAGTTTGTCCGCCCATAGTGGGTAAGACTGCATCAATATTTGGATGTTTTTTTAGTATTTGAACTATAGACTTAGTAGTCAGGGGGAGTAAGTATATATGATCTGCCATGGAAGGATCTGTCATAATAGTAGCGGGATTGCTATTAATTAAAACAGTCTCAATACCATCCTCCTTTAATGAGCGTAGAGCCTGTGATCCGGAATAATCAAATTCACAAGCTTGGCCTATTATTATTGGTCCGGATCCAATTATTAGTATTGATTTTAAATCCTTACGTTTTGGCATTTTTTTATTTTTTTAGATTTAATATTAATTATTGGATAAAAAAAAAGGTGCTACTTTTAAAAAGTAACACCTATCTATTTTGATAATTTCAATCATTATTTTTTGTGTCTCGGCTCTGTAGATACACTAAGTTTTTTCCTTCCTTTAGCTCTTCTCCTCGAAAGAACTTTACGTCCGCTTACTGAAGCCATGCGCTCCCTGAATCCATGTTTATTTCTCCTCTTACGCTTGGATGGTTGAAATGTTCTTTTCATTACTGCTTTTTTTACTTTGGCTTCCCAAAATCTGCGGGCAAATATACGAAGAGTTTTTGCTTTGGCAAATGGATTTAAAAAAATATTTCGGATAGTTTTAGTACTTTTGCGGGAACTTAAAAATTCTTGCATTAAAAGTTGAAAAAGTTATCCTCTTTAATTATTTATCTTCTCATTAATACAACAGTATTTGGGCAATCTACAATGCAATACAAGCTCTCCCCAGGTGATGTTTTTACCATTAAACAAGACGCAAATCAAATAATTACGCAAGAAATAGACGGGGCAACCCACGAAATAACCAATACGCTGCAGGGGATAATGGAATTCAGGGTTAAAGGCGATAATAATACTACTTATGATATAGACGTCATGTTTAAAGATCTCAACTTACAAATGACATCGAGCATACAGGGCGAACTGATGAACATACGTGCGAAAGACTATGAAGAAGATGATGCTCAGTCCAAAATCTTTAATAGTCTGTTAGATGTTCCAATACAAATAACATTGGCAAGAACCGGCGATATTCTAGAGGTTTCTGGCGGAGACAGCCTTGTGTCAAAAATGGCAAGCGCCTCTGGCGTGAAAGATGATTTTTCATTGAACATGATGAAGAAGTCTCTTGAAAACGATTTTGGTTCGGAAGCACTTTCCAGTAGTTATGAACAACTGACATACTTATACCCAATTGCCTCTATTGAAGTGGGAGATAGCTGGAATAATGAGTACTCGGGTAAACTTCAGGCACAAAATACCTGGACGCTAAATGAGATTACGGCAGAGAGTGCTAAAATAGACGGAAAAGCATTTGTCATTATGGATATTGTTGAGGCGTCCTCAACTATGAAACTCAATGGCACGCAAGACTCCTCGGTTATTACAGACATTACTACTGGATTTGTTAAAAAAATGACTGTCAGGGGCCTCGCTGAAGGATATACAACAATGACACAGATGGGCAATATAGAAATCCCAACAAGTATAAAAACCACAATTATTTACGAATTAATAGAAAATTAAATATGTTCAACAAAAATATAAAACTGGTAATAGCAGGTCTTATAATTGCATATGCTGTTTACCAATTCATAGAAGGATACATTGGAAACGGTATTTTTCTTATTTTACTTTCTTTAATTTTCGTTTTTCTTTATTTCAGGAATGAATTTATTCTTCTTGCATTTCTTAGAATGCGGAAACAGGATATGACCGGAACGGAAAAATGGTTACTAAAAATAAAGAATCCTGAATCTTCTCTTACCCAAAAACAGCAAGGTTATTACAATTATTTATTTGGAATTATATTTTCTCAAAAAAATCTTACTCAAGCCGAAAAATATTTTCGAAAAGCTCTAAAATTAGGCTTAAACATGGACTATGATGTCGCCATGGCCAAACTCAGTCTGGCAGGAATTGCAATGCAGAAAAGACGCAAGAGAGAGGCTACAACACTCCTTCAGGAAGCCAAAAAGCTTGATAAGAATAATATGCTTACTGATCAGATAAAAATGATGCAGCAACAAATGAAGAAAATCTAAAGGTTTACTTTGATACTTTGTAGTAGCCCTTATTAGGAATTTCTAATGTATAGACTTTTCCGGAAGCATTATTAAGATGTGGTTCCCTCAACCATGGGTTATGCCGTTTAAGAATTTTGTAGTTGATTTCATATTGATGAGCAAAATCCGCAAAATTCTGCACCGGTTTATCAACATCCACATTAAACGTTGGTACGGCATTATAGAGATCATCATTTTCAATGTCAAATCCGTATTTTTCAGGATTACTGAGTATTTCCTTTATTGCCAGTATCCGAAAAACATAGCGACCTGTTTCCTCTCCTAAAAGGAGATCATAATAATCATTGGCCTGTTGTATCCCCATGAACTTGTTTATAGAACCAGGACCGGCATTATAAGCTGCAGCTGCAAGGGTCCAGCTACCGTATTTATCTTTGTATTTCTGTAAGTACCTACATGCCACTTCCGTTGACTTTGCCAGGTGATAGCGCTCATCAACATTAGCATTTATCTCCAATCCATATTCACGTCCGGTGGCCTTCATTATTTGCCAAAACCCTGTTGCTCCGGCATGGGATACAACATTTTGCAAACCACTTTCAGCTACTGCTAAATATTTAAAATCATCAGGAATCCCATTTTTTGAAAGTATGGGTTCAATAACAGGAAAATATTTATGTGCGCGCTTCATAAGCAGAAGAGCATTTGACTGCCAATAGGTATTCACCAAAAATTCCCGGTCAACGCGTTCCATTATTTCCGGGTCTTCCTGAGGTACTTTTTCGTTAGCAAAATTTAAATCTGCAGGAATTTCAATAGCTGAAATTCGATATTCACTTGAAACATTTTTGTCCTTCATTTGAAGGTCTTTTCCCTGATATTCATCCCCAATATTATCCCCTTGTTGCACTGCAAAAATTAAGGTGCTTATTACAAAAACAACCCCTAAAATCATCAGTATATTCTTTATTATTCTCATAAAATATTTTTTAGTCCCCTATCAAAGGTATAAAATACAACTCCGTTATTCCAAAATAATTGTGGGCAATCGTTCATTAAACCATTTATATCTATGAATGATCATGGTATGTGTTCCCTTTGGAACAATATGACAATTCTTAATATATTGAATAGGAAATACTACGTCATTTTCACCATGAATATGGATTAAATTTGAATCGTAACTACTTTGATCCCAATGTACTATCTTATCTATGCACCAGTCAATGTAATATTTGTCGCGCACGGCGAGGAATTGTTCATATAATTCCAGCCGGCTTTTAATTGTTTCCCCGAAAGCATATTTAACTAATAGTTCCACATTATTTACCAAACCGGTTGGTAGTAATTTGTGGATTTTAGTGTATTTGGCAAATAGTAAACGTTTTGGCAATTCTGATTTTTGTTTTATGCTCGAGATGATAATAACTTTTTTTACTTCTATTAACTTTGCCATTTCCTGAACAAGCAGTCCTCCTAACGACACCCCTATAAGTACCGGCCTTTCATGTTTAATTTGCTCGCACATCTTAGCAGCATAGGCTTCAAAAGTAGTCCCATACTCAGGAACAAACCATTCAAGTAAATGTATTTCAAATCTATCTTTTGCTAATTGGATGTTTTTAAAAATAGAAGAACTTGCAGCCATTCCTGGCATCAAATAAACTGGAATTTTGGTTGTGCTCATTTAGTCCAAACTCTTGATTTTACTAGGAAATTAGCAAATTTTTTCATAATTTTGTGCGCTGATTGTGAATTACCGCTGCCGGTTGGAGAATTAATCATTGGCTAAAATTAAGGATAATTACGATTAACACAAGATCGTAATTTTTTTATCTGAAACCATTTTAAATCAAACTATATGAATGAAGTAGCAATTAAGGATAATAGTTTCTTACGTCAATTTGAAACTAAGGTTGATGGTCATCTTGCCAAGATTGAATACTCTTCGCAGGAAAGAAAAGTCTTTTTAACCAAATTGGTTATTCCTGAGGAAATATCTGAAGAAGGTTTTAAAGAAGAATTTATTAAATCGGTTCTGAATCTTATACAGGAAAAAAATCTCAGAGTCGTTCCAACAAGTCCTCAAATTGCAGGTTTTTTACGAAAGAACAGACAATATAAGGAAATGCTTCCGGTAGGCATCCGGATTTGAAAATTTACAAACCTCCTTTTCAGGAGGTTTTTTTATACCCACACTTCATTCTCTATAAAATTTATCTGCACTAATCCATCTTCATAGAATTCAACTAAATTTACTTCGTGTAAGGTATTTACCAAATCAGGATTCCATGGTGTTTTTACTTTGACATAGTTTTCTGTGAACCCATGGATATAACCCTCTTTATTTTCACTTTCAAACAATACCGTTTTTTTCTTTCCCAGTTGGCTCTCATAAAATGACCTTCTTTTTTTAACAGAAAGGCCCCGTAACATTTTACTTCGCTTGCTCCTGACATTTTTCGACACCACTTCCGACATACCAGCTGCTTCTGTACCATCTCGTTCTGAATAGGTAAAAACATGCAAATAAGATATATCCAGGACGTTCAAAAAGTTATATGTTTCCAGAAAGATTTCATCCGTTTCACCCGGAAATCCTACAATAACATCTACACCAATACAGGCATCAGGCATTACTTCCCTGATTCTCCTCACCCTATCCACATAGAGATCAGTAAGGTATCTTCTTTTCATTTTTTTTAGAAGTTCATCGCTCCCACTCTGCAAAGGGATGTGAAAATGTGGCACAAAAGTATTGCTGCCCGCAACAAAATCTATGGTTTCATTTTTAAGGAGGTTAGGTTCAATTGAAGAAATTCGAAGTCTGTTAACACCTTTAATATTATCCAATGCTTTTACAAGGTCAAAGAAAGTATGTTCATGCTTTTTGTTTCCGAATTCTCCTTTACCGTAATCTCCTATATTTACACCGGTAAGTACGATCTCCTTAATGCCTTGTTCTGATATCTCCTTCGCATTTTTCAATACATTTACAAGGGTATCACTTCTTGAAATACCCCTGGCGAGAGGAATAGTACAATAAGTACATTTATAATCACAACCATCCTGGACCTTTAAAAAAGCCCGGGTTCTATCGCCTACAGCATAACTTCCAACATAGAAATCCACATCTTCAATTTCGCAGGAATGAACAACACCAAAATCGTTCTTGGAAAGATCATTGATATAGTCTAATATCTTAAACTTTTCTGAAGCACCCAAAACCAGATCCACGCCATGAATATCTGCCAGGTCTTGCGGCTTTAATTGCGCGTAACAACCAATAGCTGCAACAAAAGCTTCCGGATTTGTTTTTTGGGCTTGCCTTACAAGAGTTTTAAAGCGTTTATCTGCATTCTCCGTAACAGAACAGGTATTTATGACATACATATCTGCACGATCCGTAAAATCCACACGATCGTACCCTTTGTTCTCAAAACCCCTGGCAATTGTCGAAGTTTCAGAAAAATTAAGCTTACATCCCAGCGTATAAAATGCTACTCTCTTTTTCATTAAAAATTATGATCCTAAATTAGAGTTCGCAAAGATATCAAAATTTAATGCAAACATTTAAGTTATAGCAGTTTGGAAACCGATACTCCGGTTATCACTGCAAAATATTGATAGCTGTGAATATTCAAGATTAATAGGTCAGTAATTCCGGTACTTTTTTGTCGACTCAAAAACATGGTTAAGGATTTCTGCCTCCTGCTCATCAAAAACAACACCTCTTCTTGCCATCATTACTTCTGCTGCCTCATAGGCTTTCTTGGGCAAATATGTAGTAAACCCTGAAGCTCCTCCCCAACTGAAGCTGGGTATAAAATTCCTGGGAAAACCCGGGACATAGATATTTGCATTTACTCCAATCACGGTTCCGGTATTAAACATTGTATTAATCGCTGTCTTACTGTGATCACCCATCATTAGTCCACAAAATTGAAGCCCCGTATGCTCAAACCGCTCAGTAGCGTAATTCCATAACCGCACTTTGGCATAATTATTTTTCAAATTTGAATTGTTGGAATCTGCACCAATATTGCACCATTCACCTAAAACAGAATTTCCCAGATAACCATCATGACCTTTGCTTGAATAGCCAAAAATTACCGAATTATTTATTTCTCCGCATACTTTACCATAGGGACCAATAGTAGTTGGTCCATAGATCTTAGCTCCCATTTTTACAACGGCCTTTTCACATAAGGCAAATGCTCCGCGAATAAGGTTTCCTTCCATTATTTCGGAATTTTTCCCCAAGTATATGGGTCCTTCAGTGGCATTTAAAATACTGTATTCTACCTGGGCTCCTTCTTCGAGGAAAATATTCTTTGGGTTAATCAATTGGTTGGTAGAAGAAATGGGGGCACTTTGCCTTCCCTTTGTAATAATTTCAAAATCATTCTGTAAGGCAATCCCGTTCTCAGAAAATATATCCCAGGTATTTGCAACTCTTAGTAAATCTCCTTCAAAATTTATTTTCCTGTAGTCCGAAAAATCAACTTTTTGTTCAGCGTCGTCTGTGAAATAACCAATTAGAAGATCTCCCTTAAATACCGCCTCGTTCTTTTTTAAATTAAGTATGATAGTAACCAGCTCCTTCGTAGGGCAAAAAGATGCATTAAGCAGAATATTATCCCTGCTATTGATCATCGGATATTTTTTAGAAAGATACTTTTCCGTCTTTGTACTGGTATTGGCATTCAGGTACTTCTCCCATTTTTCTCTGATAGTAAGAATGCCGATTCTAATATCGGCAACAGGTCTGGTATACGTAAAAGGAAATAAAGAAGTCCTGACCTCGCCATCAAAAAGAATATAATTCATCTATTCAAATTTTAAATAAAAATAAAAAAATAACGCCCCCGATAGTGATCGGAGGCGCATCTTTATATCGAATTTTAAAAAGTCTACTTTTCCTCAGTACCAGACTTGTCATCCTTAGCCTCTGGTGCTGATGGTTTTGCCTCCTTTTTAAACTTTTTATATTTGCTCTTAAATTTGTCAATTCTACCCGCCGTATCAACCAATTTGGCCTTACCAGTATAGAATGGATGAGACGTTCTTGAAATTTCTAATTTAACCAAGGGGTATTCCACACCCTCCACTTCTAAAGTCTCCTTTGTAGCTGCTGTTGATTTGGTAATAAAAACATCGTCATTAGACATGTCTTTAAATGCTACCAATCTGTAATTATCCGGATGTATACCTTTTTTCATTATATAATTCTTTTTAAACTTCTGAATTTTCAGCGTGCAAATTTAATTAATTTTCTCAGAAACAACAATTTTAATTTCCCAAAAAAAGAACTCATAAAAATTGTATCTTTAATTGTAACAAAAGTCATTCAAAAACAACTAACTACTTTAAAACACAAAATCATTTAAAAATGGAAGAAAATCAACCTAAAACCGGAAAGTATTCATTAAACTACGGGTTAATCCTCGGGGTAATAAGTGTAGTTTTTGCTATTATGCTCTACTCAATGGATGCCCATACTTCCCAAGATCCAAGTAATACCGTAATTAGCGTGGTTATAATGGTAGGCGTAATTATCTGGGGTATAATTAGTTACAGAAAAGCCAATGAAGGATATCTCACATTGGGTGAGGCGCTAAAGCTGGGCGCAGGAATTGCGGTGGTTGCAGGAATTATTGGAGTTTTATATACCATTCTACTGGCAAATGTATTGGATCCTGAATTTGCTGTTAAAATAGCAGAAAATCAAAAGGCCGCCGGTGAGGCTGCTGGAGTAATGTCTACGGAACAATTGCAACAGCAATACGACGGTACGGTAAATTATTTTTGGATTTCTTATCCAATCATTTTAATATTCAACATCATCGCTGGTCTGGTTATAGGGCTAATTGGTGGTTTAATATTGAAAAAAGCAAAACCCGATTATTAATTATTAAAAATCGTACTTTTGAGAGGAATTTCCTTTAGAACTCAATGAACCTATCTATAGTAATTCCTTTACTTAATGAAGAAGAGTCGTTAGAAGAGCTCCATGATTGGATTGCTGATGTTATGCAATCCAATCAGTTTTTATATGAGATTCTTTTTATTGACGACGGCAGTACAGACCAATCATGGAAAGTAATTGAAGAGTTAACGCAAAAAAATGAAAACGTAAAAGGTATACGATTTCATAAGAATTTTGGAAAATCTCAGGCCCTTCATGCAGGATTTAAAGTGGCGCAGGGTGATGTTATTATTACAATGGATGCTGACCTGCAAGACAATCCGGAGGAAATACCCGAACTGTATAATCTTATTTTACAGGAAGGCTTCGACCTTATTTCGGGTTGGAAAAAAGTAAGATATGACTCCGTGATTTTCAAGAATATGCCATCCAAACTATTTAATTGGGCAGCAAGAATTACCTCGAATGTTAAATTACATGATTTTAACTGCGGCTTAAAGGCCTTCAGAAAGGATGTCGTTAAAAATATTGAGGTCTCTGGGGAAATGCATCGGTATATACCAGTCCTGGCAAAAAATGCCGGATATTCCAATATAGGGGAGAAAGTTGTGAAACATCAGGCGCGTAAATACGGGAAGACAAAATTCGGAGCGGAACGTTTCATACATGGCTTATTAGATTTAATTACTATCTGGTTTGTATCCAAGTTTGGTAAACGTCCAATGCACCTATTTGGAGCTTTAGGGGTGCTGATGTTTATAATTGGTTTTGGATTTGCTCTTTATCTCGGGATCGACAAACTTTTCATTAACCCTTTTGGCCGCTTGCTATCAGAACGACCACAATTTTATGTTTCACTTACAGCAATGATTATTGGAACACAATTTTTTCTTGCCGGATTTCTGGGAGAAATAATGGTTCGATCAAGAGTAAATGTGCAACGCTATACCATTTCTGAAGAATTAAATCTTTCGAGTCCTCAAAACAGATATTCTTTGTAATTTTAAATTTTCAACCGAAAAATCCATTCAAATGGACGACATTCTTTCCAATGCCAAAGCATGGCAAACCGACTTTTTTGACGCAGCGGTCAGAAAAGAAATAGAGCATCTTATAGCCAATGATCCCGAAGAACTGAAGGACAGATTTTATAAAAATATGGAATTTGGTACAGGAGGCATGAGAGGTATCATGGGAGTTGGCACAAATAGAATAAATAAATATACTTTAGGTAAGAGCACTCAGGGCCTCAGCAATTACCTGAAAAGAGTTTATCCCGGTGAAGAATTAAAGGTAGTAATTGCCTATGACTGCAGGCACAACAGTGATACCCTTGCAAAGACAGTAGCCGATGTTTTTTCAGCAAACGGAATAAAAGTATTTCTTTTCTCTGAATTGCGTACAACCCCTGAACTTTCCTTTGCAGTCAGATATTTAGAATGCCATGCAGGAATAGTCTTGACGGCATCACATAATCCGCCAGAATATAACGGATATAAGGTTTATTGGACAGATGGCGGACAAATAGTACCGCCCCAGGATAACGAAATTATTGAAGAAATAAATAAACTGAACTACGAAGAAATTAATTTTAATTCCAATTCTAGCCTTATTGAATTAATAGATAGTAAAGTTGATGAGGCTTTTATTGAAGCGTCTGTGAAAAATGGAAGTTTTGGCGCAAAAGAGAAAGACAATTTTAAAATTGTCTTTACATCACTGCATGGAACTTCTATTACCGTTATTCCTGAAGTTCTTAAACGAGCTGGCTACAATAATGTGACCATTATCAAAGAACAAGCCGTCCCGGATGGTGATTTTCCTACGGTGAAATCCCCCAACCCGGAAGAGCCCGAAGCACTAACCCTTGCGATGAAAAAGGCAGAAGAAATTGGAGCCGACATGGTAGTTGGGACAGATCCCGATAGTGACAGATTAGGCATTGCAGTTAGAAACCTTGATGGAAAAATGGAATTGTTAAACGGAAATCAAACCATGTTTCTGATGACTAAATTTTTGCTAGATCAGAGAGAAAAACAAGGATTTACCGGTAATGAATTTATTGCCACCACTATAGTGTCTACCCCAATGATGAATGCATTAGCTGAGAGCTATGGTGTTGAATGCAAAACATCCTTAACCGGATTTAAATGGATTGCCAAGATGATTAAAGATTTTCCGGAACAACATTTTATAGGTGGCGGAGAAGAAAGCTTTGGTTATATGGTTGGTGATTTCGTAAGAGATAAGGATGCTGTTACTGCCACCTTACTAGCCTGTGAAATAGCTTCTGACGCTAAGGCCACTGGTAGTTCTTTCTTTAAACAGCTGATAGAATGCTATGTTAATTATGGGTTCTATAAAGAAAAGTTGATTTCAATTACCAAAAAAGGAATGAGTGGTGCGGAAGAAATAAGTAAAATGATGATTGACTTTAAAGAAAATCCCGTAAAATCAATCGGAGGGGCTAGAGTTGTAAAAGTGGATGATTATAATACTTCAACTTCCAAGAACCTGGTCACAGGCGAAGTTACAGAAATTGATATTCCGAAATCCAATGTCCTAATCTATACTACAGAAGATGGAACCAGAATGGCGGCCAGACCAAGCGGTACAGAACCAAAAATTAAATTTTACTTTAGTATAAATACAGAACTGGACTCCACGGCAAATTTTAAAAAAGTAGATATGGAAATGGAAGCACGAATAGATGGGATTCTTAAAGAACTGAAGCTTCATTAATGGAATATTTTAAAAAAATCCTGCGCTTTGCCATACCGTATCGCAGGTACGGATTCTTAAATATTTTTTTTAATATTCTTTATGCACTTTTTAGTGCCTTATCCTTTGCTGCCCTAATTCCCATGCTTGATGTGCTTTTTGATAAAACTGAAAAAGTATATCAGGCCCCTGTATATAACGGGTTTGGAGACTTAAAAAACTACCTGCAGGAATATCTAAATTATAGGGTAACCGAGTATTCCGGGGATGATGAAATGAGTGGTCTTGTTTTGGTAATTGGATTAGTTCTGATACTCTTTCTCTTTAAGAATCTGTTTAATTATCTGGCCATGTATTTCATTACATTTTTGAGGAATGGAGTCCTGAAAGATGTAAGAAACAGGATGTATCAAAAAATTGTGGACCTACCCCTATCCTATTATTCAGAGAAAAGAAAGGGCGACGTTATAGCGCGAATTTCTTCTGATGTTCTTGAAATTCAATATTCATTTCTGTCTATCCTGGAATTGATTGTTAGAGAACCGCTTACGATACTTTTCACAATAAGTGTCATGTTCATAATTAGTGTTAAGCTTACGCTCTTTGTCTTTATTTTTATTCCAATTGCGGGCATGATAATTTCCCGGATAGGAAAATCACTAAAAAAGAGTTCAGACAAGGTGCAAAAAGAACAAGGTGAATTCCTTTCTATCATCGAAGAAACTTTGGGCGGGCTAAGGATTATCAAGGCTTTTAACGCAGAATCTAAATTCTACGGGACATTCAAAAATTCTACGGAACGCTTTTTTAAATTTTCCAACAACTTACTTAACAGACAAAATCTGGCATCTCCTACAGGGGAATTTTTGGGCATACTTGTAATAGGCGTACTGTTGTGGTTTGGAGGAAAAATGGTGCTTATAGATAAAACATTGGGTGCATCTGAATTTATCGCCTATATGGGATTAGCGTATAACATACTTACTCCCGCCAAGCAAATTAGCAAAGCTTTGTATGGGGTTAAAAAGGGGAATGCCGCAGCTGAAAGAGTTTTAGAAGTTCTGGAAACAAAAAATCCAATAGCTGAGAAGGAAGATGCTGTTGTAAAAACTGATTTTAATAAAGGAATATCATTAGAAAACATTGCTTTTAAATATGAGGATGAATATGTTTTGGACAAATTCAGTCTTTATGTTCCAAAAGGTAGCACTGTGGCGTTGGTGGGTCAGTCTGGGAGTGGTAAAAGTACTATTGCAAACCTGGTAACAAGGTTTTATGATATCAATGAAGGTGAAATAAAAATAGACAATACCAATATTAAGGACCTCACTAAAAAATCACTAAGGGATCTCATAGGTTTGGTAACACAAGACTCCATTCTATTTAATGATTCGGTAAAAAACAATATTAGTCTTGGAAAGGAAAATGCCAGTGATGAAGAAATTGAAGCTATCGAAAAAGAATATTTAGCAAGTATAGACGCAGAGTGGCAAA
>CBDUGN010000011.1:0-31236 GCA_965366915.1 uncultured Eudoraea sp. | reverse complement strand
TGTTCTTTAGAAAGAGAAGAAAGTACATCTTCCGAGGTGGAATACTGGCCCGTTTTCGTTTTTTTCGGCTTGTCGACAAGCTTTAACTTATTAAACAAAATTTCACCTAACTGCTTTGGAGATGCAATATTAAACTCTTCACCAGCTTTCTCATAAATCTTGACTTCCAGATTCTTTATATCATCATCCAGATCTTTAGAAAGTGAATGCAGAAACTCCTTATCAAGGTTTATCCCTTCTAATTCCATAGCTGCCAAAACACTTACTAATGGAATCTCAATATTCCTGAACAGTTCTTCTGTTTTAGCTTCCCTGAGTTCCCTAGCAAACAGTTTTGCTAATTGAAATGTTATGTCTGCATCTTCTACAGCATATTCTGTCTGTTTATCTAAACTAACATCGCGCATACTCAGTTGATTTTTACCTTTTTTCCCAATAAGTTCGGTAATAGATATGGGTGTATAGTTCAGGTAAGTTTCTGATAATACATCCATATTATGGCGCATATCCGGATTTATCAGGTAATGGGCCAGCATGGTATCAAATAACCCTCCCTTAACGGTAACATTGTACTTGTGAAGTACTTTGATATCATACTTTAAGTTCTGACCAATTTTCTCTATGTGTTCAGCTTCAAAAAATGGGCGGAGTTGTTCAATTAATTCCTGTGCATTTTCTCGTCCTTCCGGAAAAGGAATATAAAAGCCTTTGTGCGCTTCCCAGGAAAAGGCGATTCCTACGAGTTCTGCTACAAGCGAATTTAAAGAAGTTGTTTCTGTATCAAAACATACCTTAGTTTGCTTCATTAAATTTTGAAGGAATAACTTCATGCCCATCCCCGGTGAAACACTCTGATAGACATGGGCTACGTCATTTATGGTTTTTCTACTGGAAAATTCTTTTATAGTTGCTGGAGTATCCCCATCACTTCCAAACAGGGAAAACTGACCGCTTCCGGCAGCTTGCATCTCTTTTTTAGGTTTTGTTTCCTCGCTGTTGGCTTTGGCTACTGCAACATCAGATTCCTCCGAGAAAATTCTTAAGAATTGTTCTTTAAGCCTTCTAAATTCTAATTCCTCAAATATTTTTTGTACTTCCTCGCTATTGGGTTCAGATAGTTCGTAATCCTTTGCATCAAAAGTAACATCACAGGTAACACAAATTGTGGCTAATTTTCTGGACAGTCGGCCCAACTCGGCATTTTCTTCCACCTTCTCTTTCATTTTTCCCTTAAGTTTATCCGTATTCGCAAGCAAACCTTCAAGGGTGCCAAATTCTGCGATAAATTTTTTCGCAGTCTTGTCTCCAACTCCCGGGAGTCCGGGAATATTATCACTGGCATCACCCATCATTCCCAAATAGTCGATCACTTGTTCGGGGCGTTCTACTCCAAATCGAGTTTGTATTTCAGGAATCCCCCAAATTTCAACGCCATTACCCATTCGGGAAGGGCGGTACATAAAAATATTTTCTGATACCAATTGTCCAAAATCCTTGTCGGGTGTAACCATGTATACTTTGTATCCTTCCTTCTCTGCCTGTTTGGCCAATGTGCCAATAATGTCATCGGCTTCCAAACCTGAGACCTCTATACAGGGGATATGCATTGCTTTAAGAATGTCCTGTATTATCGGTATTGCTACCCGTATGGCATCTGGCGTCTCAAGACGGTTTGCCTTGTATTCTGCAAATAATTCTGTACGCTCTGTACTACCGTCCTTGTCGAAACAAACGGCGAGGTGGTCTGGCTTTTCTCGTTTTATAACGTCAAACAATGAATTTACAAACCCCATGATTGCTGAAGTATCCATTCCTTTGGAATTTATCCTGGGATTTTTAATCAGGGCATAATATCCCCTAAATATCAGAGCATATGCATCCAATAAAAAAAGTCTTTTCTGGTCTGCCATTTTTAGAGTTCTTGTAGAATTTCAAATCTACAAAGTTTAAGTGCTTTAGTAAAGTATTTAAGTGCTTATATAACTTCTTGCTACATTATTAATATGTCCTTTTTCGGAATAGACCCTGTAGGTAAAACCCGGCTGAATACAATACCCTCCGGTTTCTCCTTTTTTATTAATGGCAATAAAACCAATTTGGAAATCAAGTTTCTCCTTGTTTTTCGCTATAATGCGTTTTACGCCTTCCTCACATGCTTGCTGCGGGGTTTTACCTTGTCTCATTAATTCAACAATAAGAAAACTCCCAACGGTACGGACCACTTCTTCTCCAACTCCGGTGGCTGTGGCCCCACCAACTTCATTATCAATAAATAATCCAGCTCCAATGATGGGCGAATCGCCTATCCGCCCTGCCATTTTATAGGCCATTCCACTAGTAGTACAAGCACCTGCAATATCTCCTTTATTGTCAATTGCCAGCATCCCAACGGTATCATGATTTTCTATGTTTATTGTAGGTTTGTATGTTGAAGTTTTTTTCCATTCTGTCCACTCTTCCCTGGATTTCTCCGTAAGTAAGTTTTCTTTTTTAAAACCTTTTTCATAAGCAAACATTTCGGCACCCTTACCCGCGAGCATTACATGAGGGGTATCTTCCATAACTTTTCTGGCAACTGAAACGGGATGGACTATATTTTGAAGGTACACAACGGCCCCGCAATTGCTGTCTTTGTCCATTATACAGGCATCCAGAGTAACATTGCCCTCCCTGTCCGGCCGGCCCCCTTTACCTACAGATTGATTCTCAATATCTGCTTCTTCAATCATTACTCCCTGTTCTACCGCATCCAAAGCGCTGCCGGCATTACTAAGAATTTGCCAGGCTTTATTTGTTGCATTAGGTACATCCCATGTTGCTATTGCTATAGGTTTTAGTATTTCATTGACCGATTCTTGTTTCTTTTCTGTTTCGCAGGCCGATAGAATTGAAGCAGACAAGATGCCGGCAGTACTTAAGGAAGAATTTTTTAAAAATTTTCTACGTTTCATCTGGTAGGGTTGCTTATTTTTATCAGTCTAAATATAGGAAATGATCGTAGAAGTATGTGCTAATTCTTATCAATCTGCTGTCAATGCAGAGGAAGCTGGTGCCGATAGGATAGAGCTCTGTGCAGAATTGGCAGTAGGAGGTATAACCCCCTCTTACGGTTTGATAAAGAAGGTGTCAGAAAATCTTACTATTCCAATTCATGTCTTAATTAGGCCACGTAGTGGTGATTTCACTTACTCCAGGGATGAGTTTGAGATTATGAAAACAAATATTGCGCTCTGCACCGATCTTGGTGTATCCGGAATTGTTTCAGGAGTTTTGTATTCCAATGGCACTCTGGATAAGGACCGAACCGGGGAATTAATTTCTGCGGCAGGGGATTTACACTTCACTTTTCATAGAGCATTTGATTGGGTAGAAGACCCTTTAAAAACACTATTGGAACTGGAAGATTTAGGGGTCGACTGTATTTTGACATCCGGAGGAAGACAAAAGGCGGAAGAGGCCATAAATGAGCTCGTCTCTTGGAAAAAGAAAGTAGAAAAATGTGTTATTATGCCCGGCGGAGGAATACGAAGTCACAACGCCTTATTTTTCAAAAATAATGGATTTGAAGCAATACATCTTTCGGGATTAGTGTTTAGTAAAACACTTGAAAAAACACCTGAACCTCCAATGAACAATGTCTCATATCTGAGAGAAGATGAAATAGCCTTAACGGACCCGGAGATAATACGGACTCTGGTTCAAAGCGTTAAATAAAGTCAAAGATGTAAAACAATACTCTGCTAAAGAAATATATTTGTAAAAAAACCATATGCTACGCTGGATAGTTTTTGTAATAATTTATCTGATTCTGGGATTCTATACCCTGCAAGCCCTGAAGACAGTAAGCAGGTTTCCATGGGTTTATTTTGTATTTGCAGCGATATCCTTGCGTGTACTTGGTAATTTTATTTTTCAATTTACCTTTGGCGAAGAAGGCGGAAGGGTACTAAGCAGGCCTAAAAGTTATGCTTTTGGGTTTTTAATAGCCATCCTTACTTTCAAAATAATTACCATAATATTTCTTTTTTCTGAAGACATTTTCAGATTCATTGCTGCAGGGTACCATAAATTTTATGGGACAGACAAGGAGTTCAGCCTACCGGAGCGAAGGAGGTTTTTAAGCTTAATAGCCATGGGTATCGCGGCAATTCCATTTGGATCATTACTATACGGTATGTATAGGGGAAAATACAATTTTAAAGTATTGAAATACCAAATGGAATTTGAAGATCTGCCTCCTGCTTTTGATGGATATCAGATTACTCAAATTTCAGATATTCACAGCGGAAGTTTTGACAATAGAAAAAAAATTGAATATGCGGTAGATTTGATTAACAAGCAAAAGAGTGATGTTATTTTTTTTACCGGAGATATGGTAAATAATAAAGCTGATGAAATGAAACCATGGGCTGAATTGTTTTCATCCCTTAAGGCCGTAGATGGGAAATATTCAATTCTTGGGAATCATGATTATGGGGATTATATTATTTGGGATACAGACGAAGAAAAAATTAAAAATTTGGATGATCTTAAACTTATGCAAAAAGAAATGGGTTTTGATCTTTTGCTGAATGAGAGTAGATATCTGGAAAAAGCAGACGATAAATTGGCCTTAATTGGCGTAGAAAATTGGGGAAGAGGAGGTTTTAGAAAATCAGGAGACTTAAAAAAAGCGGCATCTGAAATTAACCAAGACGATTTTAAAATTTTATTGAGCCATGATCCGTCTCATTGGGAAGATGTGGTTTTAAAAGATAAGTATCACTATCATCTCACGCTAAGCGGTCATACACATGGGATGCAGTTTGGGATTGAAATTCCCGGATGGGTGAAATGGAGCCCGGTTAAATGGCGTTATAAGTATTGGGCAGGTGTTTATGAAGAGCTTGGAGAATTCATAAATGTTAATAGTGGATTTGGTTTTTTGGGCTACCCTGGAAGGGTAGGGATATGGCCGGAAATCACGGTTATTACTTTAAAAAAGAAAGAATTAACTTGAATTTAACTTTCAAGTAATGCCCAAAATTAAAGGGATACCGCATTTTTTAACATTTTTTCATACATTTGATCTATAACCCAATGTAATTTATATGTCGAAATTCGGTGAACTTATAGATTTAAATATCCCCGTGTTACTTGACTTCTATGCGGAGTGGAACGAACAATCTACGTCTATGCACCCCGTTTTGAGGGATGTAGCAGCCGCCTTGGGAGATAAAGGAAAGGTCATAAAAATAGATGTTGATAAGAATAAAGAGTTATCACAAGCGCTAAGAATTAAAGGTCTCCCTACCCTTATGATCTATAAAAAGGGGGAAATGGTTTGGAGACAAAGTGGTGAACAAGATGCAAATACACTTATCGGAATACTTAACGAATACCTGTAAATTGTAATATTGGTTTAACCTCCAATACCCTCTTAATTAAGATATAAATATCATTTGCTGACTCTGACCAATTCATTATACGAATCTTACTCATTCATCCATAAATGAATCTTGCTCAACTTCCATAGAATCTTCTATATCAGGATTCGATTGCTGCATTAAAGGCGGTTCTTCTATTACCTCATCTTCATAGAAATGACTGAACCTATCTATATGCTCATTAAAAATTAAAGTTTCTTTTTCTGCTATTTCCCTGTCATTATTCTCTATAAGAATATCAATGTTTCTTCTATATGCTTCCATATCCCCAATAATATCTTCGATATTATCATATTGTTCATCTAACGGAATGCTCGAATAATAGTCTAATCGATCCTGATAAATATCCCTTAATTTATAGAATAAATCTCGGGCCTTTTTTGTTTCTCCCACCTTATAATAACTATCTACATAAGGTTCTACAAAAGCATAAAAACCATAGTATTCAACAGGCATATTGGTCAAAGCAATGTTAATCACATCTTTTGCTTTGTCTATTTGGTTTTCATTTATCAGAGCTTCCGTTAATCGTGCGAGATTGCCCCTAAATGATAAACCTTGCGACCTGGTTTGCGGATCATGATAGATATCTGAACTTCCTGAATTCCCCCAATCCCATCCTTTTACGATATCGTACATTATTTCTGTATCTATACGCCCCATCTCAAAAGAACTTTGATTTTTGGTATAGATAGGCACTAATTTATAGGCTAATCCTTCAAGTTGCAGATACTCTTTCATCCATATGTATTCTGCTTTGTCAAAACTACCACCGGAAAAGTAGATTGGGCGCTTCCAATCATTATTGGCAATAATATCCAACATCATAATCCTGTTTTTTGGTAAAGCACTCTTAGGCAGATCTATATCAATATAATCAACAATTAATGCAGAATCTTTTTCCTTAACCAGTCCACTTTCCAATACATTTTTCTTATTAACCGGGACCCTAATTTTATTAGTTGGATAATATACAAGATCTAATGTGCTCTCAGAATATTCACTTAGGTCAGCACCTTGTTTTTCAAGTATATATTTGAATTTAGTTTGTGGCTTATTGCTGCCCACCCAATTCATAAAATCTTTAATATTCCATCTTTTTTCAGCCAAACCGGGAAGCCCCTGATAATAGATTACATCCCTATTGCCATATCTATATAGATCATGCGTCAGTTGAGAGGGTATAGGGTCACTTTTATAGGCTTTTCGTTTCATTTGATCTACATACCAATCTGTTGCAAAAAGGCTGGTGCATATTATTCGTATGTCAGTGCGGTATCCCTCAATTTCCTGTGCATACCAAAGTGGAAAAGTGTCATTGTCTCCAATAGTGAATAACATAGCGCCTGCATCTTCCTGGCATGAATCCAGATAGGCTTTGGCACTTGCCCGTGCGGTATAGCGATTAGAGCGGTCATGATCATCCCAATTCTGAAAGGCCATTACCCCGGGGACAGCCAAAAGGCAGATTACCAAGATTACTGGTCCCAGCACCTTCGGATTTATGAATTTTTTAAATTCTTCATACAGACCGTATACTCCTAAACCAATCCACAAGGCGAAAATATAAAAGGAACCAACAAGGGAATAATCCCGTTCCCTTGGCTGAAAGATGTACGGATTTGTATAGAACTGAATTGCAATTCCCGTAAAAATAAAAAATACAAAAAGAGCCCAGAATTGTTTAGGATTTTTGGTAAACTGGAAAACCAAGCCAATAATCCCCAGAATCAGGGGCAAAAAGTAATAGGTATTTCGGCCTTTATTGTCTAGTACATCTTGAGGTAAATTTTCCTGACTACCCAGGCGAAGACTGTCAATAAAACCAATTCCGCTTAACCATTCACCATTGCCATTATATCTGCCCTGTACGTCGTTTTGTTTTCCAACGAAATTCCACATAAAATAACGCCAGTACATATAACCAAATTGAAACTGAAACATATATTTTATGTTCTGCCATACACTTGGGGGTTGTACTTCCAAATATTCCCCAAATTGCCGTAAAAACCCAATGTACTGCTCTTCATCAATTTCACCATTGGCAAGACCCGATTTCACCTGGGCAACTGCTTTGCGCAACTCCTCATTAGATGTTTTCATTCTAAAATCTAAAGGGCCAAAATACTTCATGTAGTTTTCAGCATTCTGATCACTCCACATTCTGGGTAATAAACCCCTGTGATCTTCATTGGGCCCCTGCATTGCATTCTTGTATTTATTTACAATAATGTATTTGCCCAGCTCTTCGTCTTTTTCGTATTTTGGTTTATCATCCTTCTCTGGGCCAGCTGGTGCAAACGTATCGGAATAATATGTACCGTAAATTGGACTGTCTACTTGCGGGTATTGTTCTCTGTTGTAATAAGCGAGTAATGAGCGAGCATCCGAAGGATTATTTTCATTGACTACGACATTGGCATTTGCCCTGATTGGCAACATAAGCCAGGAAGAAAATCCAAGGAATAAAAACATAGCACAGAGTACCAAAGTATTGGCTACCCTGTAATTGTTTTTTCTGGTATAGCGCAATCCAAAGTAAAAGGCACCTATAAAAGCCAGAAGCATAATTATGGAACCCGAGTTAAAGGGTAAGCCAATACTGTTGATAAAGAAAACTTCGCTCCAGCCAAATAATTTTAGAACATAGGTCAAAGAAAATTTATAGACCAACATCAGAATTGCAATTACACTAATATTGGCTATTAAAAAATTCTTAACGGTAGTGGTTTTATATTTTTTGAAATAGTATAATAAACCTATGGTAGGAATTGCCAAAAAGCCCATAAACTGAATACCAAAAGTAAGTCCGACTACAAAAGAAATAAGGATCAGCCAGCGGTTACCTCTTGGATCCTCAAGATCATCGGTCCATTTTAACCCCATCCATAACAGCAGCGCCATTATAAAACTCGCCATGGCGTACACCTCTGTTTCTACGGCATTAAACCAAAAACTATCTGAAAATGTAAATGCTAATGCACCCACAAGGCCACTGCTTAAAATGGCGATAGCATTGCTATTGGTAAACTTTTCTTTTTTGGATATTAACTTTCGCGTAAGATTGGTAATGGTCCAGAACATAAACAAAATAGTGAATGCACTGGAAACCCCTGAAACATAATTTACCATCCGCGCAATTTGGTCTGATTCCAAAGCAAACATGGCAAAAAAGGCTCCGATCATTTGAAGTAAAGGTGCACCCGGTGGGTGTGCCACCTGCAATTTTGCAGATGTTGTAATATATTCTCCTGCATCCCAAAAACTTCCCGTGGGTTCTACTGTAATTGAGTAAGTAATAAGGGCTATAAAAAAAACGACCCATCCAAGGATGGTGTCCCATTTCTCGAAATTTTTTGAAAACATGTACTATGAAGTTTACCAGTCTGGGCGAATTTACTAATTTAAATAGATATGGGCTTATAATTTTGTCAAACCTTTAACAGCAGAGAGTGGCTCTTTTTTTTGGTGGATTGTATCCAAAATATTTGTGCAAATAAAAGTTTGTCTTAAATTTGCAGGCTCTTATGCACTAATGGCCTATGGTGTAATTGGCAACACAGCTGGTTTTGGTCCAGTCGTTCTAGGTTCGAGTCCTAGTAGGCCAACTAGGATTATAAATCTATCCCAGCACTACTTGGTGTTGGGATTTTTGTTTTGGGACCTTAGTTCAAACCTTCAGGAATTATTCAGGCCATAGACAGTTTGGAATGGTAAAAAAAACAGGAAACCGAAGTCTCCTGTTTCCTGTGAAGTGTTTTTTACTTTTGTTGCTTCCGGATATAATCCTTCATCATCTTATTTCTAAAATAAGGCTGTAGTACACCTTGGCAAAGCATGTACCAAACCTTTCATTTGAATTATATTTTCTAACAACTATATAAATCAATACTTTTTTATAAAGAAACCGGGATGTCGAAACATCCCGGTTTCCAAGAAACTGTCAATTCTTCCCAATGACCGCTTACACTGATCCCTAATAGGAACTATCGCTAGATCCGTTCGCAATTCAAATGGTTTAAAGGGTGCCCATGACGGCTTCTATACTTATGGATTTTCTTATCCCCACGATAAAAACCCCATTCTATTAATTTTTAAAAAGAAACCGAGATACCGAAATATCCCGGTTTCCAGAAACTGTCAATTTTCCCCAATGACCGCTTACACTGATCCCTAATAGGAACTATCGCTAGATCCGTTCGCAATTCAAATGGTTTAAAGGGTGTCCAAGACGGTTTCTATTCTTATGGGTTTTCTAATTCCCCCGATTTAAAAACCCACATATATATTTTTCAAAGAACTTTTTTTAAATATTTCACTAAAATATGTAGTATCATCGAGCTACGACATGATCTAGATCAGTTTGGGTATTTTTTTTGTTTTTTTAACTTTCTGCGAACTAATCCATTCATATAGTCGGTCCGCATCTTCTTTTTTACAAAGCTGCGTGCCCGGGCGCAGGGTCGCGGCAGTTCCACAGGCTACGCCATATTGTGCCATTTTGTAATAAGATTTCCTATTTAATAGGCCAAACACCATACCCGCCACCATACTATCACCGGCTCCGATTGCACTTTGTTGATGCACTGTGGGCGCAGCAATATACTCCAATTCATCTTTGGTAGCCAATAAAGCACCTTTTGCCCCAAGGGAAACGACAAGTACTTCTATGGAATTTTTCTCTATAAATTTTTTGGCAAGGGATTCCAGTTCTAAAACCGATATAGATTTTATGCCACATAGGACACTAAATTCTGCGAGATTTGGTTTCATCAAGAAAATATTCGCTTTCATGCTGGGTACGAGGGCTTCACCTGAAGTATCCAGAACAAATCGCGCTTTTATCTTTTTAACGATTTCGGAGACTTGAACATAAAAATCTTTTGGAATACCCAATGGAAGTTTTCCGCTGGCCACCAGATAATCACCTTCATCTAAATTTTCTTCCACTGCTTTAAGCACTTCCTCCCTTTCTTCTTTGGTAACGTTTGGTCCTGGTACCCCAAAACGATATTGAAGATTGGTGTTGGTGTCTGTTACAGAAAGGTTTTCGCGTGTCCATCCCTGTATATGTATTACTTTTTGATTGATACCATCATCCGATACCAACTGTTGCAGATGAGTACCCGAAGGTCCGCCTGCGACATACATACAGAGTGAGTGGGCACCCAATTTTTTGAGCGCACGTGAGATATTGATGCCTCCGCCCCCCGGATAATACAGAGGTGATTTGCACCGTAATTTTTTATTCGGGACAATGCCTGCCACGGTGGTATCTTTGTCCACAACAGGATTCATGGTGAGTGTAATGATATTGTTCATTTAATCAATTTTAAGTGAAATGAAAAAGACATACATTCAGAAATATTCACTCTTCCATCTCCACGCTTGTTGTTGGGGGTTCCATCAATTCAAAGAATTGGTCTAGTTTTGGCAAGATGACAATTTCTGTCCTCCTGTTTTTTGCACGCCCTTCAACTGTTTCATTGGTGGTCTTGGGGAGATATTCCGACCTTCCGCCAGCGGTCATGCGGGATGGTTGAACATTAAATTTGTTTTGCATCAGACGTACTATTGATGTTGCCCTTTTTACACTCAAATCCCAGTTGTCTGCCATGCATTCTGTGGAAATTGGCACATTGTCCGTATGTCCTTCTACAAGAATATCCAGTTCCTGATGATCGTTTACAATCTTGGCAATTTTCCCGATGACTTCCTCGGCACGGTTACTAATTTGATAACTGCCCGAGCGGAACAACATCTTATCGGAAATAGATACATAGACCACACCTTTCTTTACTTCTATGATGATGTCCTCATCATCAAAATTGTCCAGTGAGCGTTTAAGGTTCATAACCAGAACCAGGTTTAGGGAATCCTTCCGTTGCATCGAGGAGGTAAGATCCTTGATATATTTATTTTGTTCGTTGAGGGCTTCAAGAGACTTTTTGATACTCTCGGCACCAGATTTACTTACAACCGCAAGATCTGATAAGCGCTCCAACAGATTGGTGTTGGTGCTTTTAAAATATTCCAATTGTTGTTCCAGGGATTTGGCCTTGTTCTGCTCATTGGCTATACTGGCTTCCAAAATCATATTCTCATTTTGGCTGTTGTTTAAATTGGTTTCACAAAGTGCTGCCCTGTCCTGGGCGGCAGCATATTTTTTCTGGCTCACGCAGGATATAAATAATAGTATTATAATGATGGCTACAGCAAATTTTAAAGTATTCATGAGTTCAAAATATTTGTTTCAATAACATTTTAGGGCTAAGGAAACAACATTATCATTAGTATCAAATGACACCGGTCATCCCGGCGAATTATCTTTAATTGTTTGATGTGGTTTTGGAATTCAATATTCTCTATAGTAAGGCGACCCGTTCAAGGTCACAAAACTTTCCAGTACAAAACTTATCTTGTCCAAAATTTCTATAACCAGTATAGATTTTAAGCTCTGGAAAACCAATGCTGACTATAAGCGTATTCTTAGGATTTTTTAATGCAGGGATGAATAATCAGGGATTTTGATTTAATTCATCGGGTAGCTGAGGTTCAGAAGGCGTCGGAAGCTCACCTTCTTTAATCATTTCGTTTTCTTCATTTAATGTGTCGATTTCCATGTCTGCCAGATCCAAAATAGTACTCATTTTTTTCTTATCCTTAATCATAGCCCAGGTCATGATAAGACTTGTGCAAATAATTACAAATAGCAGAATCCCTGGTTCAAATGTCGCAACCTGTGCCTCTGAAGGAATTGCATAAAAAAGAAGTATTGTAATGAGGCCTCTGGGAGCAATAAATAGTTGAGGTAGAATATCGCTGCCAATAAATGTTCTTAAGATAACAAATCTAATGGCATAGATAGACAAGATAATGAGAACACTAACCAGGGCCACCTGTAGGTTAAATAAAGAGGCAATGGCAATGGTCAACCCAAAAATAACAAAGAAGAAAGTTCGCACTACGAATGCTGTTTCCAGGGTTACTATATGGAGTTCGTGATAAATGCGATGTGCTTTTTCATATTCCAAAAAGTGGGATAATTTCCCGCCAAAAAACAGCTTCATATTGGCTATTACTAAACCGAATATTAAAATGATAAGCAAGGAGGACAGATGAAGTTGTTTGCCGATCGCATATAACAGGAGCAACACAGCTATGAGCAGGAATAGTTTAGCTTGACTTTTTATCTGCTGAAAAATAAGAATAATTGCATAACTCGCAATTAGTGAAACTACAACAGTAATAAGAATATTAAGAGCGAAACCTCCTGCGCCTGAGTCCTCTGCCGGATTTAACCCGCCTACCAGGAAATAGAACATCATGATTCCCATAATGTCCGAAAATGTACTTTCATAGATATGGAATTCCTTTTTCTTTTCTGAAAGCTCACTAACACTTGGAATAATAATAGCGCTGGATAGAATTGATAATGGTGTTGCGTATAACCATGCAGCCTGCATGGACATATCCGGGATAAATTGATGCAGAATTAGTGCCGCTACCCATGCAGAACCTATGAGACCTGTAAGTGCTATGGCCATAGATTTTAAGATAGGAATGAGTTTTTCTTTTTTTAATTCAAGTTCAAGTGCAGCTTCGAGGACAATCATGATTAGCCCTATAATACCGAGAACCTCCAATGCAGGAAAGAAGTCAACTTCTTCGGATGTGAAAGTTTTAAGCACAAATTGTAAAATAAATCCTAGTAGTATGAGTAATAAAACAGACGGAATGTTTGTTCTTTTTGATATACCATTAAAAAGAAAAGAGAGAATAAGTATTACTGATGCTTCAATAATTAGGTTATAGGAGTTAAAGACGTCCATTGAATAATTTGTTTATTCGATTAGATTTAATTCAGCTAGGATAAAGTTACTACTAAAATTGAAACGTTGAGGTTATCGCTATTAGTATCTAACATAAATGGAATAAGCTTATCTTTTAAAATCAAAAAAAATTGTATATTTGCGCCACTGAAAGAATATAATTGTATTCATGAGGGGACAAATTGTCCCCTCTTTTGTTACTTATGGTTATGTTAAAGGCACAAGTTGAAGAGCTTTTGGAAAAAGCACTGAAGGAGAATAAGAAATTGTTTTTAGTTAATTTTTCAATTACTCCTGATAACATCATTCGGATCGTTCTCGACGGAGATGAAGGAGTAAATCTGAAGGACTGTATAGCTATAAGCAGAGCAATTGAACACAATTTAGATAGGGAGGAACATGATTTTTCCCTGGAAGTTACTTCAGCGGGTGCAGCAGAACCTATTGTGATGGCCCGCCAGTATCCAAAAAATATTGGCAGGAAGTTAATCGTAAAAACAGCGACTGATAATTATGAAGGCAACCTCACCGAGGCCACAGAAAATAGCATAACACTGGAGTGGAAAGAACGAGAACCTAAACCGGTGGGCAAAGGAAAAGTAACTGTTCAGAAAAGAAAAAAAATAGCCTTATCTGAAATTGATGAGGCAAAAGTTAAATTAAAATTTTAATTACAGGGCAAAATGGAAAATATTGCATTGATCGAATCTTTCTCGGAATTCAAGGATGATAAATTCATTGATCGGGTAACGCTAATGGCGATATTAGAAGACGTTTTTAGGAATGCTTTAAAGAAGAAATTTGGATCCGATGATAATTTTGATATCATTATTAACCCGGATAAAGGAGATTTGGAAATTTGGAGAAATAGGATTGTTGTGGAAGACGGTGAAGTAGAAGAACCAAATGAAGAAATATCCCTTTCTGAAGCACGTAAGATTGAACCCGATTTTGAAGTTGGAGAAGATGTTTCTGAGGAAGTAAAGCTTATAGACCTCGGAAGAAGGGCGATTTTGGCTTTGCGCCAAAACTTGATATCCAAAATTCATGAGCATGACAATACTACCATATACAAACAATTTAAAGACCTTGAAGGTGAGATTTACACGGCTGAAGTTCATCACATAAGACATAAAGCGATTATCTTATTGGATGATGAAGGAAATGAAATAATCCTTCCTAAGGATAAACAAATACCGTCGGACTTTTTTAGAAAAGGAGACAATGTGAGGGGTATTATTGAAAGTGTTGAGCTTAAGGGAAATAAGCCAATGATCATCATGTCAAGAACTTCACCAATCTTCCTGGAGCAATTGTTCTTTCAGGAAATCCCGGAAGTATTTGATGGCTTAATAACAATAAAAAAAGCAGTTAGAATTCCAGGTGAAAAAGCCAAAGTAGCAGTGGATTCCTATGATGACAGGATAGATCCTGTGGGAGCTTGTGTGGGGATGAAAGGAAGCCGGATTCATGGAATAGTTCGTGAGCTTGGTAATGAAAATATAGATGTTATTAACTGGACAAATAATCCCCAGTTAATGGTAACCCGTGCACTTAGTCCCGCACGTGTTTCTACTGTGGCATTAAATGATGAAAAAAAGACAGCTCAGGTTTATTTGAGACCTGAAGAAGTTTCTAAGGCCATTGGTCGCGGCGGTCATAATATAAGACTTGCAGGTCAACTTACAGGTTATGAGATAGATGTGTTCCGTGAAGGGGTGGAGGAAGATGTAGAACTTACAGAATTTTCTGATGAGATTGAGGGCTGGGTTATTGAAGAACTTAAAAAGATTGGACTTGATACAGCCAGAAGTGTTCTGGAGCAGGACGTAGATGATTTAGTAAAACGCACCGATCTGGAAGAAGAAACTATTTCAGACGTTGTGCGAATACTTAAAGAAGAATTTGAAGATTAAGCTATATATTAGCAACATAAAAGTAGAGAGTAAACAGTATTTATGGCAGACAATGCAACAATAAGGCTTAATAAAGTCTTGAGAGAACTTAATATTTCTTTGGATAGAGCAGTGGAATATCTTGCGTCTAAGGGACACAAGGTAGAAGCAAGACCTACCACAAAGATTTCTGAAGACATTCATCAGGTTCTTTTAGACGAATTCCAGACGGATATGAGCAAGAGGGTTGCATCCCAGGAAGTCGGCGAAGAAAAACGTAAGGAAAAAGAAGCTATAAGACTGCAGTTGGAGCAGGAGCAGGAAGAAAAAAGACTACAAAGAGAAAAAAGAGCTGCCTCAAGAGAGGTAGTGAAAGCCAGGGTTGAACTCTCAGGACCAAAAAAAATAGGTAAAATTGATCTTGAACCTGCTAAAAAAGTTAAACCGGAACCTAAGAAAGTTGAAGAGAAACAGCTTCCTAAGGAAGAGATAGTTGGTAAGGCAAAAGAAGAAGTTTCAAAAGAAGTTAAAGAGGTTAAAGAGGTTGCTGAGGAAATTAAGCCCGAAAAAGCTCCTGAGATAAAAAAAGTTGATGAAAAAGTTTCGGTAGAGGAAAAACCTAAGGAAGCCGATTCTATAACTACACAGTATAAAAAGCTTTCCGGCCCAAAAATAATGGGAGATAAAATTGATCTCACTAAATTTGATAAGCCCAAAAAAAAGAAAGAACCAGCAAAAAAGCCTTCCGAAGTTGATAAACGCAAAAGAAGAAAGCGGATTATAAGTAATGGTTCGCCTGGTGCTGGCAGAACTAAAACTAGTGCTAAAAAAGGACAGCGTTTTGCATCTGCGCCCAAGGTAGAGCCAACTGAAGAAGAAGTACAAAAACAGGTTCGTGAGACCCTTGAAAAACTTCAGGGCAAATCCAAAAAAGGAAAAGGAGCAAAGTATAGAAGGGATAAAAGAGACCAACACAGACAGCAGACTGAGAAAGATCTGGAACAGCAAGAGTTAGAAAGCAAAATACTTAAAGTTACTGAGTTTGTTACTGTTGGGGAAGTTGCCACTATGATGGATGTTGCTTCTACTGAAATAATTTCTGCCTGTATGTCTCTGGGGATCATGGTGACAATGAATCAACGACTGGATGCTGAAACACTCTCTATTGTTGCCGAAGAATTTGGTTATGAAGTTGAATTTATTACAGCAGATCTTGAAGAAACTATTGAAGAAGATGTGGATGCGCCGGAGGATTTAAAGCCAAGGGCCCCTATTGTTACCGTAATGGGTCATGTAGATCATGGTAAAACATCCTTATTGGATTACATTCGAGAAGAAAATGTAATTGCCGGAGAGAGTGGAGGTATAACGCAGCATATAGGTGCGTATGGTGTTACATTATCAGGGGGGCAGAAGATTACCTTTTTAGATACACCGGGTCATGAAGCATTTACTGCGATGAGGGCACGGGGAGCGCAGGTTACAGACATAGCTATAATTGTAGTTGCTGCGGATGACGATATTATGCCTCAGACCAAGGAAGCTATCAGTCACGCGCAGGCCGCGGGCGTTCCAATAGTTTTTGCGATTAATAAAATTGACAGACCTACTGCAAATCCTGAAAAGATTAAAGAAGGTTTAGCGGCCATGAATTTGCTTGTTGAGGATTGGGGAGGAAAAATCCAATCTCATGATATCTCAGCAAAAACTGGTGAAGGTGTAAAAGAGCTATTGGAAAAAGTGCTTTTGGAGGCAGAACTTTTAGAATTAAAAGCTAATCCGGACAAGTTAGGTTCTGGTACCGTTGTAGAAGCATTTCTTGATAAAGGAAGAGGATATGTCTCCACTATTTTGGTGCAGGCAGGTACTTTGGAAATCGGGGATTACGTTTTGGCGGGTACATGCAGCGGTAAGATTAAGGCAATGCAGGATGAACGTGGCAAGACGGTTAAAAAGGCCGGTCCTTCTACACCGATTTCAATTTTGGGATTAGACGGGGCACCTCAGGCCGGGGATAAATTTAGTGTGCTCGAAGATGAAAAAGAGGCAAAACAAATTGCTTCCAAAAGGAGTCAGCTTCAACGGGAACAATCGGTAAGAACACAAAGGCATATTACCCTTGACGAAATTGGCAGGCGAATTGCCTTAGGTGAATTTAAAGAGTTGAATATTATTTTAAAGGGAGATGTTGACGGATCAGTAGAGGCATTAACAGATTCCTTCCAGAAATTATCAACAGATGAAATACAAGTCAATATTATTCATAAAGGAGTAGGTGCAATAACTGAATCTGATGTATTATTAGCTTCAGCATCTGATGCTATTGTTATTGGATTTAATGTAAGACCAATGGGCAATGCAAGGGATATTGCAGACAAAGAGGAGATTGATATTAGGATGTATTCAATTATTTATGACGCCATTAATGATCTTAAGGATGCGATGGAGGGGATGCTATCTCCGGAGATGAAAGAGGAGATTACGGGTACAGCCGAAATTAGAGAAACCTTTAAAATATCGAAAGTAGGTACCATAGCAGGTTGTATGGTAACCACTGGCAAAATATTTAGAAACTCCAGTATTCGTCTCATAAGGGATGGCGTGGTGATATTTACAGGAGAACTATCTTCTTTAAAAAGGTTTAAGGATGATGTAAAAGAAGTGGCCAAAGGCTATGATTGCGGACTTCAGGTAAAAAACTATAATGATATAAAAGAAGGCGATATTGTGGAAGCCTTCCAGGAAGTGGCGGTTAAGAAGAAACTTTAATCTGAATTTGTATTATTATAGGAACAAAGACCAAAGACAAGTGTTATTCCTGGGATAGATATAGTGAATGATGATAAAACAAAAAACGACCTATTTGGTCGTTTTTTCTGGTTTTAATAAAAGTGATTCAGGATATTTTATCCGAACCTCTTTAAATTTGCGTTCCGCTTCCAACTTAGATCTGAACTGCCCGATTTGAACCCGGTAAGTTGGAGAATCAAAAATAATTTTCGCTTTTAAGTCGGGAAAATCAATATCTACCTGCTGTTTCAGCTCCTCTGCTTTTGAATACGAGCCGAACCCAACCTGAATTGTAAAAAAATTGGATTTGGAATTACTTATTTTATAAACTTCCAGAAGACCAGTAATACTAGCATCTTGTTGAATGTTAATTTCCCCGGTTTGTGCTATTCCGCAAGTAATGAATCCAAGAAGTATTACTGATAGAATGGCTGTTTTCATGATATAATATTTATTGACATCAAACTTAAAATATAAAAGTAATTTATTGAAGGTTAAACAAAAGTTTTCTTGCTTATTTAGAATTAATATAAATTATAAATTATAAAACCCTTAACATTTCTCAAATAAAGTCAAAGTCTTATTTTTGTCGCAATTTGAGCGGCGATAAATTACCTTATTACCCAATTCTAATAGTAATTATCGTGCCAGAATTAAGATAGAAATATTTTAAATATGAAAAAGGTTTTGTACCGCCATCAGATTTCTAAACTTATTACTTTTACTTTAGTAGTTTACCTACTCCTTTCAAATTCTCTTTTTGCCCAGCAAGAAGACACTGAACCTGGTGTTACAGCTGATACTGAAGTTGCTGCCGAAACTACCGATGCAACCGCTGGGGATGTCACAAAAGGGAAACAATTATTTAACCAGAATTGTGCCGCTTGTCATGCATTAAATAGAAAAATGACTGGGCCGGCCCTGGCTAATGTTGAGACCAGACTGGCTGAAGAGGAAGGGTTAGACAAGGAATGGTTATATGCCTGGATTAAGAATAGTGCAGGGATGATTAGTTCCGGGGACGCCTATGCTAATAAAATTTATGCGGAGTACAATCAGGCTGCAATGACTGCGTTTCCAACGCTTTCAGATTCAGATATTGATGATATTTTGGCTTATTCAGCTGCTCCACCACCTGCACCTGTTGCGGCGGCGGCTACTGCTGCGAGCGAAGGAGCGGATGATTCTACCGGGATTACTAATGAAATTATTTTAGGAGCCCTTGTCCTGGTTTTTGCCTTGCTGGTTATGATGTTGTTTTTAGTAAACAATACCCTGCAACGAATAGCCGAAGCTAATGGCGTGGTACTTGAAAAGGAAAAAGCTGTTAAGCGAACTCCAATATGGAAGGCATTTGTACAAAACCAATTCCTTGTTCTGGTATCTTGTATTTTCCTGTTATTGGCAAGTGCGTATTTTGCTTATGGATGGATGATGCAAGTGGGTATAGATCAGGGTTATGCCCCAATTCAACCCATTCATTATTCCCATAAAATTCATGCCGGAGATAATAAAATTGAATGTAAATATTGCCATTCTTCTGCCAGAGTTTCTAAACATTCTGGAATACCCTCATTAAACGTCTGTATGAATTGTCATAAATCAATTTATGAGTATAAAGGAAATCCTGAAGGTCCAAGTCCCGAAGATTTGGCTAATGGGTATACCAATGAATTCTACACGGGGGAAATTAAAAAATTGTACAAAGCTGTAGGCTGGGACGAGGAGAATCAGCAATATACTGGTGAGAGCCAGCCTGTTGAATGGGTAAGGATTCATAATCTTCCGGATTTGGCTTACTTTAATCACTCTCAGCACGTTTCCGTTGCAGGTATTGAATGTCAAACCTGTCATGGGCCGGTTGAGGAAATGGAGATCATGTATCAATATTCGTCATTGACTATGGGATGGTGTATTAATTGCCATAGAGAAACAAATGTTAAGGTAGAGGATAACGCCTACTATACCAAAATACATGAAGAATTATCCAAAAAATATGGCGTTGAAAATCTTACCGCTGCTCAAATGGGCGGATTGGAATGTGGCAAATGCCATTATTAGAAAAAAAATAAGCATCTAATTACAGATATATAGTATGGCATCAAAAAAGTATTGGAAAAGCGAAGCGGAGTTAAATCCCAACGATTCCATCGTGGAGACGCTGAGACAAAACGAATTTCCGGAAGAAATACCAGTTGATGATTTTTTAGGGGATAAGAAGAATTTGTCTGCCAGTACAACCAATAGGCGAGATTTTCTAAAATATGTAGGATTTAGCACTGCTGCAGCTTCAATAGCGGCTTGTGAAGGTCCTGTGAGAAAGTCTATACCATACGTTGTTAAGCCCGAACAAATAATTCCAGGTGTCGCAAATTATTATGCAACCACAATAGCGGATGGCTATGATTTTGCCAGTATTTTGATAAAAACACGAGAAGGCAGACCCATCAAAGTGGAAAATAATAAGGAAGCAGGAACGAATGGTAATGGCAATGCCAGAGTACAAGCATCTGTTCTTTCTTTATATGACAGCACCAGACTGCAAGGCCCATTGGCAAATGGAGAACCTGTTGAGTGGGCCGCATTAGATGAATCAGTAAAAAATAAATTAGAAGGATTAAAGGATTCTGGCAAGCAAATAGTATTGCTTACACAGACATATGCCAGTCCATCTACTTCAAAATTGATAAATGAGTTTAAAGAAGTTTACGGGAATTTAAATCACGTTACCTATGACGCCATAAGCGAAGATGCTGCTCTGGCTGCCTACGAAGCTAAATTTGGAGAAAGGGCACTGCCATCGTATGATTTTGAAAAAGCGGAAATCATTGTTTCTTTTGGTGCAGACTTTCTGGCCGATTGGCAAGGTGGTGGCTTTGATAGTGGTTATTCTAAAGGGCGAATTCCGAAAGATGGCAAAATGTCCAGGCATATTCAGTTTGAATCCAATATGTCTCTTACCGGAGCAAATGCTGATAAGCGTATTGCACTAAAACCTTCGGAACAGAAAAAGGCACTTGCGAGTTTATTTGGAAAACTTAACAATAGCTCTGTTGGTGTTGATCTTAGTGATATGCTAAGCAAAGCTGTAGACGATGTTGCAGCGGAAATTAAGAAAGCGGGAAACAAGGCAGTTGTTGTGACCGGACTGGATGATGTAAATGCACAGGCAGTTACTTTGGCTATAAATGAGATGCTGGCAAGTACTTCTTTTAATCCGGCCAAACCAAGGTATGTAAGACAAGGGAATACTCAGGCTCTTAATAAGCTTATTCAGGATATGAATTCTGGTAAGGTTGGGGCATTAATTATGGATGGTGTCAATCCTATGTACACCCTCCCGAACGCTTCTGAGTTTGCTGAAGGTGTTGCTAAAGTAGATTTATCAGTCACCTTTTCAACTAATTGGAATGAGACAACAGAAATTACGGAATTTACGGCTGCTTCAAATCACTTTTTAGAGTCATGGGGAGATGCTGAATTTGTAAAAGGACATTACAGCCTTATGCAACCTGCTATAAAGGAACTATTTGATACCAGGCAATTTCAGCAGTCGCTTCTATTGTGGATGGGTAGTGATTTAAGTTATTACAATTATATTAAGGAGGCATGGAGTTTTGGTATTTGGGATGAAGCATCCTGGAACAAGGCTCTTCATGACGGTGTTTTTGTGTTGGAATCAGACGAGGAAGGAGAAACTGCTTCCGATGTTCCGGCAATGGATCAACAAGCAGAAGCTGGTACAGCAGTAGCTCCAATTTCTAGGGCTGTTAGTTCACTGGCCAATTCAGCAACCGAGGGAATGGAACTCGTTCTCTATCCTAAAATTGGCATGGGCGATGGTCAGCAGGCAAATAATCCTTGGTTACAGGAATTTCCGGACCCCATTACGAGGGTATCCTGGGATAATTACGTTACAGTATCCAGAGCAGATGCCTCTGCACTGGGACTGATAAATGAAAATGTAGCTAATGGAGGTCTGAACGGAAGTTATGCAAAACTTACAGTAAATGGCGTCTCTCTGGAGAATGTGCCTGTAATCATTCAACCGGGCCAGGCAGCTGGTACGGTGGGACTATCATTTGGATATGGTCGTCAGGTAGGTATGAAAACTGAAATGCAGACCGGTGTAAACGCATATGCTCTTTACCAGGGGTTCAATTGTATTCAAAATGTAACTCTCGAAAAGGCAACGGGAATGCATGAGTTTGCTTGTGTTCAGCTTCATAAAACCCTCATGGGTAGAGGTGATATCATTAAGGAGACGACCTTAGAGATATTTAATACAAAAGATCATTCGGAATGGAATCATGTACCTCAGGTATCATTGAACCATCAGGAAGTCCCTGCTACATCGGTTGATCTTTGGGATAGTTTTGACAGGTCTATTGGGCATCACTTTAACATGTCTATAGATCTTAATGCTTGTACCGGATGTGGTGCTTGTGTAATAGCTTGCCACGCGGAAAACAATGTACCCGTTGTTGGTAAAGAAGAAGTTCGGAAATCTAGAGACATGCACTGGTTGCGAATAGACAGGTATTATTCTTCCGAAGATACTTTTGACCAGGACAATACTAAAAAAGATGAATTTTCAGGTGCTTCGGAGACAAAGTCCGGTTTTGAAGAAATGGAACAAGCTGCGGCAAATCCTCAGGTTGCCTTTCAGCCTGTAATGTGTCAGCATTGTAACCATGCACCATGTGAGACGGTTTGTCCGGTGGCAGCAACTACACATAGTCGTCAGGGCCAGAATCATATGGCCTATAACAGATGCGTTGGAACCAGATATTGCGCCAATAACTGTCCTTATAAAGTAAGAAGGTTTAATTGGTTCCTGACAAATAATAATGATGAATTTGATTATCATTTCAACAATGATCTGGGCAAGATGGTAATTAACCCTGATGTTACTGTACGTTCAAGAGGAGTTATTGAGAAATGTTCTCTCTGTATCCAGATGACGCAAAAAACAATTCTTGATGCTAAACGTGAGGGTAGGGAAATAGTAGATGGAGAGTTTCAGACGGCTTGTTCCAATGCATGTAGCAATGGAGCTATAGTATTTGGCGATTCAAATGACGAAAAAAGCCAGGTTACAGAATTAAAGAAAAATGACAGGATGTATCACTTACTGGAAAGCGTTGGAACAAAACCAAATGTGTTTTATCAGGTAAAAGTGAGAAACACAGATGAAGCATAATTAATTAAGGAAGAATACAACTATAATAAAAATATATGGCGTCGCATTACGAAGCACCAATACGTAAACCCTTAGTTCTCGGGGACAAAGGCTACCATGATGTATCGGTAGATATTGCAGCTCCGGTTGAAGGACGGGCTAACAGACAGTGGTGGATTGTTTTTTCCATTGCATTGGCAGCACTCCTTTGGGGGGTAGGTGCCATAATTTATACGATTTCTACCGGTATTGGAACCTGGGGACTTAATAAAACAGTAAACTGGGCCTGGGATATTACAAACTTCGTGTGGTGGGTAGGTATCGGACATGCCGGAACCTTAATTTCTGCGGTTCTTTTATTATTTCGACAAAAATGGAGAATGGCAATAAACCGATCTGCGGAGGCCATGACAATATTTTCTGTAATTCAGGCGGGCTTATTCCCCATAATACACATGGGTAGACCATGGTTGGCATATTGGGTTGTCCCTATACCTAATCAGTTTGGTTCATTATGGGTTAATTTTAATTCGCCCTTGTTATGGGATGTTTTTGCAATATCAACGTATTTATCTGTTTCATTGGTTTTCTGGTGGACAGGGTTACTACCGGATTTCGGTATGATTCGCGATAGGGCTGTAAAACCTTTCCAAAAGAAGATTTACGGTCTGGTTAGTTTTGGATGGACTGGTCGTGCAAAAGACTGGCAGCGTTTCGAAGAAGTTTCCCTTGTTCTTGCAGGTTTGGCAACACCGCTTGTACTTTCCGTGCATACCATTGTATCTTTTGACTTCGCAACTTCTGTTATTCCGGGTTGGCATACCACCATTTTTCCACCTTACTTCGTTGCGGGCGCAATTTTCTCAGGATTTGCCATGGTGCAAACGCTCTTGATAATTATGAGAAAGGTAAGTCACCTTGAGGATTATATCACCGTTCAGCACATCGAACTAATGAATATAGTTATCATGATAACAGGTTCAATTGTTGGTTGTGCCTATATCACAGAGCTTTTTATTGCGTGGTATTCTGGGGTTGAATATGAACAGTATGCATTTCTCAACAGGGCAACAGGACCATATTGGTGGGCCTATCTTTTGATGATGAGCTGTAACGTTGTTTCACCACAGATAATGTGGTTCAAGAAAATTAGGACCAGTATAGTAATATCATTTATTATATCAATTGTAGTGAATGTTGGTATGTGGTTTGAAAGATTTGTGATAATAGTTACATCATTGCATCGAGATTATTTGCCTTCATCCTGGACGATGTTCTCTCCCACTTTCGTGGACATAGGCATTTTCATAGGTACTATTGGATTTTTCTTTGTACTGTTTTTACTATATTCAAGAACCTTCCCGGTAATTGCTCAGGCTGAGGTAAAATCAATATTAAAATCGTCAGGAGCCCGTTATAAAGCTCTTAGAGATGCCGGTAAACCATTATATACCTTAAGTAAAAACGGAATTGTCAGGGAAACAATTATTAGCAATAAAGAGCAGGCTTCGGCTTCTTCGAAACCTGATGAAGAAAGTTTACTAAGTGCACTGGGTAGTTTTGATTCAGCAACTCAGGAACCGGATGATCTGAAAAAAGTAAAAGGGATCGGTCCTTTAATGGAAAAGACCCTAAATAAATTGGGTATTTTTAGCTTTTTACAGGTGAGTAAAATGACCCAGAAAGAATATGATATGCTTGATTCTCTTACCGGTGCGTTCCCTGGCAGAGCTCAGAGAGATGATTGGGCAGGACAAGCAAGAATGTTTTTAAACAACGATAAATAATTATGGCAGCTACTGTTATCCACGCATATTATGATGATGATGATGTATTGATGCACGCCGTTAAAAAGTTAAAGGCTGAAAAACATCACATCGAGGAGGTCTATTGTCCGTTCCCGGTGCATGGATTGGACAAGGCAATGGGCTTAGCTCCAACCAGAATTGCAATTACATCCTTTATGTATGGATGTCTGGGATTAATTGTTTCTATTGTTATGATGAAATACATAATGATTGATGATTGGCCAATGGATATTGGCGGAAAGCCCAGCTTTAGCTATATAGAAAATATGCCTGCTTTTGTACCTATTATGTTTGAATTAACAGTTTTTTTCGCGGCACATTTAATGGTGATTACATTTTATTTACGAAGTAGGTTATGGCCATTTAAAAAGGCTGAGAACCCTGATGTAAGAACAACAGACGCTCATTTTATTATGGAAGTTGAAGTGCATAATAATGAGTCTGAATTAAAAGACTTGTTGTTAGATACTGGGGCAGTAGAGTTGAACATTATTAAAAACGGTCATTAGAAAATGAAGGGTTTTATAAAAATAGTAATAATTCTGGCAGTAATTGGATTGTTTTCTGCATGTGCAGATAGTAATAGTCCAAATTATCAATATATGCCAAATATGTATGAGCCGGTGGGTTATGAAACCTATCAGCCAGTTGATTTTCTTCCTAGTGGAACTGAAGCCATGACCCCTCCGGAAAATACCATTCACAGAGGCTGGATGCCCTATGAGTTTGCCAATGATCTTGAAGGAAAGGAAATGGCAAGAATGCAACCAAGTCCATTAGATTCTTTGCAAAAGGAAGCGAACCTTGCCAAGGGTAAAGAACTTTATATTATATATTGTGGCATATGCCATGGCAACCAGGGTAAAGGCCAGGGAACGCTTGTGAAAAGGGAAAAAATACTGGGCGTACCCAGCTATGCTGATGCCGCCAGGAATATTACCGTTGGAAGCACCTATCATACAATTTATTACGGGTTGAATTCCATGGGATCCTATGCCGGTCAACTAGATTATGAAGAACGTTGGCAAGTATCAGAGTACGTAATGCAATTGAAACAAGACTTAACAAAATAATACATAGACCTTAATATGTACACGTTTTCAAACAGATTAAAAATAGGTTCCTTTATTCTCATGGCCGTTGGTATATTGGGAATTGGCATAGGCTTTGTATCAGCACCGACAACGGTAGAGGAAGCCAAAGCTATGGTAGCCACGCATGATGACGGTCATGGAGATTCACATGGGGAGGAAGCATCCCATGCAATGGCTTCCGATCATGGAGAGGCCGCTGATCATGATGAGCACTTGTTGCACCAACTGCAAAACAGACCTTGGTCTGCATTATATGTTGCCGCTTTCTTTTTCTTTATGATTGCTTTAGGGGTTCTGGCATTTTATGGAATTCAAAGGGCTTCGCAAGCCGGATGGTCACCTTTGTTATTCAGAGTAATGGAAGGCATTACCGCGTATCTTGTTCCTGGAGGGATAATAGTTTTCGTTATTCTGGTACTTTCGGTAATGCATTTTAATCATTTGTTTACATGGATGGATGCTGATGTTGTTGCTCATGATAAATTGCTTCAAAATAAAGCGGGATATCTTAATCCTACTTTCTTTCTGATAAGAGCCGCAATCTTCCTTGGGGGATGGATTGGTTATCGTGAAATATCCCGAAGACTTTCTATTGCTCAGGATAAAGCAGATGATAATTCCAATTTTAAAAAGAACTTTAGATTTTCAGCCGCTTTCCTTGTATTTTATCTTATATCAGAATCCATAATGTCCTGGGATTGGATTATGAGTGTGGATCCACATTGGTTCAGTACGCTGTTTGGATGGTATGTTTTTGCAAGTATGATAGTTTCCGGAATAACTGTTATTGCTATGGTTACCATTTACCTCAAATCAAAAGGATATTTACCGGATGTCAATGACAGTCATATTCATGACTTGGCTAAATTCATGTTTGGCTTTAGTATATTCTGGACTTATCTTTGGTTTGGTCAGTTTATGTTAATATGGTATGCAAATATTCCTGAAGAGGTTACCTATTTCGTTACAAGGATTGAAGATTATAATTTACCGTTTTTTGGCATGGTGGCAATGAATTTTGTATTTCCTTTGTTGTTGTTGATGAATAGCGATTACAAAAGAGTGAATTGGTTTGTGATTATGACAGGTATCGTTTTACTTGCAGGCCATTATTTAGATATATTTAATATGATAATGCCGGCAACAGTTGGTGACCAATGGTATATTGGGATCCCGGAATTGGGTGCGATACTCTTTTTCGCAGGAGCTTTTATTTTCTGGGTGTTCCGAGCACTCACCCATGCTCCCTTACAACCTAGCCGTAATCCTTTTATAGAAGAAAGCAGGCATTTTCATTATTAGTAAATTTTAAAGTATAATTTCAATACATACAATGACTAAATTATTGATCTTAATTGTTTTAGTACTAGTGGCAATTGCTATTTGGCAAATGACCAAAATCTTTGAATTGTCGAAACTAAAAACAGAAGATTCACAGGTGGCGACCGATAAGGATAACAAGTATAATGGTTACTTGTTGTTTGCTTTTTTGATATTTATTTATGGGATAACCATATTTAGTTTTTATAAATACACTAAAGTCTTATTGCCTGAATCAGCATCAGCACATGGAAATGATTATGATTACCTGCTGCTTGTTTCATTCATCATCATCTTTTTTGTACAAACCATAACTCAGGCTTTATTGCATTATTTTGGGTATAAATATCGCGGTGAAAAAGGGAAAAAGGCCTTATTTTTTGCAGATAATGACAGGTTGGAATTCATTTGGACGATAATACCCGTGATTGTCTTAGCAGGATTAATCTTATGGGGATTATATACCTGGACCAATATAATGGATATTAATGACGAGGATGACCCTCTGATCGTAGAACTTTATGCACAACAGTTTAACTGGACTGCAAGATATGGTGGAACCGACAATGTATTAGGAAGCGCCAATGTTAGAATGATAGATATTGATAAGGCAAACGTTTTAGGATTGGATGAATCAGACCCTAATGCCTCTGATGATATTATCGTAAAAGAATTACATCTGCCTGTTGGCAGAAAAGTTAATTTTAAAATGCGTTCACAGGATGTATTGCACTCCGCCTATATGCCTCATTTTAGAGCTCAGATGAATTGTGTGCCGGGAATGACCACAGAGTTTTCTTTTACACCTACCATAACTACTGCTGAGATGAGAATGAATCCGGATATAGTAGATAAGGTAAAAAGAACAAATAAAATCAGAGCGGAACGGGCCGCTAATGGGGAGCCCAATTCTGATCCATGGGAATTTGATTATATCTTGTTGTGTAATAAAATTTGTGGTAAATCGCACTACAATATGCAAATGAAGATCATTGTAGAAAGTGAAGAAGATTATAATGCCTGGATAGAAAGTCAGCAGACTTTTAGCCAGACCATGGCATCAATGGAATAAATAGAGCTATATAAAAAGAAGATTAATATTAAAAAAAATCAATTATGTCTGTTACTGCACATGCCCACGTTGATGATCACGCAGATGATCATGTTCATCATCACAAAGAGACATTTGTAACAAAGTATATTTTCAGTCAGGATCATAAGATGATTTCAAAGCAGTATCTGATTACTGGTTTGATTATGGGTATTATTGGTATTGCCATGTCTCTTTTATTCAGAATGCAATTGGCCTGGCCCGGGGAATCATTTCCTATTTTCGAGACATTTTTAGGAGGTTGGGCACCCGATGGTGTTTTGGATGCAGATATGTACCTGGCATTGGTTACCATACACGGTACCATAATGGTATTCTTTGTCCTTACAGCAGGCTTAAGTGGTACCTTTAGTAATCTACTTATCCCGCTTCAAATTGGGGCGAGGGATATGGCCTCAGGTTTTCTGAATATGTTATCGTATTGGATGTTCTTTGTGTCTAGTGTGATCATGGTTATTTCACTTTTTGTGGAGGCAGGACCTGCGGCTGCAGGATGGACTATTTACCCTCCCCTTAGTGCACTCCCAATGGCACAACCCGGATCCGGGATGGGAATGACATTATGGTTGGTATCCATGGCAATATTTATTGCTTCTTCCTTATTAGGATCATTGAACTACATTGTCACCGTAATAAATCTTCGGACTAAAGGGATGTCTATGACGAGGCTTCCACTAACCATATGGGCGTTTTTCGTAACTGCAATTATTGGGGTAATTTCTTTCCCTGTATTACTATCCGCAGCTTTACTTTTAATAATGGATAGAAGTTTTGGAACCTCTTTCTTTTTGTCTGATATTTTTATTCAGGGTGAAGTTTTACATTACCAGGGAGGCTCACCAGTATTATTTGAACACTTGTTTTGGTTTTTAGGGCACCCTGAGGTATATATAGTGCTCCTACCTGCTCTGGGTATTACTTCTGAAGTTATGTCTACCAATGCGCGTAAACCAATTTTTGGCTATAGAGCAATGGTGGCATCAATTTTGGCAATTGCATTTTTGTCTACAATAGTATGGGGACACCACATGTTTATTTCGGGAATGAATCCATTCCTCGGATCCGTATTTACATTTACCACACTCTTAATAGCAATCCCGTCCGCGGTTAAAGCATTTAATTATATAACTACATTATGGAAAGGAAATTTACAGCTTAATCCAGCAATGCTTTTCTCAATAGGATTGGTGTCAACATTTATAACCGGCGGTTTGACCGGGATTATTCTAGGGGATAGTACTTTGGATATAAATGTTCACGATACGTATTTTGTTGTGGCTCACTTTCACCTGGTAATGGGTATATCGGCATTATATGGTTTATTTGCCGGGGTCTACCATTGGTTCCCAAAAATGTTTAAGCGAATGATGAATAAAAATTTGGGCTATGTACATTTTTGGGTTACAGCAATCTGTGCTTACGGGGTATTCTTTCCTATGCACTTTGTGGGAATGGCAGGAGTCCCAAGACGTTATTATGAGAACACGGCCTTCCCTATGTTTGATGAATTGACAGATGTGAATGTACTTATTACTGTTTTTGCACTGATAGCCGGGCTAGCTCAATTAGTTTTCTTATATAATTTTATCATCAGTATTTTTTATGGAAAACCCACTGAACAAAACCCATGGAAATCTAATACGCTGGAGTGGACTGCACCAATAGAGCACTTCCACGGAAACTGGGAAGGTGAGATTCCACATGTACACAGATGGGCATATGACTACAGCAAAATTCAGGAGAATGGGGAATATATAATTCCGGGTCAGGATTTTGTCCCTCAAAACATACCACTTCAGCAAGATGAGGAAGAACTGAATCATTAAGGACAAAGTTTTAATTTGAAAATTTTAAAGGCCCATCCATTAGGATGGGCTTTTAGTTGGTATTGATCCGGGATTTATTATAAGGTTTTTATAAAATAATAAGCCTGACTTATTTTTAGCGGGAATAATTATTAAATTCGTTATCGTGAAAAGAGTTATACTATTTTTTTTAGCATTCACTACTTTGGCAGTTAGTGCCCAAAGAAAACCTAAAATAAAAGGCAATAAATCTATTGTTAATGTTAATGAAGATCTGCCTTTCTTTAATGCGATAGAAGTCAAGGATGATCTTGAAATCTCTTTGAATGAGACCACCATTCCGGGATATTCAATTACTGCAGATGATAATTTGATAGATATTTTAAGATTTGATGTGGTAGACAGCACCCTTATTATACGATCCTTTTACAAGATTACAACCAAGAAACAACTCGATATAACAGTAAATTACAATGAACTCGAGCGCATTGTATTGCAGCAAGGAAAGCTTGTTACAAAAAATATGATTAATGCCGATGAACTTAAAATCAGCACATATGGAACTTCTAAACTTGAATTAAATGCTAAAGCTTCAATGGTTTATTTAAATATGGAAGGAACCAGTTCCGGGAATCTAAACATACAGTCAGATTCAATAGATCTGGTCCTGAAAGATAAAATAAATCTCAATATTTATACGACAACTGGTAAAGGCAATATCCAAATGCATAATAACACTTCGGCGGTAGCTGAAGGAACTGCGGACATTATGAATATAAAATTATCAGGAAGCAGTGATCTTAAGGCTCAGAAAATGGAAACCGGAGTTATCACTGCTGTTTTGGAAGAGACAGCTAAAGCAAGGGTATTCGCCTATAAAAGTATTGACCTCTCATCAAGTGGTTCGGCCAAGACATATTTGTGGGGAAATCCCAAGATAATTTTGAATGAATTTCTGAATACTTCAGAGTTA
>CBDUGN010000010.1:0-32728 GCA_965366915.1 uncultured Eudoraea sp. | reverse complement strand
CCCTGTTACCAGGATGAAAACCTGGCGTCCTAACCCCTAGACGAACGGGCCATTAGATCGCATAAATGCGGATGCAAAAATACAATTATTTTTTACTATACCAACTCCATTATATTTTTTTTTGACCATGTTTAATATGCCTTGGCAAAGAGTACCCTTTGTAAAGAAGGTTTTCCTGTAACCATGCAGCTACCAGCTTCCTTATCAGAGTCTAATGGAATGCATCTGATTGTTGCTTTTGTTTCTTCCTTTATCTTATCTTCCGTAGCCACAGTACCATCCCAGTGTGCTGAAATAAATCCGCCTTTCTGATCTAAAACTTTTTTGAATTCGTCATATCCATCGACTTCTGTAATATGTTCCTCCCTATAATTCATCGCTTTCTCAAAGATGTTTCGTTGTATGTCTTCCAGTAAAAACTCAATTCGTGCAACTACTCCATCAGCTTCCACAATCTGTTTTTCCAGGGTATCCCGGCGCGCCAATTCATAGGTCCCATTCTCCATATCGCGCTGTCCAATAGCAATTCTAACAGGTACTCCTTTTAATTCATACTCATTAAATTTAAATCCGGGTTTATGAGTATCGCGCTTGTCGTATTTTACGGAAATCCCTTTACTCTGCAATTCTTTTACCAAAGGATTAATTCTTTCTGAAATTGCTTCTAGTTGTTCTAAACCTTTGTAAATTGGCACAATAACCACCTGAATAGGCGCTAGTTTAGGAGGTAAAACCAAACCATTATCATCACTATGAGTCATAATAAGGGCTCCCATCAGGCGCGTAGAAACACCCCAGGAAGTGGCCCATACGTATTCCTGTTTTCCTTCTTTACTCGCAAATTTTACATCAAATGCCTTGGCAAAATTCTGACCTAAAAAATGCGATGTTCCTGCCTGTAAGGCCTTACCATCCTGCATCAATGCTTCTATGCAATAGGTTTCAACAGCTCCCGCAAAGCGCTCACTTTCTGTTTTTGTTCCCTTTATCACCGGGACAGCCATATGATTTTCGGCAAAATCTGCATATATGTTAAGAATCAATTCCGATTCTTCTATTGCCTCCTTTTCGGTCTCATGTGCTGTATGGCCTTCCTGCCAGAGGAATTCAGTTGTGCGCAGGAACAAACGTGTTCTCATTTCCCATCGAACCACATTCGCCCATTGATTAATTAACAAGGGAAGGTCTCTGTAGGACTGAATCCACTTTCTAAATGTGTCCCAGATAATAGTCTCAGAGGTTGGCCTTACAATAAGCTCTTCTTCCAGTTTAGCGTCTTCGTCTACTACAAGACCACTGCCGTCCTCAGCATTTTTTAGCCTGTAATGGGTGACTACAGCGCATTCCTTTGCAAAGCCTTCAACATGGCTGGCTTCTTTATTCAGATATGATTTTGGAATAAACAATGGAAAATAGGCATTCTGATGCCCCGTATCCTTGAACATCTTGTCCAGGCCTGCCTGTATTTTCTCCCAAATGGCAAAACCATAAGGTTTTATTACCATACATCCCCTAACACCTGAATTTTCGGCCAAATCAGCCTTGATGACGAGTTCATTATACCATTTGGAATAATCCTCGCTTCTTTTAGTTAAATTTTTTCCCATTAAATATACTTTGGCACAAATCTTGTGACCTTATTGTCGAAATAGTTTGGTAAAACTAACTATTTTTAAAATGTTCAACAATATAAATTTAAGGCGATGATACAATCTCTACCCCTACCTAGATTAATAATGTCTTCAACACTCTTTGTTGCGGGCCTATTACTGGTTTCCTGTGGTTCCTATCAGGAGGCTTCCTATTATGATAATGATGGTATCTATGCTGAAGGAAACAAAACAGTTGTTACAAAGAAAAAGCAACAGCCAAAACAGCAGGAAAGTGATGGTATTTATGGTGATTATTTTGGCCAGAAAGCAGAACAAATAGATGAATTCATAGAAGGTGAAGTCTTCACGGATGTTGATGATTATTATGGTGGAGACGTGGTGAACGATAGTCTTGCGGTAGTACCCGAAGGAAATTACTACGAAGGTTACAATGACTATGCCGGATATGCCGGATGGGGTGACAATCAATCTAATGTTGTCATCAACAATTACGGCAACTATGGTTATGGTTGGGGTGGTGTTGGTATTGGTATAGGCATAGGCTGGGGCTGGGGCGGCTATTGGGGCTATCCTGGCTGGGGCTGGGGATATCCTGGTTGGGGCTGGGGCGGTTATTGGGGCTATCCTGGCTGGGGCTGGGGCTATCCAGGTTATGGCTGGGGATGGGGCTATCCGGGTTATGGATGGGGCTATCCAGGTTATGGATGGGGATATCCTTACTATGGCTATGGAAGAGCTTCATATAACAGGAGTAGAAGAGGTTATTACGGTAATAATTATACGAATCCTTTAACTTCAAATTCACTTAGAGGAAGGTCTAACCTTACCTCAGGCAGAGGAAGATCTAGTGCGACATCGCGAAGTGGAAGATCAGCTACCAGTTCCAGGTCTAATATTTCAAGATCGGGGACAGCCAGAACTGCCTCGGCAGGGCGAAGTTCCGGTGCATACAGGTCTGGAGCGACAGCAAGAAGATCAGTAAGCCCTGATGCAATCGCAAGAAACAGAGCCTATAGAACAAGCCGAAGTACAAGGGCTGTTCCAGGATATTCGCGCAGTACACGCAGCGGCAATACATACAGGAGATATTCTTCAGGAAACAGCACATATAGCAGGGGCTCAACAACAAATAGATCAAGCACAGCAAGAAGGTCTTATGGAGGTTCCACACAACGGAGTTCCGGATATTCCAGGTCTTCTTCCTCTATGCCCAGAACCTCAGGTTATAGTTCCGGAAGAAGTTCGGGATCAAGAAGTTCAGGTTACAGAAGTTCAGGAAGAAGTTCAGGATCAAGAAGTTCGGGCTATAGAAGTTCAGGATCAAGAAGTTCAGGATCAAGAAGTTCGGGCTATAGAAGTTCTGGTGGTGGCACGAGAAGTTCCGGAGGAAGCATGAGAAGTTCTGGCGGTGGCATGAGAAGTTCCGGTGGCGGCATGAGAAGTTCCGGAGGATCTAGATCTGGAGGAAGCAGGGGCGGCAGACAATAATTCCAAAAATCAGTAGTATTAAAACTTATAAAATGAAAAGAACCACATTTTTCATCCTGTTATTGATATGTGCGACCGTAAGCGCTCAAAATATTGAGGATGTACTCAGGTACAGTATTGAAAACACTCATGGAACAACTCGCTTTCAGGGTTTAAGCGGAGCTTTTGGAGCTCTGGGAGGAGATCTTTCATCATTGAATGTAAATCCCGCGGGTTCAGCCGTTTTCAATAATAGCCAGTTCACCATGACAGGCACAAACTACAATCGGGATAACACTGCAACCTATTTTGGAAGCACAACGGGGTCCCGGCTTAATTCGTTTAAAATAAATCAGGCAGGGGGTGTAATGGTTTTTAAGAATTATGATAAAAATGCTGATTGGAAAAAATACTCATTAGCTTTTAATTATGACCTGGTAAATAATTTTAGTAACCAGTTTTTTGTCTCGGGGAACAGCAATGAAGGTATTGACAATTACTTTCTTGCCTTCGCTCAGGGTCAGCCTTTGGGCCCCTTATTCGTTCAGGATGGGGAATTAATTGAAGAAGCCTATCTGGATATAGGTAGCAGCCTGGGTTTTGGGCCTCAGCAGGCATTTTTAGGATTTCAGTCCGGGGTAATTGATCCGGTAGATATTGATGATGACAACAATACTGATTATATTTCCAATGCGGACTATAACAACGTGAACCAGGAATTATTACAGTCTACCAGAGGATATAACAGTAAGTTTACTATGAATATGGGTACCCAATACAAGGATTTTCTATATATGGGTGCTTCCTTGAATTTTCATAGTATTTATTATGAAAAATACACACAATTGAGCGAAAGGGGTTTTGATACAGCATCAGAAATTCAGTTTATTAATTTTGATAACCTGCTTGTGTCAAGAGGTACTGCATTTTCGTTCAGCCTAGGGCTTATCGCCAAGTTAAATAAATATGTAAGACTTGGAGGAAGTTATCAATCCCCTACCTGGTATGATTTAACAGATGATCTTGCACAAAGAATAAATTCTGATTCGCCCGTAAGGAATCCAGATATAACCTTTATAGATTTCAACATTGTAAATCTTTTCCCAAGGTATAAAGTAAAGACTCCGGGCAAGTTTAATGGAAGTATGGCAATAGTTTTTGGCCCTAATGGTCTATTAAGCTTTGATTACAGCTATCAGGATATGTCCAATGCCGAATTGCGACCTACATCAGATGCCAGCTTTGCTACAGTAAACTCGGAGATTGGCAGAGAACTTAGGGCTGTATCTACTTTTAGAGTTGGTGGCGAATATCGAATTAAACAATTAAGTCTTCGAGGAGGTTATCGCTATGAACAAAGTCCTTATGCGAATAGAATTACCATAGGCGATTTAAATGGATTTTCTGCCGGTATAGGTTATAACTTTGGAGGTAGCAGGTTAGACTTCACTTATAGCAGGTCTGAAAGAGATGGTGATGCTCAACTTGCGGATGTAGGCATAAACACACCGGCAAGCATAAATGCCGTTATGAATAATTATAGCTTCGGATACACCATTAATTTCTAAACTCAAATAATAAAGAAAAAAGCCCTGAATTAGTAGTTCAGGGCTTTTTTTATCTCACAAGAGAAAAATGCGTTCGTATGGTATTGGCTACCTGCACGCCGTCTTCATCGCGGGCATATTCAAGGCGAAACCAATAATCAGATGACGGCATTGGCCTTCCGTTAAAAGTCCCGTCCCAACCTATGGTAGTTTCATCCAGTTGTTTTAACAATTTACCGTAACGGTCAAAAATAAAAACAACAGGGTCTGTAAGTGTCTCAATTCCCAGAATATTCCATGCGTCGTGAATACCATCCCCGTTGGGCGTAAAAAACTTAGGGTATCCTACTACTAAAAATTCTATGGGCTCTGTAGTTCCGCATCCATTTTTATCATTAATAATAACCGAATTCAATCCGGGCGGAATATCCATAAATACCGATTCATCCTGAAATTCACCTCCGTTTATCGCATATTCATAATCCCCATCGCCATCTACAAAGAACTCTACATTATTGCTATCGGATAAATCATCCAAAATTACAATCCCATCTGGATCTGGTAACAAAACCGGAATTCCGTAATATGTAATTAATATGTCATCCGTAATTGTTGTAGCCAGTGTAGTTAATATTGAGACATAGTATCTCCCTGAATTTGGGCTGGTTACCACCAGCTCGGCACCAAGTGGTCCGGATCCCGGAAGGGTTGCGTCTATAGTTCCGTCATCATCGTAATCTACCGTCCATGTAACAGTGGCAATATCTGGTCCGGCTGGTGAATTTAATGCTGTTAAAGTAATATCGGGATCACCTTCGCAGGCAATAATATCTAATCCTAAAAATTCATCCCTAAGGGTACAGTCGAGTGCTGTATTCTGATCTGCATCTACCGAGCTACCCGTAAAGGTTAGTGAAAAAGGTTCAGGATTTCCATCAAAGTTCGTATTAAAATTATTGATCAGAAGGTAATAAATTTCACCTGCTGTCACATCTATCCATTCATCATAAGTATTCTGGTTTGCTGTCAAAGGTGGTGCACCTTCCTGACCATTCTCAGGATTAACCCCTACCCCGGTAAAATTTGTGCTATTTACTTCGTAATTGCATCTAATGGGTTGCGCCGTTCCATTGCTAATATCGGCACAATCCGTATCTGGTCCGTATAATGCAAAATCATATTCTGAGGTAATTGTTGTACCAACAGCCGGTAATGCCTCTATATCAAAACCAATTTGACCATCTGTACCGGCCCTGAAAACATACCAGGATGTGTTATTTTCAATATTTGCGGAACTTACACTCCCCTTTTCCAAACAACCGGTTTGCCTGATTACATCAGGATCAAAATCATCTACATCACCAAGGCCATCAGTAAATGATAGAATTGGCGCATCGGCACAAACGGGAATGGCACTACGGCAATCCGCAGAGTTCTGAGCTACAACTCCAATACAGAAGAAGAGCGTGCAAAACAGGGAGCTAACGAGTGTTCGCATAGATTAAGGGGCTAACATTATACAAATAATCAATACTATAACTCCAAGGCCTAAAATTTAGTATATCTCGCCGAAGTTTTTCTGCACTTAATCGATAAACGACCAGTCTCTTAAAAATGGGAATTTTTATCTTTTTAATGAAAAATGGTTATTGATATACTTGGCCTCAATTCGCTGACCCGCTGAATCTGTATAGGTGAGTTTAAACCAATAATCTGTAGAGGGCAATTCCTTACCATTGAAAGTGCCGTCCCAACCCAGGGTGGATTCATCTAATTGTTTTAAAAGTTTACCGTATCTGTCATATACGTAAACCATAGGATCTTCCAGGTTGGAAACTCCTAAAATATGCCAATAGTCATTCGTTCCGTCGCCATTAGGTGTGAAAAAACTAGGAAATCCGACCACCGTAATGGTCTCCGTTACAGAACCACACCCATTGAGGTCATTAATGGTAACCGTATGAATTCCAGGTGAGACGTTAGTGAAGATATTACTTGTCTGAAATGCTTCATTGTCTATTTGGTATTCGAAACTACCTACAACATCCGTTATTACTTCGACCGTGTTATTGTTTTGAAGGTCATCAATAATTACATCAGTGATGACTGGAGTTTCAGAAAAAACCACTGTGATTACAACGGAGGAAGAACAGGATAGTCCTAATTGATTATTGGTAACTGTTAAGGTATAAGTACCTGCCTGGGTGACCGTTATACCTGGCGTTGATTCTCCTGTATCCCATAAATAAGCATAGTGAGGATCAGGTGTAGTTTCACCAATGATTACACCTGCAGAATCTTCACATATAAATATCTCCGTAGCAATGTTTAAAACAGGAGTTTCTACAACACTTAGCTGAAACTGTTCAGAGGCATCATAGCATCGAGGATTTTCCAAAGAGGTATTTCGGATAAAAATTGTTTCAGTTCCTGTGCTCAGCGTATATGGAGACACTAATGGGTCTATACCCAGCATAGCGTCATTCAAAGTGCTATGATAACTGACCATAAAAGAGGCAGGATCCTGAGTACCTAAGGCCTGGGCGTCCTTTTGAGTTAAATCAAATTCCATAGAATCCGAACAAACAGTCTCATCCGGAACGGAATGTGTTGTAGGCGATATATTGAATGCTACCTGCACATCACTTATTATATTGGTCATGGTTGTAGTAATTACTTCCACCCTGTACATGGCCGAAACCATTGGCTGCAAGGTAGGACCTGTTTCACCTGCTATTAATTGAAAACCGGAACCCGTGTCACTATACCAGGTATAGCTCAGCGCATTGACTGTTGTTGCATCCAGAATAACATTCTCATTATCACATGCTGCCAAGGGAGGTCCAAGGAGATTATTTATTATAGAACAATCAAGGGCATCAAAAGGGTTAGTAATAAAAATATTTCCTGAAAATTGAATTGAAAAACCAGAATTATTGTTGCTGAAGTTGTTTATCATAAGATAGTAATCTTCGCCGGGCATTACATTTATCCAATCTTCATAAAGAACTGTAGTTGGACTTCCGGTTGGATCTTCCCCTACTCCCATAAATGTTTCTTCATCACTATTATCAAAGAAGTTGCAGCGGACAGGGTCTCCCAAACTACCGCAGTCTGCTGCCCTATACAGTGCAAAATCCCAGTCTTCTGAGGAATCAAAACCTATGTTGAACCCTAATTGTCCGGATGCCCCGGTTCGAAAACGATACCATGCAGAATTAGATTCTATTGACCCGGTTATTGTTTGTTCAAGGCAACCACTTGTATTTGCTCCATTGTAGTCATCCACACCATATCCCTGGGTACCACCGTTAACCGGGGTATTATTGCATATAGGAACAGCGTTGATGCAATCAGCTGCCACCTGGGCCATAAGTGAACTGGTCCCAAGAATTGTTAAAAACCAGAATATTAAGCTTTTACCCTTCATAATCAGGTATCCGATTTGGAATTTATAAAAATACCCTGTACTTCAACTTAACACTAATTTATGTTGTGAATAGCCCTAAACAGCATATAAAGTGCCATATTATGTATATCTTTGCCTTTCCAAAAAGAGGTATCCAGATGAAATTAGACAGAACATTGGAAGAACATTTTGAAGACATAGGAAATGATCATGTATCCTCGTCTGAACAAACCCCAATGAGAAAAGATGCATTTGTTTTAAGCGAGGAAGAAAAAATTGAACGGATTCGCGAAAATGTCAGGGAAATTATGCTAACGCTGGGCCTTGACCTGGAGGACGATAGTTTAAAAGGTACACCAGACAGGGTAGCAAAAATGTATGTAAAGGAAGTCTTTGGTGGATTAGAGCCAAAGAAAAAACCAAATTCTTCAACTTTTGAGAACAAGTATAAATATGGCGAAATGTTGGTGGAAAAAAATATAACGGTTTATTCTACCTGTGAACACCATCTCCTTCCTATAGTTGGCAAAGCCCATATAGCTTACATTTCAAACGGCACAGTTGTTGGTCTTTCAAAAATGAACAGAATAGTTGATTATTTTGCCAAAAGGCCTCAGGTGCAGGAGCGGCTGAACATTCAAATCGTAAAAGAACTTCAGGAAGTCTTGGGTACCAAAGATGTTGCCTGTGTAATAGACGCAAAGCATCTATGTGTAAACTCACGAGGAATACGCGATGTGGATAGTAGCACGGTAACAGCAGAATACGGTGGCAAATTTAAAGAAGAAGCTACCAGACGAGAGTTTCTTGACTATATCAACCTTGAGACGAATTTCTAATTGTATATAGCAACAATGCAATTATATAAAACCCAACGCCTTAAAGTTTACAATTCCCTTTCCAGTACCAAAGAACTATTTGAGCCTATAAACGAAGGGCATGTAGGGATGTATGTATGTGGTCCTACGGTTTATAGTAATGTACACCTTGGAAACTGCCGGACTTTTATGTCGTTTGATATGATCTTCCGGTACCTCAGGCATTTAGGCTACAAAGTACGCTATGTTAGGAATATTACCGATGCAGGACATTTGGAAGACGATTCTGATGAAGGGGAAGACAAAATTTCCAAAAAAGCGCGTTTAGAGCAAATAGAACCCATGGAAGTGGTGCAGCGCTATACCGTAGATTTTCATAATATTCTTCAAAAATTTAACTTTTTACCTCCCAGTATTGAACCTACGGCAACGGGCCATATTATAGAGCAAATAGAAATTATTAAGGATATTCTTGATAAAGGTTATGCTTACGAAATTAACGATTCTGTATACTTTGATGTCAAGAAGTTTAATGAAGATTACGAATACGGTAAACTGAGTGGAAGAAAGCTGGAGGATATGATCTCCAATACCCGGGAACTTGCTGCACAGGATGAAAAGAAAAATCCTCAGGATTTTGCCCTATGGAAAAAGGCTGAACCACAACATATTATGCGCTGGCCTTCTCCATGGGGAGATGGATTTCCCGGATGGCATCTTGAATGTACGGCCATGAGCACAAAATATCTTGGTGAGAATTTTGATATTCACGGCGGTGGAATGGATCTTAAATTTCCTCATCATGAATGCGAAATTGCCCAGGCAGAAGCAAGCAACGGTCATTCTCCTGTGAAATATTGGTTACATGCCAATATGCTTACCCTGAATGGTAAAAAAATGGCAAAATCTACAGGGAATAACATTCTCCCTGACGAGATATTTACCGGTAATAACAACATACTCAGCAAAGCATTTTCTCCTTCTGTGGTGCGGTTTTTTATGATGCAGGCGCATTATACCAGTATACTGGATTTAAGTAATGAAGCACTGCTTGCATCAGAAAAGGGGTATCAAAGACTTATGGAGGCAATTACCGGTCTGGATGGCTTAAAAACAAGTGCCACTTCAGATTTTAATATTCAGGAATGGAGGCAAAAGTGCTATGACGCAATGAATGATGATTTTAACACTCCAATTCTTATTGCAAACCTATTTGAAGGAGTTAAACATATTAACCTTGTAAAAGAGGGGAAAGAACAGCTTTCTGAGGAGGACAAAAACATACTTATCGAGACTATGCATGGTTTCGTATTTGATGTTCTTGGTTTAGAAACTAAAAATGATACCGGAAAAGATTCAGAGACCTTATCGGGTGTAGTGGAATTACTAATTCATTTGCGCAACGAAGCACGCGCCAATAAAGATTTTGCCACTTCTGATAAAATCAGGGATCAGTTGGCCGCCCTTGGTATTCAGTTAAAAGATAGCAAAGAAGGCACAACGTTCAGCGTCTCTCAATAAATTGCAATATCGAATTGGTTGGTGCATAAGGTTAACTTTCAAGGATTTCTCACGACTAATAGGATTATAAAGTTGAATTTAAATAATGTATTTTAAGGTGAAAAAAATTTTAATTGCTCCTTTTGTTCTTTTGGTTAGGTTCTACCAGGCAGTAATTTCACCTTTAACTCCTGCAAGTTGCCGGTATTCTCCAACATGCTCTCAGTATACGCTTGAAGCTTTACAAAAACATGGCCTATTTAAGGGAGGCTGGCTGGCCATAAAACGAATTTTTAGTTGTAACCCCTGGGGTGGGCAAGGTTATGATCCTGTGCCCTGAACTTTTAATCTCAGCCTTTGTCATTCGCTGATTTATAAATTGTTTCTGCTTAATTAAGCTTATTAGTTTAAAAAAGTAAAGCTGTCTTTTGCCTTTAGTCTCTGTTCAATTTTCTTATCTTAGTCGCTTAAAATTTTCACTATGTATTTTTTAGGAATTATATGGAATCCTGATGACACCCTTTTCAAAATTGGCGTATTGCAAATTAAATACTACAACCTTTCATGGATAGTAGCCTTTGCACTGGGTTGGTACATAATGAAAAAGATTTTTTTAAACGAAAAAAAATCCCTTGAACAACTAGATTCACTGTTTATTTACACCGTGCTGTCTACAATGCTTGGGGCACGTGTGGGACATGTCTTTTTTTACGACTGGCCTTATTACAAAAATCATCTTGTGGAAATTCTGCTTCCAATAAAAGAGCGTGCCGGAAGTACCCTTTTTGGTATTATTAATGGTTATGAATTTACAGGTTTTACTGGCCTGGCAAGCCATGGCGCAGCCATAGGGATTATAATAGGAATGTATTTGTTGAGCAGAAAATACAAAGACATGAAAATGCTTTGGGTTTTAGACAGGGTGGTTATTACTGTTGCTATTGGAGCGTTTTTCGTAAGGTTGGGCAATTTTTTTAACTCCGAAATTAATGGCAAGATAACAGATGAAAATTTTATTTTTGCCACTAAATTTGTACGAGATTCAGATGATATGCCGGCTGCATCCGCCTTGCAGATTACCAAAGAAGAAACGGTTAATGCGGCATATACGGCTTTGGAAAATAATCCAAAATTTGCCGAATATTTCAGTGCTATTCCATTCAGACATCCCGCGCAATTGTATGAAGGCGTTGCTTATATATTTGTTTTTCTGATGCTGTACTATTTCTATTGGAAGACCGACAAAAAAAATCAATCCGGATTCTTATTTGGATTATTCCTGGTACTACTTTGGACCATCAGGTTCTTTGTAGAATTTGTTAAGAAAAGTCAGGGTGGCTTTGAAGAAACGTTAGGATTATTATCCACCGGTCAATGGTTGAGTATTCCTTTTATCCTTGTAGGGCTTTATTTCATGTTCAGGAAAAAAGGTGCGACTACCTAGAATACGATATGCTGGAAAACATAGTATGAAAACAATAAAATTTTATGGTCTTGTGCTTATCGCCGCTGTCTTACTTTCAGGCAGTTGCAGGGAAAGTCCTAAAATTCCTGTTAAAACAGAACCCATCACCTTTACAAAAGAGGGGGAATTAACCATCTATAAAGCAGAATCTGACTCCGTAATTGTAAAATACAATATTGAAATCGCAGAATCTGATTATGAGACCCAGACTGGTCTTATGTACAGGGAATCCATGGAATTGAATCAGGGAATGTTTTTTATCTTTCCAGACGTGCTTTATCATTCTTTTTATATGAAAAACACCAAAATACCTCTCGACCTTATTTTTATAGATGAGGAATTGAAGATTGCAAGCTATAAAGAGAATGCACAACCTATGGATGAGACCGGACTCTCGTCTGAAGTCCCTGTTCAATTTGTCTTGGAACTTAATGCCGGCCAACGCCAACAATATGCTTTGGAAATTGGTGATCGCATTGCGTTTATAAGAATGAAATAAAAGCAAAAATGAACTTACTTCTGGAAGGGGAGGAAAGTAAACGGCTTATTTTCCGTAAAGTATCTAAAACAGATTTTGATAACTGGTTACCATTTCACCAGGAACCCCTGAGTTCACTATATTTCGCAGGCGAGATTTTTGAACCTAGGGTAGCTTGCCAAAATTGGTTTACGAAAGTATTTACCCGATATGAAAATAATCTTGGGGGTCTTAATGCCTTAATTAGTAAAGATAGCGGGAAACTTATAGGCATGTGCGGCCTTTTGATCCAAGTGGTTGATGAAATTAAGGAGCTGGAGATAGGCTATTCTATCTTACCGGAATACTGGAGAAAAGGGTACGCCACTGAAGCGGCCAAAAAGTGCAAGGCTTACGCTTTTGAACATAAGTTTTCTGAATCCATAATTTCAATCATACACATAGATAACATTGGATCACAAAAAGTAGCTCTTAATAATAGGATGCACTTAGATAAAACAACTACGTATAAGGGCATTCCGGTTCATATTTTCAGGATTTTTCCGCAAGATTCCTAATTTTCGTCCGAAACTATCCAATTTTTATTTTTTTCAGTCGTTACTTAATAAATCGTTCTCAGGATTAACTGATATAGATTTGAAAAAGTCCGTTCACATAGCTTACATAAGTACCATGACTATAATAGTTTTGGTAGTTACCCTGTATTTAATTTATACAGGTTACACCTACTATGATACTCCATTGGAAGAGCGGTTTTATCACCCAAGACATAATTGGTTTAAACCAAGTGGCCTATATGGCCAGGGTTTGGGTGTTGTTGGAACATTTATGATCCTCTTTGGAGTGGTTATATACATTGCCAGGAAACGCTATAATTTTTTAGCAAAACAAATTCGACTTAAATATCTTCTAGAATTTCATATTTTCCTGTGCACTCTGGGTCCCATCCTAATCCTTTTTCACACGGCATTTAAATTTGGTGGTATTGTCTCTATAGCATTTTGGAGCATGGTAGCAGTAGTCCTTAGTGGTGTAATTGGAAGATTTATCTATAATCAAATACCAAGAACAATTGAAGGCAGGGAATTGAGCATGAACGAACTTCAGCATTTGAAAACAGATTTGGCAGTGGAACTCCATCAGCGATTTAATCTGGAGTCGAATACCATTTCTATTATTACTGATTTGATGAGTGAAGAAAACACAATTGACAAAAGGAAAAAACTGGGGTATTTAAAAAAAGTACTGAGTCGCAAGGACCTTCCTAAGAAAGACAGGAATGCAATATTACAAATGGTAAAAAAGGAAATAGCACTTTCAAATAAAATAGGTAGATTACAAATGATGCAAAGACTTTTTAAATACTGGCATGTGGCACATATGCCCTTCGCTTTGATCATGCTTATTATTGTGGTCATTCATGTGGCAGTTACCCTTGCCTTTGGATATAAATGGATTTTCTGATGGATGAAGTATTATTAGAACAGATAATAGTGTATAGTGTAGTGCTTGTTCTTTGTGCTTTCACCGTATTCTTCTATCTGAAAAGAAAAAGTAAAAAGTCACTAGAGACCATAAAGAAAGTTGCAATAGCCAAAGAGGAAGGCTTATTTGAGCCCATTTCCCTGCATCCTCATATTGATCTTAGCACATGCATTGGTAGTGGTGCATGTATAACCGCTTGTCCAGAAAAAGACATTATTGGAATAACTAATGGTATTGCAACAGTCATTAATACTTCTAATTGTGTTGGTCATGGTGCCTGCTTTCATGCATGTCCCGTTGAAGCCATATCATTGCGTATTGGCACAGAATCCAGAGGTGTTGATCTTCCTCATGTCAGTGAAGATTATGAGACCAATATCAAGGGAATGTATATAGCAGGGGAATTAGGAGGAATGGGCTTGATCAAGAACAGTGTTGAACAGGGCCAACAGGCCATGGAAAATATTACAAAGCAGAAAAAACCATCTAAAGAAAATGTTTTAGATGTAGTAATAATAGGTGCCGGCCCCGCAGGAATTTCTGCGACTCTTGAAGCTAAAAAGCAGGGATTATCGTGTATTACCCTGGAACAAGATTCCCTCGGAGGAACGGTCTACACCTTTCCAAGGGCAAAAATTGTAATGACTTCACCAATGGAACTGCCCCTTTATGGTAAGGCAAAATTATATGACACCTCCAAAGATGAATTGCTTCAATTATGGAAAAAAGTAATTTCTGAACAGAATTTGGAAATTCTTGAAAACACGAAGGTAGAGAGTATTACACCTATAGAAGGCGAAACTTTTAAAATAGTGACCAATACGGGCAATGAATATATTTGTAACCAGGTACTGTTGTCTATAGGTAGAAGAGGAACTCCCCGAAAACTAGGCATTCCTGGTGAGGATTCACAAAATGTAGCGTACCGATTGCTTGAACCTGAACAAATAGTGGAGAAGAAAATCATTGTTGTGGGAGGGGGTGATTCGGCCATTGAATCAGCACTTCTATTGTTACAGAATAATAACCAGGTAATACTTTCCTATAGAAAAGATAAATTCTCCAGATTGAAACCTAAGAACCGTGAGAAAATTGAGCAAGCCATGGTTGATAAGTTGATTAGAGTCGTATATAATTCTAACCTGGTGTCTATAAATGAGAAAAGTGTTTTGATAAGCATCGATGGTGAGGCAGCGACCGAGATTGAAAATGATCTTGTATATATTTTTGCCGGAGGTGAATTACCCACAAGCTTTTTACAAAATGCAGGAATAGAGATTACCAAACGTTTTGGTCACGTCCTGAAGTCATATAAATAAATAGATTGAACAACAGCCTTAAAAATAGCGTTTTATTTTTTTTACTTGGACTGTCTATAAGCTATTGCCAAATATCCCCCGGTGAGCTCTCTCAATCTCATGCAGATCTTGAAGGGATGAGTAATTGTACCCTCTGCCATGATCTTGGCGCCAAAGTATCAGATAAAAAATGTCTGGAATGTCATAAGGAAATACAATCCCTGATTAATAAAAAAGACGGATATCATGCCAATTCCGGTGTGATAAAAAAAGACTGTTTTGAATGCCATAGTGATCATCATGGACGTAATTTTGATATGGTTCGTTTTGATGAAGATGCCTTTAACCATGATCTTACCGGTTATGAATTAGAGGGAAAACACGAGGAAGTGGATTGCAGAAAGTGCCATATTTCCGAAAATATCCGGGATAGGGAACTGAAAAAGCGTAAAAACACATTTTTGGGATTAGATGAAACCTGTCTTTCCTGTCATGATGATGTACATCAAAAAACACTTACCAATGATTGTATGGCATGTCATACTATGGAAGCTTTTAAACCCGCTTCAAATTTTGACCACGATACAGCCGATTATAAATTGGAAGGAGAGCATTTGAATGTGGATTGCATTGAATGCCACGAGATAACAACAAGAAATGGTAAGGATTTTCAAATATTTAAGGATATTCCTTTTAACGATTGTATTTCGTGCCATGAAGACCCTCATAATGAACAATTACCGGGACAGTGTTCACAATGCCATACGGAGGCTTCCTTTACGGCTTTTGCAGGCTTAGAAAATTTTGACCATCATTCTACCAATTTTACACTAAAAGGGAGTCATCAAACTACAGATTGCTTTGCATGTCATGCTGAAACCAATAATCCTCTGACCGTTTTTCAGGATAAAAGCCGGATCAGTGAAAACAGTTGTGTAAGCTGCCATACGGATATACATAATGGGGAATATGGGAACGAATGCGTAAAATGTCACAGGGAAACCAGCTTTTTATCCCTAAGATCTATGGATTTCTTTGATCATACTGTAACCGATTATCCCCTTGAAGGAAAACATGTTGAAGTGGATTGCAGGCAATGCCATGAAAAAAGATTTTCAACTCCAATAGACTTTACGGCTTGTAAAAATTGCCATGATGATTATCACAGGGGAGAATTTAAGGTAAATGATGTTTCTCCTGATTGTGTGGAATGCCATTCGTTGGAAAATGGCTTTGATTACAGCCTTTATACACTCGAACAGCACCAAACTACATCCTTCCCATTAGAAGGGGCGCATAACGCCACTCCGTGCTTTGCCTGCCATGTGAGCGAAAAGGAAGACAGATGGAGCTTTAGAAATCTAGGAACAGACTGTATAGATTGCCATCAGGATATCCATGAGGGCTTTATCAGTGAAAAATACTACCCCAATAATGAATGTAAAGTATGCCACATAAATGAGGCCTGGACCATGGTCAATTTTGATCACAACCTAACAGATTGGCCATTAGACGGAAAACATACGGAGGTAGATTGCAGAGAATGCCATTTTGTTAAGTCGGATAACAATACTACCTTTAAACAAACGTTCAATAACTTAGGGGGGCAGTGTATTACTTGTCATGAGAATATTCATGACGATACGTTTGCCATTGAGGGCGTAACAGATTGTACAAGGTGTCATGTAACGGACAGTTGGTTTCCAAAAAGGTTTAACCATAACCGTACGGCTTTCCCTTTGGAAGGGGAACACGCAAAAATAGCATGCAGTGCTTGTCATGAAGTTGCTTCTGCAAATGGAGAAACAGAGATAATATACAAACTAGGTAAATTTAAATGTATAGACTGCCATCTCTAATTTTGCTGTTAATGGGCTGTTTACCACTTTTAGCCCAGTCACCACATGGTGAAAATTTGGATATGGATTGTGTTAAATGTCATAATCCCGGAGGCTGGAACATTAACTACCAAACCATTCAATTTAATCATAGTACCACTGATTTTGAATTAGAAGGGACACATGCAAATGTAGATTGTAAACTATGCCATAGCACCATGGTTTTTGACCAGGCACCTATGGATTGTGCTTCCTGCCATGCAGATATTCACAGTCAATCTGTTGGGAATGATTGTGTGAGATGTCATACTTCAGAGACCTGGCTGGTAGACAATATCCCCGAACTTCATGAGGCAAATGGATTTCCTCTCATAGGAGTTCACAGTAATCTCAGCTGTATAGAGTGCCATAACACAGATAGCAGCAATCTTAGAATTGATCCCCTGGGAAATGAATGTATTAACTGTCATCAGGATGATTATGCCGCTACTCAAAACCCAAATCACCAACAAGCAGGTTTTTCTACAGATTGTATTGAATGTCATAGTCCCCTGGGATTTGGCTGGGATTCAGAAAGCATAAACCACGACTTTTTTCCTTTAACCGAGGGACACAACATACAAGATTGTGCACAATGCCATACAACGGGCAACTATTCAGATGTATCCCCTGAGTGCGTTAGCTGTCATCAGGAAGATTATGCGGGTACAATGAATCCCAATCATTCTAGTTCGGGTTTCTCAACAGATTGCGTGGCCTGTCATACCACAAACCCCGGTTGGATGCCTGCAATTGTCAACCATGACTTTTTCCCACTAACCCAGGGTCATAATATTCAGGATTGTACTCAGTGTCATACCACAGGCAATTATTCGGATGCATCTCCTGAATGTGTTTCCTGTCATCAGATGGATTACGATCAGACCAATAACCCAAATCATGTAGCGGCAAATTTCCCAACAGATTGCGTGGCCTGCCATACTACCAATCCGGGATGGACTCCTGCGGAATTTGACCATGATGGGCAGTATTTCCCAATTTATAGTGGAAAACACCGTGAAGCGTGGAATGATTGTGTAGAATGCCATGCGAACCCGTCTAATTATGCAGATTTTACATGTTTCACCTGTCATTTGCAGCCCGAAATGGATGATAAACACAGTGAACAAAATGGGTACGAATATCTGAGTTCGGCATGTTTACAATGCCACCCCAATGGCGATTGAAAAGGATAAATGAAATTTAAATTATATTTCATAATAGCCTTAACGGCCTTAGCCTCGAATGCGTTTGGACAGGACAAACTCCTCCAGGGGCAGGTGTCGTTTGTTACCACCAATAACATCTACGTGAAATTCGATGAAACTTCAACTATTAAGGTAGGTGATTCGTTAAATTTGATTGGAATGGATAGGGCTTGTTTAATAGTCAAAAGCAAATCTTCTACATCCTGTGTCTGTTCAATTATCAACGATTGTGAAATACAAAAGGGAGATGAAGTGCTATTTAAATACATGGTAAAAACAGAACCTGAAACTAAACCGGAATCCCCGACGGAATTACTACTTGCCGCACCAGTTGTGGAAGAAACCATAGAATCGATGTATACAGAGAACATTAACGGATCTGTCTCGCTTTCGGGCTATAGCAACATAAATAGTCAAAGAGAAAACAGGACGAGGGTAATGACACGTCTCGCCCTGAATGCCACACATATAAACAATTCTAAATTCTCCTTTAACACCTATTTAAATTACAGGTATATTTTTGAACAGGCAGATAGTACCTCACTTCCGCAGAACAGTTTTTTCAGGGTATATAATTTGTCCGTGCGCTATGACGCTTTACCTTCACTTTCTGTAATCGCGGGAAGAAATATAAACCCAAAAATCTCCTCTCTTGGAGCTATTGACGGACTGCAGCTTGAAAAATATTTTGGTAAATTTTATGTTGGTGCTATAGGTGGTTTTCGTCCGGATATTTTTGATTTCGGTTTTAATTCAGATTTACTACAATATGGAGGTTATGCGGGAGTGATGACGGATTACAAAAAGTTCTATTCCCAGACTACCCTGGGGTTTGTAGAGCAACAAAATGCAGGAGAAACAGATCGCAGATTTGCCTATTTTCAACATAATAGCACCATTTTTAAAAACCTTAATCTGTTTTCTTCACTTGAACTGGATTTATTCAGTAAAGTAAACGGGGTGACTGTTAATGATATTCGTCTTACCAATTTATATGTTTCTGCACGCTACAGAATTAGCAGAAAGGTTAATCTGATGCTTTCCTATGACTCCCGAAAACGTATTCTATATTACCAAACTTTTCAATCCGAAATTGATCGGCTCCTCGATGACAATCTGGCCCGCCAAGGGTTAAGAGCAAGACTGAATATCAGGCCATTTAAATATATCTCGGCTGGTTTCAGCTATGCCAAAAGGTTTCGAAGTGATGAACAGAATAAATCAGACAATCTAAATGGATATGTCACCTGGACGCGTATCCCAGGCATTGAAGGCAGATTATCACTGTCTTATAACAGAAATGAATCTAACTATCTGCTAAGCAATATTGGCTCCATACGATATTCAAGGGATATCATTAAAAACAAATTATACACCGACTTTTATTATAGATTTGTAGATTATAACTATTATAGTATGATGAACAACTTGCTTCAACACTATATAGGCACAAATCTATCCTATAACATTAGCAGGAATTTATTATTTAGTATTTCAGGTGAGATGGCCATTACTGAAATTGAAAATAGTTATAGAATATACGCAAGAATTGTCCAAAGATTTAATAGCAAAAAAAACAAGCGATGATACAAAAATTTAATTCCTGCTTTTTCATCATTATCTTAATAGCAGGCATAACTGCATGCAATAATGGTCCCAGGGTAATTAAACCATCCCCAGACAACGGATCTAATGAAAGCAATGGAATATTCAAGCCAGATCCTTCAACACGGGTGATCCCAAATCCAACAACTGAAGTTAGCAATGAGTTACATAAAGTTGTGGTGGAAGAGGTTCTCCCAACTGCCAGATATGTTTATCTCAGGGTTAAAGAAGGAGAAGAAACCTTTTGGATAGCTACCAGGAAAACAGAAATAAGTAAAGGTGAAGTATACTTCTACCGTGGCGGTCTGCTCAAAACGAATTTTGAGAGTAAAGAGTACAACCGCACTTTTAAAGAAATTTATCTAGTTTCAAATCTGGTTTCAGAAGATCATTCCAAACATGTAGCTGCATCTGCTTCGACTAAGATTAGTGGTAAAAAAGAAGTAGTGGTAAAAGAAGATATCCCCACTCATACCGAAAAAAATATTGTTCACAAGGGAACAATTAAAATTTCAGACCTTGTAAGTGACCCCAAAAAGTATGAAGGTCATACGGTTCAGCTTAGTGGTAAATGTGTAAAAGTTAACCCTAATATCATGAATCGAAACTGGATTCATCTACAGGATGGGAGTAAAGATGACTATGATATGGTTATAACCTCAAACACTTTTGTTCCCGAGGGTAAACTTATTACAATCCGAGCCTTAGTTAGCCTAAATCGCGATTTCGGTGCAGGTTACAAATACGATCTCATACTTGAAAATGGAACACTGGTGCAATAGTTATGGGGAATTACGAAATAATAGAATACTTCCTCTTTCTAAAATAGGCCAGCATACTTATAATAATTATTGATATAACAACTATATAAACCCAACCTGGTATTGGTACAGGATCTCCGGTTGCATAAGAGTGCAATCCGGAGAGGTAATAATTTACACCATAATAGGTCATAATTACTGAGGCCAATCCAAATATGGTGGCAACATTGTAAGCAAAAAGTCCGGTTAACTTGGGAATCAATCGCATGTGCAGAATAAATGCATAGACCAGAATGGTAACCAGCGCCCAGGTTTCTTTTGCATCCCAACCCCAATAGCGTCCCCAGGATTCGTTAGCCCATACACCGCCCAAATAAGTACCAACACTTACCATAAACAAGCCGCCAATTAAGGTCAATTCACTGATATAGGACATTTCCTGAACAATTCGTTTTATTCTGGTTTTGTTAGATTCTCTAAGGAAAATCATAAGTGTCAGATTAATGAGACCAATAATTGCTCCTAACATTAAGAAGCCATAACTACCCGCTTCCAAAGATACATGAATGGTAAGCCAGTAGGATTTAAGTACAGGAACCAAAGGAGTAATCTCCGGATCAAGGAAACTTAAGGTAGAAACAAATAGAATTGTTGCCGCCAAAACCATAGTGGCTGCAAGACCCCCAAATGATTTTCTGGTAAATAATATCCCGGCCAACGTTGACGTCCATGCAATATATATCATAGATTCATACCCGTTACTCCAGGGTGCCCTGCCAGAAACATACCATCTCAAACCAAGACCTATTGTGTGTAAAACAAAACCAAAAACGACTAATGAAAATAGGACAACGTATACTTTCTGCAAATTTGCATTGGGTTTGAAAACCGAGTAAAATAAAAAGAACAACAAAGCTATACCAAGGAAGATGTAAAATATTGCCAAACGGGTGAAGACATTTAGTTGATTTAATAATATTTCGGCATTGATCTTTGATTCTGAAGGTATTATGGAACCCCCATTTTTAATTTGGTATGCTTTTAATTCTTCTACAAGGTTATCAGCTTGTTGATAATCACCTGTTACTATTGCCTCTTTTAGGGTTTTTATATAGCTGTTAAAAAAATTGATCGCTATTTCTGAGTGATTATGACCATCATTTTCAGCATGGGCATGCCCACTGTTTGCAACCCAGGTATTATTTGGATCATCAGGGTTAGGAATTATTTTTAGTAATGTCCCTGAGAAGATCATGCTCAAAATATTGACCCTCTCGTCAATTTTTATCAATTCTTTTTCAAAGACACCTCTGTCAATAGGTTCAAGGCCATATACCCTTCTTACATCTTCTTGTAATTTATAATTTCCATTCGTCGAGAAAAAATCGGCGTAAGAAGCGTAGTCTCCCGGCACACCCAGTTTTTCATGAATGTCCTTATGCTTGCCTAACTTAATAACCCCTGCAGTATACCATTCAGTCTTATTAACAAACATGCTCAATAATAGCTGGTCTGCCGTTAAGCCATATAAACTTTCTTTCCTGACTAATTTGCGCATCAATTCCCTTGAAAGCGTATGTACTGGTTTCATGCGTCCCTTTAAATCCTGAACAACAAGCTTACTGAATTTATCGGCATGGTCAATATTAATGGCATGCTCAACATAAGTATCCATCGGTTCAGTTTGAGCTCCTAAGGAACTGGAAGTTAGAAAAATCAGGAGTATAGCCAAAAACTCTTTATTGCGTAATTTTTTAATCTTTTGGGTGAGTTGGTGAAATCTTGTTTTTTTGCTGAACAAGGTAAGCAGCATACCTAGAGTAAGCAGTGCATATCCAATATAAGATATTAAAGTGCCCCAATAATCGCTATTGACACTTAAATAGGTACCTCTTTCATCCCTGTCGAAGGAAGACTGAAAAAAGCGATACCCCTTATAATTCAGAATGTTATTCATATAGATGCGATAATCCATCTTCACGTTTTCCTGCTCGTCTACAAGAGTAACCTCACTTGCATAAGAAGAAGCACTATTGGTACCGGGGTATTTGTCTAGAATAAACTTATTCAGTTTAATATTAAAAGGGACTTTTACTTCTTTGACACCATAGGCTATTGCTAAGCTCAGATTATCAAAAGTCATTAATTCAGGCCGCCCTTCATTTCCCCTGCTGCCATACAAATATGTTTCTTTTGTTTCTCCGTTAGCTGAGACTTCCAATAAAAGAGCTGTTAGGCTTTCATTCTTAACCTTTGGGTCCTGAGATTCTATTTGCACCGAACCATTTTTCTTGAAATCGGAAAAAACCACACTATTGGCACCATCGGTATACAAAGCCCTCAATTTAAGTGGTGAATTCGTATCGGAGGGGTAAATAGTATCCTTTTTCTGAGTGGCCATTACAGTCTGTGTGAGTACTTTACTACTTGTAAACACAAGAGATTCATTCTGTAGAGAAATATTAAAAGCGCCGGGAAACGGGGTGTCTTTAAAATTATAAATCACATTACCAATACGTTTGGTTTCGCCCAGACTTATATAATACTCTTCCCTTCCATTTAAACCGCCAATCACAAGTTGCAAAGTTGGAATACCATCAATAGACTCTGATAATAGCTTTTTTGGATTAGGTATAAACTCTTTTACGCTTACATTGATTAAATCTGAACCAATAAGGTAAGACTCCTGCCATTTATTATTACCAAGTGAGGCAAACAAAACCGGCTCATCAAATTCATAAGTTTGATTATTCACGTTGACCTTAAACTTGAGAAAAGTATTGGAAGAGATAAAACTATCAGCGCTGTCGTTTTCCCGGATATGCATAATGCCTTCAAAACCAAGATATCTTGTAATACCGGCACCTATAATAATTACTACAATGGCAGAATGAAATAATAGTAATGGCCATTTCCTTTGTTGCACCATCCGAAATTTAATGATATTCACTATTATGGTAATGCTAAAAAGAATGAGCAAGAGCTCAAACCACCAAGCCTTATAAACCACTTTTTGTGCAGCAGAGGTTCCAAAATCATTTTCGATAAAAGTAGCAACCCCAATTGCCCCTGCAAACAGTAGTAAATAAAGTCCCGCGGCTCTGGTATTAAAAAATGGTAAAAGGGTTTTGAAGTATTTGGAGAAATAATATTTCATTTTCATAAATAGGATACATTTCAAAGTTAGTAGTTTTCTAATAACTTTAAACGGATAGGTACTAAACTAAGTATCCTAATTATGATCTACTACAAAATAAGCCATACTAACCAAATAAGAAAATTATTCCTTTTTTGAACAGGTGCTCAATCCGAAAGGAGCATAAAGCGGGCAAAAACTAACCAAACTGGTAAGTATAAATACACCAGCTAATACCAACAAAACTATCCCCAAGATCCCCGTAACCGTGCCTGTAAAATAGAGTGCAATAAAAATTGCTGCAACAATAAATCGTATAATACGATCTGATGAGCCCATATTCTTTTTCATGATTTTAATATTTGAATTAGACGATTGTTCAAAAAGCAATACTAAACTTGCTAAAATAATGCCAATTAGGCATGTCGGTAAAAATTACACAAGTTTTCTGCTTATTAATCTTAAAACAAAAATATACATAAGAAATCTGTCATACAGTGACTTAAGTCACTGCTAGATAATTTTAATACCATCGCTGTCTTGCATAATACGGCCTTCTTTTTCCAATTTCTTAATTACACGACTGATTACTTCCCTTACTGTACCCAATTCATCTGCAACTTGCTGGTGCGATATTTTTATAGGATTTTGCCTGCGTACTATTGTTTTAGTTTTGAGATGCTGGTACAATCTTTCGTCCATCTTGTTAAATAACACATGGTGAATGGTGTCTAATAATTCGCTATAACGCTGTTTGTATTGCTGAAAAAACAAGGTGTTGATGCCCGGGTATTGAATCATCCACTTGGCCACCTTATCAACCGGCAATAATAACGCCAAGGTTTCTTCCTCTGTAATAGCGTATACTGTACTCGGTTCATTTTTTATGCCGGCAGAAAACGACATAATACAACTTTCATCTGGCTGGATATAATATAGCAATAGCTCCCTATCCTCGTAACGCGTGAACACCTTGATTAAACCTTCAAGGACAATAGGTATGACTTTGATAAATTGGCCTTCTCGCAAGATTTCAGTTTGCCGGGGTAATTGCCTTAAATCAGCTTCAGCTTGTATCTTTTTTACCAGTTCAGGGTTCAAATACGAAAGAGATTTGCCTAGATCCATATTAGTTTACTTAAAAAACGTAAAAACACTATCTTTTTAAACCAAAGATAAATATAAAACTGCCCCAATATATATTGGGGCAGTTCATCAAAACCTATTATGTAAGGTGGGGTCAAATCCTAATAATGGTTTTCTCAATAAGCAGGTCTAATTCTTCTCAAAAGTTAAATAGTCAATACTTCCATCACCTCCACTTATGTGAATAAGTTCGATCCTGGAATCTGTTCGCATAACTATATCCCAATCTTCAGACAACTCATTAAAATTGGAAGGTGAGGCAAAAAAGATGTTAAAATCAATATCATCACTACTATCATCACTACTGCTGTCATCACTACTCCTGTCATCACTGCCGCTGTCATTGGTAACCGACCAAGTTCCATTTACAGTAATTGAACCATTATCTGCTATCAGATTACCATCAGAAATAAAAGAAAATCCATAACCACTAAAGTTTGTGGTTTCATCACTCCCCGAGTCAATAAAACTGGTAATAGTCCATGTTCCTGTTGACACCAAATCTGTAATTTCCTGAATATCCGCCATAATATTAGCTGCATTAACATCATCAGAATCATCAGATGAACAGGAAATAAAAAGGAGCGCAAATGCCATCAAAGCATATACTAAATTGTTGCTTTTCATAATTTTATTTTTAAGGTTATAATTTTTCCAGAATTAAAGTATCAGTTCCGCCACCGCCACCGCTAACGTCACGTAATTCCACACTTGTGTCAGAGGAAGCAATTACATCCCAGTCGCCATTAAACTCATCAAATGGCATTGATGTTCCAAAGTTTAATATAAGTGAGCTTTCCGAATTTTGTAAAGACCAGTCTCCATTTATAGGAGTACCATTATCTGCTGTTACAGTACCGTCATTATTAAAGTTCAGCTCATATCCGTCATAATCATTGGTCTCATCAATGCCATCATCTAAATAAGATGCCACGGTCCAAAGTCCATCTTGTAAAATGGTTCCAAGCATGCCCATATTGTCACCGCCATTCCCATCACCATTATTAGTGCAATCACTTTCAAATCGCAACCGATCATCACCTATGCGCAAATCCACCTGATTTTCAGTACTTTGTTGCTCAATTTCATGTAAATTCCATGTATCGTTGAAATCCGGTAAATTGGGTATATTTATAGTTACAGAAATACCTTGTCCGCTACCTGAACTTTCCCATGTTCCGGGGAATGTATCGCTAATTGAGGTTGCTGAAAGAGTTCCATCGGCCATGAAATTAAACTGATATCCAACATAAAGGTCTTCCAGGTCATTATCATTACGTTCCAGTTTATCCACCATCCAATTGTCACATCCTGTTAAAACATCAGCCAGCTGATCTGTACTACAATTTTCACAATCATCATCATCAAAATCATTGTCATCATCTTCATCACAGTCATCTTTGGCATCGTCTAAGATATCTTCCAATTGATCAAGATTAAATGCTTCAACTTCAGTTCCATCTGAAAGTATTACCACAATAGGGAAACCTATATTAACGATATCGGTATCTTCAAGGTCATCAATAAAATTATAAAGCTCTTGATCATTATTAATATTCAAGGTGCCAATCAATTCGTTATTAATATCAAAAATGGAGGTCGAAACAGGATATTGGATATCTGCACATTCTATGTCATCATCTTCTATATTTTCTCCATCGCAGTCGTCCGAAAAATTTTCAAATTCATCCAAACTGTTTATTGTAACCTCTGTAAAATCGGCTAAAACAATGGTGATCGGGAAGAATATTTCCAGGTCATCATCATCATCATCAAATTCGTCAAAAATATCCTCAATAGTATCAAAATCTTCTTCAGAATCTACAATAATCTCCAAACCATCCACATTAACAGTTACAGGTAACTCAATGGAGAAACAACTGGCGTTATCAATAATATTGTCATCAGATCCATCGTTCATGGATGTACGCAGTAACAAATTGGCAACGTTTGAATTAGCTTTGAGAGTTTCTTCTGGAGAGGCCTCAACAAATTCACTTTCCTCCTGCCTGCAGGATACAATTAGAATTGATAGGAGGATTAGTAATACAGATAATAATTTAGGGGTCTTTTTCATAGTAAATTAAGTTTTAAGGTTAATAGTGTTTAATAGTAAAACAACCAACTTCTGAAAACTCCTGAAATTTTTTGTAAAAAATTATTTTTACATTCGAATAAAAAATTAGACTAGCTTGGCTAAAGACCTACATAGTGATATTTGTGAAAAGGAAATTTTCTCAGGTATCTATAAAAAATATTCGAAGGATCTTCATAATTTCTTATACTACAAATACGGAGAAGAATTGAATCCAAATGATAAAGCGCAGGATGCCTTTGTTAAGTTATGGGAAAATTGCAAGAAGGTTAAGTTGAGTATGGCGAAGGCCTTTTTGTACAAAGTAGCCAACAATATGATGTTGAATGAAATAAAACATCAGAAAGTTGTGTTACGCCACCAAAAGTTAAAGCCAAGGGACTATACCAATGAAACTCCGGAATTTCTTATGGAAAAAGAGCAGTATTTCAAAAAATATCAGCAGGCACTTTCCATGCTTTCTGGAGAACAGAGGGTTGCTTTTATGCTAAACAAAGTTGAAGGTAAAAAGCATGAAGAAATTGCTGAAATGCTGGGTATTACACGCAAAGTTGTGGAATACAGGATTTATACGGCATTTAGTATTTTAAAAAATGAATTGGAGGGATTTAAGATTTAAAATCAGGAATAAAGGAAACTTAGTTGTTATATATATAAGAAGCGTGTTTTATGGATAAAGAATACTTGATAGAAAAATGGTTGTCAAACCAGCTTACTGAGAAGGAACTAAAGGCTTTTGAAGCAATGGAAGAATATCCACAACTCATTGCTATCCTTGATAATGCCGGACAGTTTAAGGCTTCTGAATTTTCCTCTGTGTCTGATTTTGATACGTTTCAAAAACGACTTAAAACAGATCAAAAACCTGTTCGAAAATTATCCTGGATAAAACCGTTGATGCGAATTGCCAGCGTTTTGGTTCTTGGAATTGCCATCTACAGTATATTTATTTTCAATAATACAATCAAAGTGCAAACATTGTCCGGTGAAAAAACTGAAATTGAATTACCGGATGCTTCTAAAGTGATGATTAACGCCCAATCTGAGATCAAATACAGCGAGCGCAAATGGGAACAAAAAAGGGAAATAAGTCTGGTGGGAGAGGCATTTTTTACCGTTGCGAAAGGCTCCACATTTGATGTGATCACTACCGAAGGAATTGTAACTGTTGTAGGCACCCAATTTAATGTTAAGCAAAGAGATGCATTTTTCGAGGTGACATGTTATGAAGGCATCGTAAATGTTAGTACCAAAACTTTTACTGAAGAATTGAGGGCCGGCGGTAATATTCGGTTTTCAGAAGGAAAAATAATCCAAGGTCAAAATACCAGTGAATATCCCACATGGCTAAAAAACATTAGCAGTTTTCACAGGATGCCATTTAGCCATGTTATCGCGGAATTGGAAAGACAATACAGTATTAAAATTGTACTTGATGAAGTATCACCTGAAATTTTATTTACAGGTGGTTTCATTCATAATAATATGGATAATGCACTGAAATCTGTTACTCAACCCCTAAATCTAAAATACAGGATGGATGGAACCAACAATGTTATCCTATATCCTAGTGAAAAATAAGTACCTCCTGATAACAACTCTTTTAGTGGCACTTTCTGCCTTCAGAATTTCGGCACAGGAAATTGCTGAAACAAAATTATTGATCAACATTTTGACAGATTTACAAGAGCGGTACGATTATCAATTTAATTATGCCTCCGAAACTATTGAAAATATTAGGATTCCAGAACCTAATAAAGAGCTGACGTTTGAAGAAACCATTAAATATCTACAACAACAAACTGGTTTACAATTTTCTACTTTGCCTAATAAGTTTATCTCAATAAAAAAATCCATTATTGAACTTTGTGGTTATGTCAGGGACAAGGATACGGGAGAACCAATTGCCTTTTGCACTGTACAGGCGGGGAAAGCATCTACTCTTACGAATGAAACAGGGTTTTTTAAAATTGATATTAACAATGAAAATGAAACACTTTATATACGCCATCTAGGCTACAAAACACTAGACAGAAGCTATGCTTTTTTTAAAAAAGAAGACTGTGGGGTTATCTACCTGATTTCCAATCGACAACAGCTATCAGAAATCATACTTTACGATTATTTGATCAGAGGAATTGATAAACTGGACAATGGTTCTTTTGAAATAGATTTCAATCAGTTTAGCATATTACCCGGACTTATAGAAAGTGATGTTCTTCAATCCATTCAGGCATTTCCCGGAATTCTAAGTATAAATGAAACAGTTTCCAACATTAATATTCGTGGAGGAACCAACGATCAAAACCTCATATTATGGGACGATATTAAGATGTATCAATCAGGCCATTTTTTTGGATTAATCTCCATGTATAATCCACAGATAACACAAAAGGTTAAGCTTCAAAAAAATGGTACTCCCAGCTCATATACTGACGGTGTTTCTGGTACCATTGCCATGAAGACGGAGCAAAGCATTAATCCAACATTTAAAGCAAATATTGGAATCAATTTTACTGATGCAAATGGATTTGCTGATATCCCTTTGGGTAACAACTCGTCCATACAGCTAGCGGCCAGGAAATCTATCAGCGATTTTTTTGAAACCCCTACCTATACTCAGTATTTCGACAGGATATCACAAGATACAGAGGTAGAAGACAATACCAACAATTCGGATATTAGCTCAGATTTTTATGACACCTCAATGCGCTGGTTATTTAAGCCTTCAGAAAAAGATGAAATACAATTAAACTTTATAAATGCCAACAATGAGTTGGTATTTAATGAAAATGAAATATTAAACAGCGAGGTTGAGACCAGAGAAAGTAGTTTAAGTCAAAATAGTATTGCCGGGGGGTTGCGTTATAAAAGGGACTGGAGTAAGTCTTTTAGTACCCTGTTGAATATCTATGAATCAGATTATAAACTCAAGGCAATAAATGCGAATATTTTAAACGATCAGAGATTTCTTCAGGAAAATAAGGTCTCGGAAACAGGAGCAAGAATTAGTGGCACTTATCAAGTGCGTGAACGCTTGCATTGGGTGAACGGATATCACTTTGTAGAAACCAAAGTAACCAATCTGGATGATGTGGACGATCCTGTTTTTCGAAGGCTTATCGCGAATGTGCTACGTACCCATGGTATATTCACCGAACTCGATTTTATTTCGGCAAACAGGAAAACTACATTTAATTTAGGGCTCCGATTTAACTACCTTGATAAATTTAATATGCAATTGTGGGAACCCCGACTTAGTTTCAATCATCGCTTCTTAAACTGGTTTAACCTTGAGCTTTTAGGAGAGTTGAAGCACCAAAACACTTCTCAAATTATCAATTTTCAAAATGATTTTTTAGGAATAGAAAAGCGCCGCTGGCAGTTATCTGATAATAGTGATATCCCCGTTATTAAAAGCAAACAGGGTTCTCTTGGATTAAGTTATAATCAAAATGGATGGTTAATTAATACAGTGGGATACTTTAAGGCAGTTGACGGTATTACATCACAAAGCCAGGGTTTTCAGAACCAGTTCGAATTTATAAAAAGCACTGGAAGCTATACTGCTTTAGGTGTGGATGTTCTCATACGTAAGCAATTTAACGCTGCAAATGTTTGGTTAAGTTATTCCTATTTGGAAAATGAATATTCCTTTCCTGAATTATCCGAGACCAATTTTCCTAGTAATTTTGATATCCCTCATGCTTTGTCATTAGGTACAACCTACACCCTGAAGCATTTTCGCTTTGCAGCAGGCTTAAATTGGCGGTCAGGAAAACCATATACGCAACCGAATCCTGCTATACCAATTATTGATGACAACATTAATTATGATCAAACAAATCAACAAAGATTGGAAGATTATATGCGCGTGGATCTCTCTGCCATTTATAATTTTAAACTAGGGCAAAAAACCAGGGCCAATCTAGGGTTGTCCGTCTGGAATTTGTTTGATAAAAAGAACGACATTAACCTCTTTTATCGGATAACTACTTTAGGTGAAGTTGAAGCTATTATCCAGAATTCTTTAGGGATAACTCCTAATGCCATGTTCAGAGTTTATTTTTAACCTTGTTGGTAGCTAGCTTACCCTTCTCCTGGGTTTAAAGAGAGAAAATGATACGCTATGGCATCACAACAAAACCAATCCTGAAATTTAATTCTTGGAAAGGCTCAAAAACCACTACTACTTATTTGAACAAGTACTCAATCCGAAAGGAGCATAAAGCGGACAAAAACTAACCAGACTGGTAAGTATAAATACACCTGCTAATACCAACAAAACTATCCCCAAGATCCCTGTAACCGTGCCTGTAAAATAGAGTGCAATAAAAATTGCTGCAACAATAAATCGTATAATACGATCTGATGAGCCCATGTTCTTTTTCATATTATTTTATTTTAGTTAAATATAAAATCCAGGAAGAAAACCAGCCCTGTTACTAAGCCCAGACATATGGTACATGCCTGTAGTAGCTTTATTGCCTTTTTGCTCATAGTATACAATAAAATTTTAGGGGGACTTAAATATATAAAATATAAAGTAAAACTACTTTAGAGAATTTAATTATTAATTAGGAAGTCCTTAAACATTATATCCCTATCTGCTATATTTGTTCAAAACCCGTATCCAGGAAATTATGACCCAAATACAACACTGGGCTGTCTTTATAACTAATCAATCCAACAAACAAGGCTTAATTAAGCAATTGCTTACGGAGGATAAAATGCCACCGGATTTAGAAGCCTTAAAAGGACTAAAAGGTTCATTATTCTCTAAACTGGCCTTAGACAATTTTATCGAAGAAGAAGTAAGGCATGATCAAAAGCTCCTTACACCTTCAACTTCCCAAAGCCTTCAAACTATGAGCAGCGGGGAGCGTAAAAAAGCCCTTCTAAATTATCTTTTAAAAACCAAACCCGATTTCCTTATCCTGGACAACCCATTTGATAATCTGGATCGGGATTCGCAAAAACAGCTTAAAATAGTTTTGACAAAGATTTCAGGTGACATTGCAATTATTCAACTCATAAGCAGGTCTGTTGATCTGCTTCCATTTATATCCAATTATGCACGATTAGACTTCAATGAATTCTTAGTCATCAATGACCTCTCCTTAATAGAACCCAAAAAAAGAAAGGTTTTTTATAGAGATGTTCCACAAGCGTTACAACACTTTAATTATTCTCATGAGTATTTAATTAGGTTTAAAAATGTCTCTGTAAACTACGAAGAGAAACCTATTCTTAAAAATATTAACTGGAAGATCAGAACGGGAGAATTTTGGGAACTGGCGGGCAAAAACGGGAGTGGTAAAACTACGCTCCTTTCAATGATTACAGGAGATAACCCTAAAGCATATGGACAGGATATATTCCTGTTCGGTTCCAGGAAAGGAAGTGGGGAAAGCGTTTGGGATATCAAAAAAAATATCGGCTACTTTACGCCAGCAATGGTAGACAGATTCAGGGGCTATCACAGCCTGGAAAATATGCTTATTTCAGGCCTTTTAGACTCCATTGGATTATATATTAAACCAAGTGAGGCACAACTACGGGTAGCCAGGGAATGGCTGGCATTAGTAAATATGGAAGACAAAAAAGATTGTTATTTTCACGACCTGAGTCTTGGCCAGCAAAGGCTTATTATGTGTGTCAGGGCGATGATTAAACATCCACTTCTACTTATTTTGGATGAACCAACTGCTGGCTTAGATGATGCGAGCGCCGCCCTTGTAGTTGCTCTGGTAAATAAAATGGCAGAAGAAAGCCAGACATCAATAGTTTTTGTATCACATAGGAAAGAACCGGAGTTAA
>CBDUGN010000009.1:0-33792 GCA_965366915.1 uncultured Eudoraea sp. | reverse complement strand
ATATAGGTTTAGATAGGGGACAACTTGGAAATGAGCAGGTTGTATATTTTAAAAAAGCAGGAAACAAACTACTTCTGATTCAACCCAATTTAAAATACAGGGCAATAACTGATAATGATCTGGAAAAAAAATCTGTGGAACAGGCTTTCGCCAAATCTGTACTTTTCGGTTCTGAAATAGTGGAAGAATCGGCAGGTAAATATATTATTGATATCAGTGATTTTTTAATTCAAGATGTCCATAGGGTCGCTAAACGCCTGAAGCAAACAAAGCAGGGAACTTACACGCTGGATAAAAGCAAAAGTGCCATGGCACTTGAAAGAACAAAGGCGTTTCCAAAAAATATAGAGTTTGATGTTACATTGACTTTTAAAGGAGAATCCAAAGGTAATTATATCGTTTCCGTAAGCCCAAATCCAGATCTGGTAACGGTTGCTCAGCATCATTCGTTTATTGAATTACCCGACTCAAATTATAAACAAAGGGTTTTTGATCCAAGAAGCGGTTCATATCCTTTTTCATATTATGACTATGCCACTCCGGTTCAGGAGCCTATTTTAAAGCGATTTATTACCAGACACCGTTTGTCTAAAAAGAATCCGGAGGCCGAAATAAGTGAAGCTGTGGAACCCATTGTTTATTATTTGGATAATGGTACTCCCGAACCTGTAAGGACGGCTTTACTGGAAGGAGGAAAGTGGTGGAACGAGGCCTTTGAGGCCATAGGCTACAAAGATGCATTTCAGTTAGAGATGTTGCCAGATGATGTTGATCCGCTGGATGTAAGATATAATGTTATTCAATGGGTACACAGATCCACCAGAGGTTGGAGTTACGGCAGCAGTATTACGGATCCCAGAACAGGTGAAATTATTAAGGGGCACGTAAGTTTGGGCAGTTTAAGGATCAGACAGGATTTCTTAATTGCACAGGCCTTAATAAATAGGCCTTTTGAAGAACGGGATGATAATTATGACGCAATGTTGGATTTAGCTTTAGCACGAATTAGACAATTGTCTGCTCATGAAATTGGTCATACTTTAGGGTTTACACATAATTTCGCGGCAAGTACCAATCAAAGAGCTTCGGTTATGGATTATCCGCATCCTCAGTTTAGAATTGTGAATGGAGAGATAGATTTTTCAAAAGCGTATGACACAGGAATTGGAGTATGGGACAAAACAACTGTTGCCTATTCCTATTCTGAATTTGAAAAAGGAACAGATGAAAAACAGGCCTTGAATAAAATGCTTGAAGAGGCTGCCAATAAAGGACTTCGCTTTATTTCCGACAGAGATGCAAGGCCTTTAGGCGGGGCACATGCCTTAGCGCATTTGTGGGACAATGGTAAAAGCGCCAGCGCAGAGCTGGAAAATGTTTTAAAGATCAGGGAGATTGCTATAGGGAATTTTTCTATAGACAATATCCGAAAAAATGAACCAAATACCACTTTAGAAGATGTTTTTGCTCCACTTTATTTTTTTCACAGATATCAGACTGAAGCAGTCGCTAAAATGATTGGAGGCCTGGACTATAACTATGCTTTGAAAGGCGATGGTCAGAAAACTGTTGAAACCCTGGACAAAAGTTTGCAGCTTGAAGCGCTTAAGGTGTTGCTAAAAACATTAGATGCCAATGTAATTGCTATCCCTGAGGAAAAATTATCATTGTTTCCGCCCAGGGCCATCGGATATCCCAGAACCAGGGAATCTCTTAAAGGCAGAACAGGAGTTTCTTTTGATGCTCTTTCTGCTCCGGAGACAGCTTCTGATATGACTTTAGGATTATTGTTGCACCCTGAAAGAGCATCAAGATTAATACAGCAAAAAAGTTTAGATTCCCAGCAAATTGGGCTGGAATATGTCCTTAGTCAATTAGTCGAACATACGATTGCTAAAGACCTTAAGGACCCATATTTCAATGAAGTCCAGAAGTCAATCAATTACCGGGTGCTTTATCATATTATGAACCTTGCAGCCCATAAAGGTGTTCATCCACAGGTTAATGCTATAGCGAATTACCAACTCAAATCAATTAAAACAACCTTACAAGCCAGTAGGAATAATTATGATGCCATGGAAATGATCAGAAGGGTTGATTACTTTTACAGCAAACCATCAGAATTTAAGGTTATAGAAGCTCCCAAAATACCAGATGGATCTCCAATTGGTATGGATTGTATGAATTAGATTGAAGAACCAGGCCTATGAAAATTAATTTAATTAGTGATACGGTTACCAAACCCTCACCCGGTATGTTAGATGCAATGATGTCTGCAGAGGTAGGTGATGATGTTTTTAAAGCGGACCCTACAGTTAACAGGCTGGAAGAAAAGGTAGCCACTATATTTAACAGGGAAGCTGCTTTGTATTTTCCCAGTGGCACAATGACCAATCAAACTGCCATAAAACTACATACCAATCCCGGAGATCAATTAATTTGCGATAAGTATGCCCATGTCTATAATTATGAGGGTGGGGGAGTTAGTTTTAATAGTGGTGTTTCCTGTAAATTAATAGATGGTGATCGTGGCATGATGACCTCAGATCAGGTTGAGGAGGCTATAAACCCACCAGATTTTTATCATAGTCCTTTGACTTCTTTAGTCTGCGCAGAAAATACTACCAATAAAGGCGGAGGAGCATGTTGGAATTTTTCTGAATTGGTACGTATTAAAGAAGTTTGTGAAAAGCATGGTCTGGCGTATCATTTGGACGGGGCCAGGATATGGAATGCGATGGTGGAAAAAGGGGAATCTGCAAAACAGTATGGTGAATTATTTGATACCATTAGTGTTTGTCTAAGTAAGGGGCTGGGATGCCCGGTGGGTTCTGTTTTGGTAGGGGATAAAGAAATGATCGACAAAGCATTACGCATTAGAAAAATTTTAGGTGGCGGGATGCGCCAGGCTGGTTATATGGCAGCGGCTGGTATTTATGCACTGGAAAACCAAATTGACCGACTTGCGGATGATCATAAAAAAGCAAAAGAAATTGGTGCAATACTCCAAAGTTTATCCTTTATAAAGAAAGTTGAACCCCTGGAGACCAATATTATAATCTTTGAAATAAATGAAGACTATTTGAGCGCGGAAGCTTTTATTGAAAAACTTCGCAAAAAGGATATTCATATTATTGGTATGGGAAGTTCGAAACTACGGATAGTAACTCATATGGACTATACGGATCAAATGCATGAAACTTTACTTAAAACCATAAAAACACTATAGGTATTCAGACTTATTAAGTGTATTTATTCTTTTTTTAAGATTTTTTATACCATTCTCCATTCCTGCCTCGGACCCATAAAGCAAGCTATTTCCAATAAGCTGCCCCTTTTTGTTCTTTAGATTAAAAAGAAAGTTTCCATCATGGTCCGTTTTCCGTTCAATTATGTAATGCTGTTTATCGAGTAGATTCAAACTACTGACTACATTCTTTACCTCTTCTTTACTTGAAAATCCAACACTATAAAACAAGGCATTGCCGTTTGTAGTATACAAAGAGAAATTATACGTATTGTTATCTTCCTTTTTAATCTTAATCATGTAGCGTGGTTTTTTTAAAAGTATTAAATAATAACCTACTATCATACTTAATTAACAAACTAGATAAGCTCAATTTAGCAATGTATTATGCATATAACTCCTTAAGAATTATCATTTAAAAAATGAATCCATATCAGGAATATTTGGCATTCCTTCTTTGGCAACTGCCCCCAATTCTGCTTCATTAATCTGAGTTGCTTTATCTATTGCCTTATTCAAGGTAAGGACCAGATAGTCTTCCAATTGCTCCTTATCCTCCAGCAACTGATCATGAATATTGATGGCTTTCACGGTTCTATTTGCCGTTATAGTTACGGAAAGAAGGTTATCAGACGATTTTTCTTCGATTGTGACAGAATTCAATCGTTCTTTTGTTGCTTTTACTTTTTCCTGGGTTTCTTTTAGTTTTCCCATCATACCTGCTAAGTCTCCAAACATATTTTACTTTTTAGAATTACTAAAATCAAAATTACTAAATTGCGCCCTTAAAAAATGTTATAATGATGCAATTTCTTAAAATAAGAATCGCTTTATTCATTGTTCTTATCATGGCTGTTTCTTGCCAGAATCAAAATCAAAATATGGAAGTTATAGAAGCCCCGAAAGCCAAAAGAATACCTGTAAAATTAGAGAAGCATGATGATATTCGAGTTGATGACTATTATTGGCTGAACCAACGAGATAATAAAGAAGTATTAGCATATTTGGAAGAAGAAAATAATTTTTACAACGCCTTAACTGATCATACCAAGTCTTTTCAGAAGGAATTGTTCGAGGAAATGAAGGGCCGAATTAAGGAAGACGATTCTTCATTACCTTATAAACTAAACGGGTATTGGTACATAACGAGGTATGAAATAGGAAAGGAATATCCTATTTATTCACGGAAAAAGGATAACCTGGAAGCTGTCGAAGAGATAATGTTTAATTGTAATGAGCTTGCAGAGGGGCATGAGTATTTTGAACTCAGAGGCGTTACGGTAAGTCCTGATAATAAACTAGCTGCATTTGGGACTGATACCATAAGCAGAAGGCAATACCACATTCAGATAAAAAACCTTGAAACAGGGGAAATTTATGCTGATAAGATAGATAATACTACGGGTAGCGCTGCCTGGGCGAATGACAACAAAACCTTATTTTATACCAAGAAAGATCCGGTTACTTTGCGCTCAGACAAAATCTATAAGCATGTGCTGGGAAATCCGAGTGAAAAAGATGAATTAATATTTCATGAGCAGGATAGTACCTTCAATACGTTTGTTTATAAATCAAAATCCAAGAAATATATAATTATTGGTTCATACAGCACCTTAACATCTGAATTTCAAATACTTAATGCTAATAATCCTAATGGGGATTTTAAATTGTTTTCTGAAAGAGAAAAAGGCCTGGAGTATTCTGTTTATCATTTTGAAAACAATTTTTATATACTCACAAATAGGGATAAGGCCACTAATTTTAAATTAATGAAGGTTGATGAGAAGAATACATCTTCTGAAAATTGGGAAGAGTTTATTTCGCACAGGCCGACTATACTCCTGGAGGATATTGAAATCTTCAAGGATTACTATGTACTGACAGAACGAGATAATGGCCTCAGTAAACTAAAGATTACGAAATGGGATGATTCTGACAGTTATTACATTCCGTTTGAAAGCGAAACCTATGTCGCATACCCTTATGCAAACCCTGATTTTGATACAGATAATTTTCGATATGTATTCAACTCTATGACTTCACCATATGCCATTATTGATTTTAATATGAACACTAAAGTGAAGGAAATTAAGAAAGAACAGGAAGTATTAGGAGGTAAGTTTAATAAAGACAATTACCGTTCCGAGCGAATTTGGGCTGAGGCTCGCGATGGGGCAAAAGTGCCTATCTCATTGATTTATCATAAAGACACTGAACTAGATGGCAGCAGTCCGCTTTTACAGTACGGCTATGGTTCATATGGCAGTACCTCAGATCCATATTTTTCTTCTGTAAGATTGAGTCTTTTAGACAGAGGATTTATTTTCGCTATTGCCCATGTGCGGGGTGGAGAATATCTGGGCAGGCCCTGGTATGAGGCAGGGAAACTCCTTAATAAGAAAAACACTTTTACGGATTTTATAGATTGCTCTAAGTTTTTGATTGAAAAAAAGTATACGAGTAAGGAACATTTATATGCTTATGGCGGTTCTGCGGGTGGTTTGCTCATGGGTGCTATAGTTAACATGAATCCTGAACTTTATAATGGGGTGATAGCTGCAGTGCCTTTTGTAGATGTTATCACAACTATGCTCGATGATTCAATCCCATTGACTACGGGAGAATTTGATGAATGGGGTGATCCCAATAATAAAGAGCATTATGACTATATGAAATCGTACTCCCCATATGATAATGTTCTGGCTAAAGATTATCCTAATATGCTTGTAACCACGGGTTTACATGATTCTCAGGTTCAGTATTGGGAACCCGCAAAGTGGGTGGCTAAACTTAGAGTCCATAAAACGGATGAAAATAAACTCTTTCTTTATACCAATATGGATGCAGGCCATGGCGGCGCCTCGGGAAGATTTGAAGCATTGAAAGAAACTGCGAAAGAATATAGTTTTCTAATAGATTTGGAGGGTAAAACGGGTAAATAAAAAAAAAATAGTAATTTTGTCGCCAGATTGGATTCTTTTAAAAAGGATATATCGACCTAACCTTTCTTTATGAAAAATAAGATAAATGCTCATAACTCAGTCCTAGATTTAATAGGAAACACTCCACTCGTTAGACTTAATCAAATTACATCCCCTCTAAATGGGAATTTTTTTGCAAAGTTAGAAGCCTTCAATCCCGGACACTCGTCCAAGGATAGGATTGCTGCATATATTATTGATGAAGCGGAAAAGAGTGGCGTTCTTGAGCCCGGAAATACAATTATTGAGACTACTTCAGGTAATACGGGTTTTAGTATTGCAATGGTGAGTATCATTAAGGGCTATGAATGTATATTGGCTGTAAGTTCAAAATCTTCTAAGGATAAAATTGATATGCTACGCTCTATGGGTGCAAAAGTATATGTGTGTCCTGCTCACGTGAGTGCCGATGATCCGAGATCATATTATCAGGTTGCCAGGCGTTTACATGAGGAAAATAGTGGATCAGTATATATCAACCAATATTTTAATAAACTGAACATATTGGCTCACTATAAAACTACCGGTCCCGAAATTTGGGAACAGACAAATGGTAATATAACTCATTTAATAGCCTGTAGTGGAACTGGAGGTACTATCTCGGGTACAGCACGATTTTTAAAAGAACAGAACCCGAATATTCGGATCATAGGAGTTGATGCTTATGGATCGGTTTTGAAAAAGTATCATGAAACCGGCAAATTTGATAATGATGAAGTATATCCATATAGAATAGAAGGACTTGGTAAGAATTTAATTCCTGATGCCACTGATTTTGGAATCATTGATGAATTTATAAAAGTTACCGATGAGGAAAGTGCCCATACCGCGAGGGAAATTTCGTGTAAAGAGGGTATTTTTGTCGGTTATACGAGCGGTGCAGTTATGCAGGCAGTTAAGCAACTAAGTGAGAAAGGTGAATTCACCAGGAATAGCAATGTAGTTGTAATTTTTCCAGACCATGGTTCAAGATATATGAGTAAGATATACAATGATCAGTGGATGAGTGACCAGGGCTTTTTTGACAGTAAAAATGTTGAAGAAGAACAAGCGATTGAATATATAAAATAAACAATAAGCTTTATATTTTAAAGGCAACAGTAATCTACTGTTGCCTTTTTTCTTTTGATTTAAAATAATTTATGAATCGTAACCAAAATTCCATAATTTTGTGCACTAACCAAACTAGGCCAGATGAAAGATTTATTTGCAAGAATCATTGAGAATAAAGGACCTTTGGGTAAATGGGCATCCCAAGCGGAAGGATACTTTGTTTTTCCTAAATTGGAAGGACCTATTTCCAATCGAATGAAATTTCAGGGGAAAGAAGTAATTACATGGAGTATTAATGATTACTTAGGCATGGCTAATTTACCTGAAATAAAAAAGGTAGATGGGGATACTGCTGCTGAATACGGAGCTGCATATCCTATGGGTGCTCGAATGATGAGTGGACATACAGATTTTCATGAGCAATTGGAGAATGAATTAGCCGATTTTGTCCATAAAGAATCTGCTTATCTCTTAAATTTTGGTTATCAGGGCATTTTATCTACAATTGACGCTCTTGTTTCAAAAGATGATATTATAGTTTACGATGTAGATTCCCATGCATGCATAATTGATGGGGTTCGTTTACATATGGGCAAACGATTTACATTTGTCCATAACGATATTGAAAGCTTAAAAAAGAATTTGGAGCGTGCTAGTAAAATGGCAGAACAAACTGGTGGCGGAATTCTGGTTATTTCCGAAGGTGTTTTTGGAATGCGCGGGGAACAGGGTAAGCTTAAAGAAATTGTTGCGCTCAAAAAGGAGTTTAATTTTAGGTTATTGGTAGATGATGCTCACGGTTTTGGGACATTAGGTAAGACCGGTGCCGGAGCAGGTGAAGAGCAAGGTGTTCAGGACGATATAGATGTATATTTTGCAACATTTGCAAAATCTATGGCAGGAATTGGTGCTTTTCTGGCTGCCGATAAGGAGATTATTGATTATTTGAAATATAACCTGCGTTCTCAGATGTTTGCAAAATCACTCCCAATGATTTATGTGAAAGGAGCGTTAAAACGTCTTGACATGCTTCGTACAAAGCCTGAGTTAAGAGAGAAACTATGGGAAAATGTAAATGCCCTGCAAAATGGACTCAAAGAAAGGGGCTTTGATATTGGCACAACCTCAAGTTGCGTTACACCCGTTTATCTGAATGGTAGTATCCCTGAAGCTATGGCTTTGGTTAAGGATTTAAGAGAAAATTATGGCATTTTCTGTTCAATAGTAGTATACCCGGTTATTCCTAAAGGAATGATCTTACTGAGAATGATACCTACATCAACACATACTTTGGAAGATGTTGCAGTAACTTTGGATGCATTTTCGGCTATTCGAGATCGATTACAGAATGGTACATATAAGAGATTATCTGCTGCTGTAGCTGCGGCAATGGGGGAATAATAGCTGTAAATTCAATTTTCTCTTTAGCTAGGAATTATTTCAATTACTAAATATATCCGGCTTTAGCTGTTTTCTATAGGTACGTCTTCGCTTATATATCTCCGGGTCAAAGTGTTTCCACATTTGACGGATAGCAACATTTTCCTCTAATTCGGGAGTTCTGTAACAATTCCTTATTTTTTTCTGCTGAAAAACTTTGTGATATTCATTCATAATTATAGCGGTAACTCCCTTATTTTGGTACTCAGGATGAATACCGATAAGGTAAAAAATGACATCTCTGCTATATTTCTTAGCATTTAAAAGATACAAAAAGCCAAATGGAAAAAGCCTGCCATTAGCTTTTTGCAAGGCAGATCCATAGGACGGCATTACTATGGCAAAAGCTACCAGTCTGTTGCTGCCATCAATTACAAACTTTATATATTCCGGATTAACTAGTCCAATATATTTATTCTTAAAAAAAGCTTTTTGCTCGTCGGTTAAAGGAACAAATGAAGATAACTTTGCATAAGTCTCATTAAATAGGTCAAACATCTGATCTGCCCATGGCATGATATCCGCAGACTTTGTAAAATTCATTTCTTTTAAACCGTACCTCTTTTTTATCAAGGCCTGTATTTTAATAAAGTGTTCTGGTTTGGTATTACTGGCAGGAAATCTGTTTTCCATATATTCCTTTTCCTTTATAAATCCGTAATGTTCATAATGATCTTTATAATAAGGATGATTATACCAGGTGATCATTGTTCCCATATCGTTAAAACCTTCAACGAGTACTCCCACTTTATCAAGATTCGAAAATCCGACAGGCCCTTCCATATAATCCAGCTTATTATTTTTGCCAATTTCAGCTACCTTATCGAGCAATGCCTTTGAAACCTCATAGTCATCAATAAAATCAAACCACCCGAAGCGCATTTTAGAGTTTTGTTGTTCATTAACCTCTATCCAATTAATAATAGTTGCAACTCTGCCTACTAGTTTATTTTGTTTATAAGCAAGAAAAAACCTTGCTTCCGCACTGTTGAAGTTTGGATTTTTTTCCTTGTTAAATGTTTCGAATTCGTCAGAAATAAGTGGTGGCACCCAATATGGAGAATTTTTATAAAGGGCAAAAGGAAATTTTATAAACTTTTTTAGATCCGATTTTGTAGTAGCTTCTTCGAGCCTTACCATACCATTTATTTGTATGGTCAAGATAAGAGATATTTGATGAAGGATTCAAATTTTAAGACAAATTTTACTAATTCAAATAATAAAATTAACCCAAAAGAAAGCGTGGCTATTAGAAATCAATTACTCCTTTATCGGAAGACATCTTCATATTCTCTTTTTTCTTCAGCCTTTTTAAATCTTTTTTAGATGGCCCAAGGTCAATATCCTCGGCTCCTTTCCCTTTATTACGTCGCCTAGATTTTTTGGTCTTTTTGCTTTTTCGCATGGAGTTCTTTTTAATTGACCCACCATTTTCACCTGCCTTTTGATCTTCAATAGGGATAAGGACGTCCTTATGAAGGTCTAGCCTGTATGACGCTCCTACCGAAACAAAAAGACGACTGGGAGAATCCTTAAAGCTGCCTCCGAGATTCGCATCAAGCTGAAAATTTTCATTTACTAAATATGCACCACCACCTCTTAATAAAATGTCGGCATATCGATCACTACTAACGCCCTGGTTTTCCAAAAACACACTCCATTTAGGATTTCTAAGTGCGTGAGACAGGGAAAGTGTATAGCCTAATTCCGGATCATCCGTAGCAATTCTATCATAGGATATATTGGATATCAATACAAATCTGGGCGTAAGCCTGCTCTGTGTTGCCACCATTGCCCTGGGAGAAACTGTCGGATCTGTTGGATAAAATGGATTGTCTCCAATAACAAAATTGGCCCCGGCATATACAGAGATTGCCGGAATTAAATTTTTAAACTGAAATTTGTTATTAGCCTTCCAGCTATATAGGTTTGGTTTATTCCTTTCCGGATCTTTATAAGGATCAAAGACCAAATATTTGACCCCAAACCGGTTTCTTGAAAAATTGGTTCTCGATTCATTAAATCCAAGGGAATTGTAAGTGATATTCTGGTTTTGGTAAGTGCCTTCCCAATTAAGCTCAAGAGTTTCAAATAATAATCCATAACGAACCGAAAAATCCATACCGTAAAGATTAGAATCATAATTCAGATCTGCGTGGTCTCGCTTTTCATATGAAAATCCCAATTCTAACTGGGGGACGCCTTTGCCTACAGCATAGGCACTTACAGATAACCCGGGTCGGTTAGAATTAATGACATCTGTATATTGGCAGATACCTAATAATGGGGCTAATAATGCTAATAAAAAGAGCGCATTTTTAGGATTTTTAAGTTCAACAGCTCGAAACATTAGGTAGATTTTATTATTATTTTATGAATTTTGTAATGTTAATACAACGCTGGAATTGTATTTTTGATATATAGAATAGAGACATTATGGGTTTTTTAAGAACGATTTTAATAATTCTTCTGGTCTACTATTTGCTCAAATTATTTGCTAAATGGTTTGGTCCTAGAATATTTGGTTATGCCGCACGAAGGACGGAGAAGCATTTTAAAGAAAGATTTGAACAATTTCAAGGCTATCAAAATCACGAAGAAACTATTAATGAAGGTGAAATAAGTATTGATAAAAAAACGGTTCAAAAAAAGAAAAAGGATTCCGAGCAATTAGGGGAATTCATAGATTTTGAAGAAATTGAATAACCATTACCACTAAAGCAACCAATGAATAAAGGTACTAAGGCTTTATTTTATCATTTTTTTGCGCTTGTTTTTTTTGTTGTTGCCTCCTTGGCATACTTCTATCCTGTGCTACAGGGTAAAACAATCGTCCAATCCGATATCATTCAATTTACGGGTATGGCCAAGGAACAAAATGATTTCAGAAAATATACTAACGAGGAACCCTATTGGACAAATAGTGCTTTTGGAGGCATGCCAACCTATCAATTAGGAGCTTATTATCCCCATGATTACGTTAGAAAACTCGATAGGACCATCCGATTTCTGCCTCGTCCGGCAGATTATTTGTTCCTTTATTTTATTGGATTTTATATTTTGCTATGCTGCTTAAAAGTAGATTATCGATTGGCAGTATTTGGAGCCCTGGCTTTTGGTTTTTCTACCTATCTTATTATCATCCTAGGTGTCGGTCATAATGCTAAGGCCCATGCTTTAGGCTATTTACCTGTTCTGTTGGGGGGCATCATACTTACTTTTAGAAAAAAGTATTTCTGGGGTTTTATTCTTACTGCATTGGCTATGGCATTGGAAATAGGTGCAAATCATTTCCAGATGACCTATTATTTTATGTTGTTAGTACTTGTACTAGGCGTTGCATACTTGATTGACACTATCAAGAAAAGGAAAGTAAAGCACTTTTTTATTTCTACAGGCGTGCTAATTGTAGCAGTCATTTTGGGTATTTCGGCTAATGCAACATCCATTATGGCAACCAAAGAATATGCTGATTGGAGTACACGAGGGAAATCAGCTCTTACAATAAACCCGGACGGGACGCCCAAAGAAAATATAGAAGGATTGGATAAAGAGTATATAACTCAATACAGTTATGGTATTGCTGAATCCTTGAATTTATTTGTCCCAAGACTTTTTGGAGGCAGTAATAATGAAGATCTCGGTACGGATTCCAAGTCATATGAATATCTCATAGAACAAGGATTACCCAGAACAAGGGCGCTTGAATTTAGTAGCGCACTTCCATTGTATTGGGGAAATCAACCGGGAGTTGCAGCACCGGCTTACATTGGCGCAATTGTATTCTTTTTGTTTGTCCTCGGTCTTTTTTTAGTTAAAGGACGTTTAAAATGGTGGTTATTGGGAGGAACTTTGCTTTCACTTTTTCTTTCCTGGGGAAAGAACTTTGGTCTTCTTACAGATTTCATGATAGACTACTTTCCACTTTATAACAAATTTAGGGCGGTTTCGTCCATACAGGTAATTTTGGAGTTATGTGCACCTATCCTGGCAGTAATGGCTTTAGTACAAGTATTTAAGCCCTCATTGGGAAAGAGTAAGAAACTTGCAGCTTTGAAAATGAGCATCCTTATTGTTGTTGGACTTGGTATTGCGCTCTTTTTAATAAAGAGTGTTTTCGATTTTACGGGTTTAAATGATAACACATATCTCAAATATTTCGGAGACGAGGTAATGACCATGATTAAGCGGGACAGGGAGGCTGTTTATATTAATGATACCATACGATCTCTAATCTATGTGTTGTTATCCGGTCTGGCTATATGGCTATATCTTAAAGGGAGGCTTAAGCAAAATATGGTGATTTTGACGCTCTCTCTGCTTGTGGTTTTCGACCTGGTTGGTGTTGATCTCCGATATGTGAATAAGAAAGATTTTGACAGACAAAAAAGAATGAACCAACCCTTTCAGCAATTACCAATGGATAAACAGATTGCCGAAGACAAGGGCGTATTCAGGGTTTACGATCCTTCTGAAGGTCTTAACGGAGCCAGAACATCTTATTTTCATCAGTCAATTGGAGGCTATCATGCTGCTAAACCGGCAGGGATGCAGGATCTATTCGATTTCCATATTTATAGAAATAATTTGCGAGTCCTCAATATGCTTAATGTAAAGTATGTAATTCAACAAGATGAAGAAGGTAAGAAATATGCAATAACCAATCCCGAAGTCAATGGTAATGCCTGGTTCATAGAGAGGCTCATTGAGGTAAAAAGTACCAACGAAGAGATTAAAGCATTGGATAGTTTAGATGTTCTTAATGAAGCCGTTGTGAACACTGTTGATTTTACTCAAATAGACGAATTTAATTTTCCAAAAGATTCTTTGGCATCCATTACCTTAAAAGAATATAAGCCCAATCATTTAACATATAGTACGAACAATAATAATAACGGACTTGCTGTTTTTTCTGAAATGTACTATCCCGTGGATTGGAAGGCCTATATTGATGGTAAGCCGGCAGATCATTTTAAAGTCAATTACGTTTTAAGAGCTATGAATATCCCAAGGGGTAGCCATACAGTGGAGTTCAGGTTTGAACCAAAAGTAATTGAAACAGGCAGCAAGATTACTTTAACGAGCTCCATTTTAATGATTATTTTGTTTTTAGGAGGAGGGGTATTTTCAATATTTAGATTGAGAAAAAAGAAGGAAGGATAATGCATAAGGTCCTTATCATTAGTTATTATTGGCCTCCTGCAGGCGGACCCGGTGTTCAGAGATGGCTTAAGTTTGTGAAGTATTTACCTGAATTTCAAATACACCCTGTAGTTTATATTCCTGAAAATCCGAAGTATCCCATTACCGATAATAGTCTTCTCAAGGAAATACCGGAACATGTCACTATTTATAAAAATAAAATCTTTGAGCCTTATAATTTAGCCGGATTTTTAAGTAAGAGCAAAACCAAACAGATAAGTTCTGGTGTTATAAGTGATAATAATGCTTCCCTATTAGAGAAAACTTTACTTTGGATAAGGGGAAATATGTTTATTCCGGACGCAAGGAAATATTGGGTTAAGCCCTCAGTAAGATTTTTAAAGGATATCATCAAAAAAGAACAAATAGATACTATAATTACTACTGGTCCTCCTCATAGTCTTCACTTAATTGGGTTAGAATTAAAAAGGATTCTGGATGTTAGATGGTTGGCAGATTTCAGAGATCCATGGACGTCTATTGGCTACCACAGTAAGCTAAGGCTTACGAAAGCTTCACAAAGAAAACATCGTGAATTGGAAATTAAAATAGCAAGTAGTTGCGATAAGCTTTTGGTTACCAGTAATACGACAAAAGTTGAATTTGAATCAATTACGTCAAAGCCAATCCATGTGATTACCAATGGTTATGATATTCAGGAAAGCGACCTGCCCTTTAGTGCCCTGGATAAAAAATTTACACTCTCCCATATTGGTTCACTACTCACAGGGAGAAATCCGGAGAATCTATGGAAAGTACTATCAGAAATCATTGATGAAAATGAAGCTTTTCGTAAAGTCTTTCTATTAAACCTTATTGGGGTAACTGGCAATGATGTTTTAAAATCTATTAATGATAATGGCTTAAAATCCTATACGCGCATTAAAGAATATGTTACGCATGAGGAAGCGGTAAATTATCAGCGAAAATCCCAATTGTTGCTCTTGGCTGAAATAGATTCACCTGACACCAGGGGTATTATTCCGGGAAAGCTGTTTGAATACCTGGCAGCAAAAAGGCCAATCTTAGCAATAGGACCTACAGATTGGGAAGTCGCGGAAATTGTAACAAGAACCAATTCTGGTGTTATTTTTAATTACAATTCTGCATCAGATCTTAAAGCTGTACTCTTAAATTGGTTTCATCTTTATCAGCAAGGCAAATTAATGGTATCTTCAGTAAATATAAAAGCGTATAACAGAAGAATGCTCACCGCAAAGCTGGCTGAACTGTTAGAATGGGAATAATTTTTAAACAATCGTTGAAGAATACTACTATCACTTATCTTGGATTTGGGATAGGAGCTATTAACGTGCTTTTCCTTTATACCCGCTTTCTTACCGAAGAGTATTATGGCCTGGTAGGGGTTATTCTTTCTACATCGGCCATTCTAATGCCTTTGATGGCATTCGGAGTACCAAATACGTTGGTTAAATATTACAGTAATTTTAATGATTCAAAATCTGCCGATGGGTTTCTTACACTTATGGTGCTTCTGCCATTGTTAATAGTAATTCCGCTTGCGGGGACAAGTTATTTAGCCAATGAAGCCATAGGTAATTTCCTTGCAAGGAAGAATACTATTGTAAAAGATTATGTCTGGTACATTTTTCTAATAGGCATGGCTATGGCTTATTTTGAGATATTTTATGCCTGGTCTAAAGTGCAAATGAAATCGGTTTTTGGTAATTTCATGAAAGAGGTGTTCGTTAGGGTAGGGGTAAGCTTGCTCCTAATTCTGCTATACATGGAGTTTATAGGCGTAGATTCTTTTTTAAAGGCATTGGTTGTTCTATATCTCCTTAGAACATTGCTTATGAAGCTATACGCTTTTAGTCTTCGAAGGCCAATTATTCGGTTTAACTGGCCAAAGAATACCAATTCCATGGTAAATTATAGTATTCTGATCATTTTGGGAGGATCTACTGCCGTAATCCTATTAGAGATAGATCGATTCATGATAAATCAGTTTATTCCTATTCAAAATGTCGCATATTACACAGTAGCTATTTTTATTGCTACCGTAATTGCGGTACCTGCAAGAGCCATGCACCAGATTACCTATCCCATGACTGCTGAAATACTCAACAGAAATGATATAACTGAGCTTAAAAGATTATATGAGAAAAGTTCTTTAACCTTGTTCATTGTATCCGGCCTTATTTTTATTCTTATTCTTCTCAATCTCAATGATTTTTTTGACTTACTACCGGCAGCATATCGGGGAGGGTATATCATTGTTTTGTTAATTGGGTTTACTAAACTTCTCGATGCTCTTTTAGGCAACAACAATGCTATACTTTTTAATTCTGATTATTACAGGGTTTTGCTGTTTATGGGCGTTATTTTGGCTTTCTTTACCATACTTTTCAATTGGCTCCTCATTCCTGTATACGGATTAAACGGGGCAGCTTTTGCCACTTTTATGGCTATTTGTATGTACAACAGTATAAAATTGATATATGTAAAACGAAAATTCAATATTATGCCCTTCACCGTTGAAACTGCAAAAATAGCAGGCCTTCTCCTTTTGATGATGGCTATGTTCTATTTTATAGATTTTAAATTTAATCCATTGGTCAACATAGCTCTGAAAAGTGTACTTGTAACAGCTATTTATGTTGGTATTCTATACCGCTATAAAATTTCGGAAGATGTCTATGGGGTTCTATCAGGATTTTTTCGCTGGAGAAAGAAGTAACATCTCTTTCTTGAGATTTTGATTTTAAGATATTTGTCTTATATGGCTTATTGTCACAAAAAAACCCCACCCGGATGTATTAAATCCACAGTGGGGTTAAACAACTAACCAACCTAAAACTATATTTATTTCAATCTTGTACTTCTGCTACGTGTAATATTACTGTTACCTGTACTTCTGGATGGGGTTCTGCTCGCTGTTCTCTTGGCAGTGCCTGTCCTTTCCTTTATATTGCTTTTCGAAGTTCTGCCTGATGGCTTGGATACTGCATTACGTTTTGTTACAGTTCTTGTTTTAGTTGTCCTGCTTGTCGTAGCCAATTTTTGAGGCCTATTATAGCTTGAGCTGCTTCGTTGAGCTGTTTTGCTGCGCGGTGTTGCGGTTATTTTCTTATTTGCCGCAGTTCTACCTGTCACAGTCCTGGTAGATTTTTTAGCGCCATTTCTAACTATATTACGCTCAATATTTGCACGAGTATTGGTAACAGTCTTTTTTGTACTATTGGCAACAGTTCTATTAGACCTGTTTACAGCTGTACTATTTACTGTTCTTTTTGTACCAGTCCTATTTCCTCTTTCTGCAACCGTTGTTGTATTTCTCATTGGCTTACTTGTCCTGTAACCAACGCTTCTTCTGGAATTATTTGTTCTGGCAACCACCCGCCTATCATTTCTATAAACCTTGCTGCGCCTATTGTAATTCGTGCTATGGTTATAATGATGACCCACTTGGGCATAGGCTCTTCGGTAATTATGGTGATAAGGCCTGTAGTAAGTATATCTAACAGGGTTATAATACCTTCTGTATGGTCTGTTATAAACCAGGCAGAAACCAACAGCAGGTCTTACAAAATAATTGTAATAAGGTCTGAAAGTATAAAACTGGTTATATACATTTACATAACCTGTATAATGGCTATAATATCCTCTGTTATTATAGTAAACATGCATTCCGCCCACACGTCTTACCCGACCGTTTCGGTACCAAACATTAATACCGCCAATTCTATTAACCCGTCCGTAATAATCATAAAACACCGGTACGTTTTCAACTTGAATAACGGCACCATAATCATCGTATTGAACAAAAGCGTTATAGTTATAACCTGAATTGAATGTAATGTTGGCGCTTCCGTAATTTACATTAGTTCCTGCATTAATCCGGTTGTCAATAAAGAAATCGAATTCTCCATCCGGATATACGGAAAACGTAATGCCATTTTCAACAAAAATGAAAGAATTGTTGTATCTATAAGCATTGCGTATTGCAACCTTATCTTCCACTGTGGCCGCTATGGTACTCGCAGTACCTAATACAAGAGCCGTTAAAAGGAATACTAAATTTCTCATGATATAAGGTTTTAAATTTCCGAATGCAACTATTTACATTCATCAACATAATACCAAACAGCGTGCCAGAAATATTAAGAAGACTTTAAAACGCTGTATATCAAATAATTAATAAAATTATTAGCAAAGGATTAAATGATTGTATAACTGCTTAAGAAAGGAAAAAGATATCTTCAAGCCTTACTAATGTAACTTTTCACGAAGGTATCTTGCAGTATGAGATTTGCTTTTTACGGCAATTTCCTCAGGTGTCCCAGACGCAATAAGATCACCGCCGTTTTCGCCTCCTTCGGGTCCCAGATCTATAACATGATCTGCACATTTTATAAATTCTATATTGTGCTCTATTACAACCACAGAATGCCCCCTGGATATTAAAGCATCAAAGGATTTCAAAAGTTTTTTAATATCATGGAAGTGAAGCCCTGTAGTTGGCTCGTCAAAAATAAACAAGGCTTTCTCTTTAGTTGTTCCTTTTACAAGAAATGATGCCAGTTTAATCCTCTGTGCCTCTCCACCTGACAGTGTGGAAGAAGATTGGCCTAAAGTTACATATCCCAGACCCACCTCCTGAAGGGGACGTAATTTGCTTACTATTTTAGTTTGTGAATGAGTTTCAAAGAATACGATTGCATCATCAATGGTCATATTCAATATATCATCAATGTTGGCATTTTCAAAATTCACCTCCAGGACTTCTTTCTTGAAACGCTTACCACTGCAGGTATCGCATTCTAAGTGAACATCTGCCATAAACTGCATTTCCACAGTAATTTCGCCTTCACCCTTGCACTTGTCACATCTGCCACCATCTACATTAAAGGAGAAGTGTTTGGCTTGAAACCCTCTTAGTTTACTCAATTTCTGCGAAGCGTACAATGCCCTGATATCGTCATAGGCTTTAATATAAGTGACCGGGTTTGAACGAGAAGATCTTCCAATTGGATTTTGATCTACGAATTCTATATTTCTTAGGGAGTCAAATTTGCCTGACATTTCTGTATATTGGCCTGCTTTTTCTCCATATCCACCTAATTCTTTGAGCAAAATAGGGTACAGTAATTTTTTTACAAGGGTACTTTTACCACTACCCGAAACACCCGTTATTACGGTAAGCATATTAAGCGGAAAAGTGACATCAATATTTTTTAAATTGTTTTCTCTGGCTCCCTTAATTTCAATATAGTTATTAGAGGTTCTGCGTTTTCCGGGAATTTCAATTTCCAGGGTTCCATTTAGGTAACTTGCTGTAAGAGAGGATGATTTCAGGATTTCATCCATCGGCCCGTGGGCTACTACTTCACCTCCATGTGTGCCAGCTTCCGGACCAATGTCTATAACTTCATCTGCCGCAAGCATTATGTCTTCATCATGCTCAACAACAATAACGGTATTACCTAAATCTCTAAGAGATTTTAAAACTGCTATTAGATTTTCAGTATCTCTCGGATGCAGTCCAATACTTGGTTCATCTAAAATATACATCGAACCAACCAAACTGCTGCCCAGTGAAGTTGCCAGGTTTATTCGCTGGCTTTCACCACCCGAAAGCGTATTGGATTTTCTGTTGATGGTTAAATAATTTAATCCAACCTTATCTAAATAACTTAATCTGGTTTTGATTTCTGTTATTAATCTTTTTGCAATTTTCAAGTCATGATCACTTATTGTAAGCTGGTCAAAAAATAGTATTAAGTTTTCAATTGACAGCTCCACCAGATCTGAAATAGACTTGTTGTCAATCTTAATATAATTGGTTTCCATTCTAAGGCGTTTGCCCTTGCAGGAGCTACATTTTGTTTTGCCTCTATATCTGGAGAGCATTACCCTGTTTTGAATCTTATAGCTCTTTTCCTCTAATTGCCTGAAGAATTTGTCAATTCCTATAAAATGCTCATTTCCCTGCCAGACCAATAATTTTTGTTCTTCACTGAGCTGATACCATGGTTTATGGATGGGAAAATTAAATTTATATGAAGAATTTATCAATTGATCTCTATACCAACTCATACTTTCGCCACGCCAAGGAAATATGGCATTTTCAAATACAGACAAACCGGAATTAGGTATTACAAGATCTTCGTCTATACCAATTACGTCGCCATATCCTTCACACTGCGGACAGGCCCCGTATGGGTTATTAAAGCTGAAGAGATGAACGTTGGGTTCCATAAATGCCATTCCATCCAATTCAAACTTATTGCTAAATGGGGTTACTGTTCCATTTGAAATTTCTTCAATAAGACAGTATCCTTTACCCTCAAAAAAAGCAGTATCCACAGCGTTGGCCAATCGATTAAGAAAATCCTCATCATCTTTCTTAATTATTCGATCTACTACCAATTCAAAATTATAACCAATATCTTCCAGCGATTCATCAATCCTGCAGACTTTACCGTTGTGTTTTATTCTCGCATATCCTTGTTTGGAGAGCAATTGTAGAGATTTCTCAGGATCTCTGTCTTTGGAAATAACAATTGGTGCCAATAGCAAGAGCTTAGTACCTTCTTCGAATGATTTTACATGATTTATAACATCTGTTACATTATGCTTCTTAACCTCCTTACCTGAAATAGGTGAATACGTCTTGCCAATTCTGGCATAGAGGAGTTTTAAATAGTCATATATTTCGGTTGTAGTTCCAACGGTGGACCTTGGATTAGTAGAATTCACCTTTTGTTCAATCGCTATAGCAGGAGCAATACCTTTAATATAGTCCACTTTGGGTTTATCTAGTTTACCAAGAAATTGCCTGGCATAGGAGGAAAGGCTTTCTACATAACGTCTTTGACCCTCAGCATAGAGTGTGTCAAAGGCCAGACTGGACTTTCCTGAACCAGAAAGTCCGGTAATAACAACTAATTTATTTCTGGGGATTACTACATCTATATCCTTAAGGTTGTGCAGTTTAGCCCCTTTTATTATAATATTTCTCTTTGGATTAACCTGTGTTATTGCTGACATTTCTAACATTAGGTTGGCAAAGATACGATATGTTGAATTCAAACACCAATAGGTGGGGTTTTACATCTAAATTGTGTAAAATCACAACATTAATTATTTGAGAAAATATATTTTCTTTATATTTGGGTCATAATAATTAAATATTCTGCCTATACGCGAAAATTACTTTTTTGAGAATTAATCTGAATAACGAAAGTCCTTTCCCAAAAGAAAGGCCCCTAAGTTTAACCAAAAAAGTAATTAGTATGCAACTACCGGCAGAAGATCCAATATTAGTTCAGAATTACATTAGCGGGGATGAAAAAGCCCTTGAAATTCTAATTAACAAGCACAATCAGCGTATTACCAGTTTTATTTATTCAAAGGTCTTGGATAGGGCTATTACTGAAGATATCTTTCAGGATACTTTTATAAAGGTAATTAAAACCTTAAAAAGAGGTGCTTATAATGAAGAGGGCAAATTCTTGCCATGGGTAATGCGAATAGCTCACAATCTGATCATTGACCATTTTAGAAGAAATAAGCGAATGCCTAAATTTCAAGGTAGTGAGGATTTTAATATTTTTTCCGTTTTGGGCGATGACAAACTAGATGCCGAAAGACAGTTAATTAAAGATCAAATAGAAAATGATCTGGCCCTATTGATAGAAGAACTTCCAGATGATCAAAAAGAGGTGTTAATAATGCGCATGTACAGGGATATGAGTTTTAAAGAAATATCTGAAAATACGGGGGTAAGTATTAATACTGCTTTAGGGAGAATGCGGTATGCTTTGATTAACCTGAGAAAGATAATTGAAAAGAACAATATTGTTTTAACGAATTAATAGGTTGTATAACGACTAATCCGATTGGTTCCATAATAGATGCGTTATTTAGGCATAACACTTTATATTATGGAACGGATATACCCCGAATATCAAAACAAATGCAGGCTTGTAAAGGCTAAACCTGAAAGTGTTCAGTTTTTGCTTCAGTATTCCAAGTCGCTAAATATTGTAAATCACAAAGGAATAAAGTTTGAGAACAATTTGAATTGAGAACATCCTTTATTTCTGTAATATACATCTATCCCTTTGATAATAAATCAAGGGGATTTTTACTTTCCGGAAGTTACTTCATTATAATATTTAAAAAAATAGGAAATAAATGGGGAATATTTTAAGCCGTCCTAAAATCGGGTGGTAACTAATTTATTCTGGATTTATTGTGCTTATAATTACCAAATCGCTATTTGACATCAAAAATCAGAGGTTTGACAACATAGTTTTTCTCAGGCCTCGCTATTTCTATACTTTTAAATTGTAATTATGAAATCATAGTTATTAAGGAATTAAACTAATAACCAAAGGCAGATCAAAAAAAGCTCCTTATATATTAACCAAAAAATATTACCAACTATGGAATTTGAAATTGATGATTCGGAATTAGTAAGAGACTATATCAGCGGCGATGAAAAAGCCCTTGAAGTTCTTATAAACAGGCATAACCAACGTATAAGTAGTTTTATTTATTCGAAGGTATTAGATAGGGATATTACTGAGGATATTTTTCAGGACACCTTTATTAAAGTAATTAAAACCCTAAAAAAAGGGTCCTATAGTGAAGAGGGTAAATTCTTGCCCTGGGTAATGAGAATTTCACATAACCTTATTATTGATCACTTTAGGAAGAACAAGCGGATGCCAAAGTTTGAAGGAAGTGATGATTTTAATATTTTCTCCGTAATTGGTGACGATAAACTAAATGCCGAAAAGCAGATTATTAAAGATCAGATAGATAGTGATCTGGGTTCTTTGATAGAAGAATTGCCCGATGACCAGAAAGAGGTTTTGCTTATGCGAATCTATAAGGACATGAGCTTTAAGGAGATTTCTGAAAATACCGGAGTTAGCATAAATACAGCGCTGGGAAGAATGCGATATGCATTAATAAACCTTAGAAAGATAATAGAAAGACATAATATTGTTTTAACAAATTAAAAGCGAGGAATACCCCAAAACAATATTTCCATTTTAGTTGCGTTATAAGTTTATAACAATACTATAATAATATGGAAAAAATATACTCTGAAGAACAAAACGCTTGTAAACTGGCTAAAGCCAGTCCTGAGACGATTCAGTTTTTACTAGATTATTCCAGGTCCTTCAGAATAACGAGGTACAAGAAATTCAAATTTGAAACAACTTTGAATTAAGACAAAATGGCCCGCATTTAGCGGGCCTTTTTAATTTTGTAATATTCTTCTAACACTTTTTTTCTGCCTATCGTTTTGGTTATTACATCTTTGTCTATGTCCCAGCCTCTGGCCGGAGAATATTGACGGCCATACCAAATAATTTGAAGATGTAGATCGTTCCATAATTCTTTGGGAAATAACCTTTTTGCATCCCGTTCTGTTTGAACCACGTTTTTACCACTGGAAAAACCCCAGCGATACATGAGACGATGAATATGAGTATCAACAGGAAAAGCAGGAATGCCAAAAGCCTGTGATACAACCACACTCGCAGTTTTATGACCAACACTTGGCAATTCTTCCAACAGGCCTATTTCTGATGGAACATGTCCTTCATATTTTTCGATCAAAATTTTGGATAAACCATAAATTCCCTTCGATTTCATTGGTGATAGTCCTACTGGCTTTATAATTTCTCTTATTTCTTCAACAGACATTTTAATCATGTCATAGGGATTGTCGGCTTTTGCAAATAATAGAGGCGTTATTTGGTTTACACGCACATCTGTACTTTGGGCCGATAATAGTACGGCGATTAGCAACGTATATGGATCTTTGTGCTCTAAAGGTACAGGTATAGAAGGATACAATTCCTGTAGTTTTTTTATTGCGAAGGATACTCTTTCCGATTTAGTCATTTTTGTTTAATTTTACAATGAAAAAAATAAACACAATATTAATTTAAAATAAACTATGAACACACTTAAAGAAGGCGATAAAGTTCCTGAATTTTCATCTGTTGATCAGGATGGCAATTTGGTAAAATTAAGCGATTATTCCGGTAAAAAGTTAGTTGTATTTTTTTATCCTCGGGCTAATACCCCCGGTTGTACAGCTGAAGCTTGCAATCTTCGTGATAATTATGCAGAACTGCAATCAAAAGGATATGAACTATTGGGGGTTAGTGAGGATAGCAAAAAAAAGCAGGCAGGTTTTAGGAATAAATACGAATTTCAATTTCCGCTTTTGGCTGATGAAGATCATACTGTAATCAATACATTTGGAGTCTGGGGCCCTAAAAAATTTATGGGCAGGGAATACGAAGGTATTCACAGAATGACTTTTATTATTGATGAAAACGGTTTTGTTAGTAAGGTTATTGACAAGGTTAAAACCAAGGATCACGCTGCACAAATTCTTTAAAAGGAAACTACCAGAAATAAAAAAGGCCTAAAATTTTAGGCCTTTTTTTATGAATTAATGCATTAGGCTTTTTCCTCCAGTTTTTCGGTAGCTCGCATAAAAAGGTGTTCTTTTTTTATCTTTTCTGAAATACCTTCCGGCAGCATTTCCTCCCAACCACTTTCTCCATTTTGAATTTTTTTCAAAACATCTCTGGAGAATATTCCCATAATTTCAGGATCGTAATCTATAATATCCATTACTTTTCCGTTATATTTAAAAAATTTGTATAATTCTTTCATTCGTGGATGGACCTTTACATTATTACTAGTCATGATCTGACCCGTTTCCGGGTTCTTCATTGGATAAAGGTATACGATAAGCTCTTTAAAGAACAACTTACCAAATGCTTCCAGAATACCGCCGCTTAGATGTCTGTAATATTTCTCATCAAAAATGTCTACCAGGTTATTGACTCCCATAGTAAGACCAATTTTTGCTTTCGTATAGTTATTAAAGTATTCAACTAATTTATAGTACTCCTGGAATTTTGAAATCATTACCGAATGCCCTAATGAACACAATAATTTGGCCCGGTCCATAAAGTCACTTTCATCTATTTCACCTGAAGCTTTTAGGTTAGCCAATGTAATTTCAAATATTACAATAGAATTGTCTTCATCAACTGCCGGATCACGAATAAAAATTTCATAAGACTTTTCAAACATCTCCATGTTCACCTTGGTCACAGGTCTAAAACTACCTCTCAGCGCAAGGATATTCTTCTTGTAAAGAATAGCTGCCGGAAGAAGATTATTTCCGTCAGGACCAAACATGACTGCATCGGTCATATCATTTCTGATAAGCTGAAGACTCATAAGCCTGTTGTCAACATTTTTAAAATTTGGACCCGAGAAATTTACCATATCAATTTCCAGGGTATCCCGGTCTATATGATCATAGAGGTATTTTAATAATTTTCTGGGTTTATTATACTTATAAAATGCACCGTATATGAGGTTCACACCAACTATACCAAGGGTCTCCTGTTGTAATCGCGCTTCGTTTTGTTTAAACCTGACATGTAAAATAATTTCGTCAAACTCCTTTTGATTCGGGTCTAATTGAAAACGAATTCCTACCCATCCATGGCCTTTGTATCGCTTTGAAAAGTCTATGGTTGCAACAGTATTTGCATAGGTAAAGAACAATTTGTCAGGATTTTCATCTCTGCTAATCCGTTCTTCCATTAGATGCATTTCATGGGAAAGCATCTTTTTGAGCCTACTTTGAGTAACGTACCTTCCAGCAGATTCTACACCATAAACGGCATCACTAAAGGATTTGTCATAGGCACTCATAGCCTTTGCTATAGTCCCTGAGGCACCGCCTGATCTGAAGAACCACCTGGCTGTTTCTTGACCAGCACCAATCTCTGCAAACGTTCCGTAAATATCGGGATTGAGATTTATTCTAAGAGTCTTTGCTTTGATTGAAGGAATATTTTCAAAAGCCGGATCCTTTTTGAAGACTGAAGCCATATGTATAGTTTGCTTTCAGCAAAGTTAATAAGATTGAGGTATCTATTAAATAAATAAGTTATAAATTTGAAATAAATAGATGACAGGTTGAAAATTACTTTTTTAGGCACTGGCACATCGCAGGGAATACCGGTTATTGGCAGTAATCATCCGGTCTGTCTGAGCAAAAATCCTAAGGATAAAAGACTCCGAGTTTCTGTACTTATTTCATGGAAAGACTACAATTTTGTAATTGATTGTGGACCTGATTTCAGACAGCAGATGTTAACTCATAAGGTAGTTAAATTAGATGGTATTCTTTTTACACATGAACATGCTGATCATACGGCAGGTATTGATGATATTCGGCCCTTTTTCTTTAGGCAAGGAGATATTCCGGTTTATGCACATGAAGATGTTATCCGTTCCTTAAAAAGAAGATTTGACTATATTTTTGCGGATGAGAACAGGTATCCCGGGGCTCCAGCCGTGAAAGTTAACACCATAAAGAATAATGAACACTTCCTTATCGGGGACAAAGAAGTAATGCCAATTGAAGCTTTTCATAATCGCTTAAAGGTCTACGGATACAGAATAGGCGACTTTGCTTACCTCACTGATGTTAAGACTATTTCAGATGAAGAAATAGACAAGTTAAAAGGAGTTAAAGTATTGTCTATAAATGCATTACGTATAGAACCACATCATTCGCATTTAAACCTGGAAGAGGCCCTTGAATTAGTTGATAAAATTAATCCGGGGATAGCATATCTTTCTCATATAAGCCATTATTTGGGTTTTCATGACGAAGTAGAAAGTAAATTACCTAAAAAAGTACATTTGGCCTATGACAACCTTGTTGTCTCAGTTTGAGCCCCAAAATATAAATTATTTAGTTGGATGATTGATTCTTTAAATTTATGAAAAGTAGAATATTTATTTATCTGTTCATTTTTGCAGCTTTGTTATCACTGTACTTATATGTGAGTAGCAATAACATGTTAGAGGAGAAGAATTTAAAAATTGAAAACCTGGATGCTGAGGTAAGTATACTTCAGGATTCTACACAAAACCTGCAACTTAGGGTTTTTGATATGCAATATTTTTCGTTGGAGAATAATGATGATGCGCTTTCTTATTATGATCATCTTGGCCTGGACAACCCTGCGCGCTATATATCAGATAAATTATTGGAAACCAATGAACAAAAAGGAGATAATCCATTGGTTCCGTACGAAGGTATGGAAAGTGATTTTAAGATCAATAAGATTAAAATACTGAATCATCAGTGGATAATAGCGGATTTTTCTGATGGTAAATACTGGGGAGAACTATTAATTAAATATGAGTTAAAAGATGATATGGGTGTTGATTTTACAATGATGGACCATCTTTTGTATACCCGGAGCAATTAAATGTTTTCTTCAAGCCATTTTCTAAAAGAGTAAAAATTCTCAGCCGATACTCCGTGACCTACCGGAAATTCCTCGTATTTAAAGTTAATTCCAAGTTTTTTTAATAGAATAGGGGCTTTTTGAGCCCATTCCGTTGGTATTATCTGATCTACCTGACCATGGGAGGCATAAATTTTAAGGTTACTATGGTCTTTTAGGGCATAATCCTTCTCCAAAATATTCTCATCTATATAACCACTTAAGGCCACTACATTTTTGACCTTATCCGGATAAGAAAGTGCAACAGCATAACTTAAAACCGTACCTTGACTAAATCCCAACAAGGTAACATTATCATTGTCTAGTTGATAAGCTTCACATGCCTCCTTAACAAAACTTACAATTTTATTTCTCGATGAGATTGCCTGATCCACATCACTCCATTTTCCAAATGATGCATCAAAGTTAATAGCATACCACGCATTGCCGAAGGGAGGTAATTGATATGGACCTCTTGCAGAAATAATAAAATATTCCGAAGGTAATTCCGAGGCGAATGAAAACAAATCTTCTTCGTTGCTTCCATAGCCATGAAATAGAAATATTACCGGTGGACGCCTATCTTTTAGTGATGATGGACGAATTAGGTGATATAGAGATAGAGGAATTGTATTCATTCTATTGAATAAAAGTAAACCATTTTTGAAATGAAGTTCCCAAGAATGGAACCAGTTGTTTTTTGTTATTTAAGGCTCCCACAAGGCCATATATCCATAGCGCAAAATAAAATATGTACAAGCCTACCCAAACAATAAAATTAAACCACTGACTTAAGAAAAGGGCGCAACCCATAAAAACCAAATGTAAACCAAAAGCCTGCCGTGTATGGAATCTGGCAAATTCATTTTTTGGTTCCAAATTCATGGTTATTGCTATTAAAGATCCCACAATTGTGAAATATGCTATTATCGCTGTTGTTTTACCTTTCGCTACGGAATTTTGTTCCAAAATCTTAATTTTCTAAATGGTACTTAAAATAGTGTAGGTTCAAACACTCATTTGATTATTAGCTATAATACCATAAACCTTGCCCTTCATTTTCGCACCAAAAAACATACTGTTCTTTGATGTTGAATAACACTCATTTTGGGTATAAATATATTCAGACTCAGGATCAAAAAGAGTAAGATTCGCCACAGCTCCCTTCTCTATGGACACAGTGCTTAATGAGAAACGCTCTCTGCCTTTAGACAAAAGAGCTACGGCCGTTGCAGTATCGAATAACTGATTTAGGATACCAAAGGCATTTTCAAGGCCTATGGTTCCATAAGCCGCATTATCAAATTCTATTCGTTTTTCTTCAATATCAATTGGTGTATGATCCGAGGTTACAAAATCTATAATTCCTTCTTTAAGCCCTTTTATTAAAGCGCTAATATCTTTTTTCGTGCGAAGTGGGGGTAAAACTTTACAATTACTATCAAAATTGTCCAGAACATCATCGGTAAACATTAGATTATGAACGGCAACACTACAACTCACATTTAAACCCTTCCGTTTAGCTTCACCAATAATCCTAACAGACTTGGCAGTAGATATAGTGGGGATATGAAGATACCCACCGGTGTATTCCAGGATAAAAAGATCTCTGGCAATTTGAAGCTCTTCCGCCAAAGCAGGAATTCCCTTTAAACCAACCCTGGTAGACGAAATCCCCTCATTGACAATGCCTTTACTCATAATTTTTTCATCCATTGGAAAAGAATAAACTAATCCCTTAAAATCCTGTGAGTATTGCAGGGCTATTTTTAATAGATTGGAATTTGAAATAGATCTTTTAAAATCATAAAATCCCACAGCTCCGGAATTCTGCATATCATAAAGTTCAGCAAGATCATTGCCTTCACCCTGCATTGTAAGCGTGCCTAATGGGTGTAATTTTGTCGGTTGTCCTTTAGCTGCATTTTTCAAAAAGATAATTGCGCCACTACTATCCGGCAGGGGGTGCGTATTAGGATTGAGAACAATGTCCGTATAACCACTTCTGGCAGCAACATTTAAACCATTACTAATTGTTTCACGTTCTTCAAATCCCGGTTCACCAAAACTTACACTGCTATCAAACCAACCAGCCGAGACATGCAAATTTTTGAAGTTTAGTGTTTTTAGATTTCTGCCAGGTTTTATAGATGGAGATATTTCTTCAATAATCCCATTAAGAATAAGAATATCCCGCTTTTTAAAATGAAGCTTTCTGTTGTTATTATCAACAATTGTGGCAGATTTTAGAAGTATGTTCATTTAAATATTTTTTGAATAAGAACTTCGGCCAGCATAAAAAGCAAAGCAAAAATAGTAAACCATTTCCATAGCTCAGTTACACTATCGTCTTTTTCCATAGTTTCAAAGACTTCCGTTAAATTATTTAAAACCGCATTACCATTTAAAATGTCCAATTCAAGGTATTTAAATTCGCTTTCTGCCCTGGGGTAATTAAAACTAATATTTTGAATAGATCTGGATTTTTCACTTATTACATAAATACCATCTTTAGTAGGATTATAATCAAAGGATAAAATGGTTTTGGTTGCAAATGACTGCTGTTCCGGAATAAATTCATAGTCGTTCTGAGTAACTTTTAGAATATTATCACTTGCCAGCGTGGCTTTGACATCTATTGTGGTTAATTGACCCAGGGTATTATATAATTCAGGCGATTTAAGACTATTAGCCCCAATGCTATAAAATGTAGGTACTATAAGTGGTGAATTCTTAAAATTAGAATTCGTATCGCGGATCGCAGCAGTAAATAAGTATATTCCATCTAGTCCAACAAGAAAGGCAGATTGATCCTGTAATGAAAGTATTTTCGGTGCTGTTGTTCCAATTTTGAAATAGCTGGTAACCCTTGGATATTGAAAATTGCTTACCCTTTGAACGAATACATTCTTGTAAAGAGGATGGTCAAAGTTAATTTGCGTTATATTTCGTTCTTCATCAATTCTACTTGCAATGGTAGTAGAAAAATATTTTCCAATAAAACTATTATAGTTTTCAATATTTGCTTCAAACGATGGTATAATTAACATATGCCCCCCTTTTTGAGTATAATCGCTTAGAGTATTTTTGAGTGAGACAGGAATCGTTTTTAATTCGTTTAAAATTATTAGGTTTTGAGACTCCAAATCACTGTAATTAATATTCTTAATCCCAACATCCATAAAAATGAATTCATCTTCAGTAAATATTCTTTTTAAAAATTCACTATCCGACTCACTTATGGATAATACTTTGATTTTATCCTTTTGGTTAATATTAAAGAACAACTGATTATCATATGGCAATCCAATATCTGATATTTCAATTCTACCATTTATGACTTCGTCAGAAGGTAAGGTAAATATGATATTAGATTTTCTGTTTTTATCAAAAATTGCTGCCGTCTTAGCAATTAACTTGCCATCATTATATAATGAAACAGGGATAGTTGCTAATTTGCCTGTTGTAGTTAAATTAACAGAGAGGTCTATAGTTGATGGATTTACTTTAGCTATATAAGCTGAATCCAATACCGTGTTGTCATAATTTTCGGGCTTTAATCCAACCAAAAAAGTTTGGATACTTCCAAGAGTATCAGATACTTGAATAGCTTTTCTGTTTTGAAAATCGGAAATTAACACCAAATACTTAATTGATTTTTCATCTTTGCTAAAGAAATTTTTCCCTTTAAGAAGTATTTCCTTAAGTTCTAGTTGATTATAGGTATATGGAAGAGTCAAAAGATCATTACGAATATCGGGTAGGGTAGTGTTAGAGAAAACTCTATCATTGGTAAAAAGATTAAATGTCTTATCCTTAGGCAGATCTTTTAATAATTTCTGCACAGCATCCTGCAGCAAAGTTCCATTGTCTGTTTTAGCTTGCATGCTAAAAGAGTTGTCGAGATAGATTACAGTTTCTTTATCGTATGCGGCTGACTCCCTGGCCAAATACGGTTGTGAAAAAGCAAGGATTAGACCTGAAAGTAATAATACTCTTGAGATAAGTAAAAGCCATTTTTTTATCTCGCTGCTTTTGCGAGACTGCGCAACTACTTTTTGTAAGAGTTTTACGTTGGTAAAAGGAGTTTTCTTGAATCTCCGAAGCTGAAAGAGATGAATTAATATCGGAATCAGAAGCAGAAAAAAGGCCCAAAGGAGTTCCGGATATTTAAACAGCATTCCCAATTTTGATTTGACAAATATATAAAGTATTGAGAAGAAACAGCCTAGGAATTATGACAAAATTGGGAGCGAACTCGAGTAGCTTGTAAAAACGTATTTAATATTCGGGCCGGACTTAACCGTATAAAACTCTTTAAAACCGGATCAATATATATGTTCCTTAACAAAATAAAAAATAATCGATCATGGGGTATTGCCCTAAATTCATAAAGAAATTTTTAATCAATTCCTGCGCCTCTTCATTGGCAACAGTAACTATACTTTTTGGTTTTTTCAGTTTGAGCAGATAATTAAAATGTCTCAATTCCTGACCATAAATATTTTTACCTATTTTTTTTGGGTTATCGCATAACCAATAGAAAGGAATCTTGTGTTTTATCAAATCTTTGGCAACGCTTTTTCCTTTATTCCCTGCACCCCAAACAGTCAGAGGCCGGCTGTTATCATGATGAAGTTTTAAATAGTAATAGAGTTTTAAATGCAAAAAATAGTTCTGTGCATAGTGCTCACTGGTTCTGGAGGTTCTACTGTCATAGTCGCGCCAACGGTGTAATATCTCACCGCAGGGAATACATTGTAAACCCTTCTCATAAAAGCGAAATGTAAGATCATAGTCTTCCGGGTATCTATTGTGCTCAAAAGCTCCACAATCCTCTAGATCTTTTTTATGGACCATCCAACAAGGAGAGGGGATGACACATTCCTTATAGATCTCAGTGTAGTTCGCTCCCAGGGAGGTAAGCTTGTTTAACCATCTTTCATAACGCTCGTAACCATTGCTTATTCCACGGTCGGAAAAGTATTGAACACCACCTATAGCCACGTGCCCTGTTCCATGCTTTTCTAATCCGGCGGCCAGGATTTGCAACTTGTTTGGATTCATAATATCATCAGAATCCATTCTTGTTATCAATTCTCCCTTGCTTAAATAATAGGCTGTCCTAAGTGCTGAAATAATACCCTCTGCTTTATTGGTATGCACTTTTATCCTCGTATCCATAGATGTATAATGCTCAAGAATAGCTAAGCTGTTATCTGAGGAGTGATCATCTACTGCAATTATTTCCCAGTTTTGGTACTTCTGCGATACAATAGATTCAATGCACTCCGGCAGGAAAACCGAAGTATTCTTGAATGGGATTAGTATACTAATAAGCTGATTTTCCATTAAAGGCGCAATTGGAGCAATTATTTTATTGTTTTCAAAAAATCATGCCAAAATACTGTTGCTCTATTTATAGCAGAAATTAGCAGCCTCCAGAATTTGCATCACTATAGCATTATTTTCAATACGAGAAGGTGAAAAAAGGAGTATAGGCTTAACTTTCTGCATAATTGTAATGCTTTTAAAAGCCTAACGCCTCTGCGATTGCTTTTTCAACCAATGGAGCCATTAGCTCATATCCCTTTTTATTAGGATGAACCCCATCACTGCCTAGATCTTGTCGCAGGCCGTTATTACCATCCGTCATTGCTGAAAAGTAATCCAGGTATACATATCCTTTACGCTCAGAATAGGCCTTTATCATATTATTTAATGCAGGAATCTTTTCATTTGGCTTAAGTCCTTTGCGCCAGGGATAGTCATAAGCAGGCAGAACAGAGCACAAAACTACTTTTATACCATTGGCTTGTGCCAATTCTGCCATGGACATTAGATTATCTGCAATCATCTCCAAAGTAGATGGCCCGGTATTACCGGCAATATCATTAGTTCCTGCGAGGATAACCACTACTTCAGGTTTTAAATCAATCACATCTTGTCTGAACCTCACCAGCATTTGTGGAGTTGTCTGGCCGCTTATTCCCCTGTTCACATAAGGTTTACCCTCAAAAAACTCCGGCTGGTGATGAGACCACCCAATAGTAATAGAGTTTCCCATAAAAACAACACGATTTTCATTGGCTTTAACATCGGGGAGTTCTCTATTAGCAGTACTGAAGTGTTCAAGCTGAGCCCAATCCTGAGCACTCAAAATGGAATACGTAAAAAAAAGGAAGATTACTAAAATGTTCTTGAACTTTTTAAAAATCATAATTCACAGTTATTATATATTGCTTCAAAAGGTACAAAATGTTATAAATATAAATAGCTAAAATCAACAGGTCTATTTGTACATAGAATAACGGAGGTAATAGGAACAAAAAAACCCTGCATAAAATGCAGGGTCATATATTTAATTAAAAAGCCTAATTATTCACATGGAACATCATCACCATTGCCATCCCAGCAATGCCATTCTTCATCTTCAAAATAATCAAATGCCCTCACTCTTCCCATAAAGGTCTCTCTATTCCATTCAATTCTTACATCACTAAAATCCGCTCCAAAAGAAGATTCCATAGAACTTCTAGTA
>CBDUGN010000008.1:0-33881 GCA_965366915.1 uncultured Eudoraea sp. | reverse complement strand
TTGTTCAATTCAATTTCCCTTTTGCAATATTTTTTGCGCTTTTCAAGGGTAGAAAAATCAAGAAATGAATATTTAATGGGCTTTTTGATTTTGTAAACGAATCGGTGACAAATAAACACCCATGATATGTGGGTCTCAATCAATTCCCGTTCAGCTGAAACTTCGGGAAATTCTCCTTTTAAGAGCAAACTATTTATCTGTTTTTGTGTCATTCTTCCAACCCAGGTATTCCGTAGCTTTTAGCAACATTTCTTCAATGTTATTATTTGTCGATTCCAACAACAAATGGCTCTCATTAAACGGTTCCCATTGTTGCTGGATTAGTTTATACACTTCAAAATCAGCTTCACTATAAGGCCTGCTTTTCTTTAATCGTTCTATGATCGTACTTTCGGGCGAATGTATTTCAATATAAAAAACCTCCTCCTGATCAGATAATTGCTTCATAAAAGTATCTCTGGTGTCCTTTTTATGAAATGTGGCATCGAGTACCAGATTTTGACCCATGGCTATTGCTTCTTTCGCCTTGCCAAGTATGGTATCATAAACCACTTTTTTCTCAAGATCCGAATATGTTCTTTTTGCAAATAGCTCCTTCCTTAACATATCGCTATTCAGATAGCTGGCATCTATCATTTTTGCAAGTCTCGAAGCAAAAAAACTCTTGCCTGAACCTGGCAAACCAAAAACAAATACAATCATCCTGTTTACTCTTTTAGGATACGAAGTTAAAGCGGCGATTTCAGAAGTTTGATGATTAATATCATAAGTCACATTGCACCTGGCTGATACCTGTATCGTATGATATTAAAAAGATTCAATCTATCGGCAACGTAGTGCACGAAGGGCGATTGGTCTGCATTTACTATTTTAAGTTATCGAAATAATTTTCCATGGGTTCAATATAATGGTCAACCCAGCCTTTTCTGTATTGCGTTTGACCTTCCGGGATATTGTTATGTATTAAGGTAAGTTCTGTTCCATTTTCTATTTCTTTCAATCGGATAATAAGTTTAGAATCCTCATCGTTTTTATCAAATTCTGATGTTCTCCAGCTTTGAATTATTTCCTTATTTGGCTTTAAGTCAATATTTTTTCCTTCAATATATCCGTCCCATGCGGTAAAACGGCCTCCAATTTCGTTGCTGCATTTTGCATGTCCTCCTGTCATTTTAGAATGTTGTGTACTATCTAACCATGCTTTATAAATTTCAGAAGGTTTTACCTTAAAGTTATGCCTTAGCTCCAGTGATTCCTTCATTTTAAAAGTGATTAATTTTTAATATTCCATGTCTTAATGATTTTTACCAACCAGTAGAACCAGTAACTGTAAGATAATTAATCCTAAATAACTTTACAGAATAAGATATTTTCTTGTTTTTTGATTATTCAATTAATGTTCTTAGCCCCATTCTATTATAAAAACAGATATTAGTCCATAGTGTTAAAAATGTTTGGCCACTTTGTAGCCTTTTTAGGTGTTTTACTGAACTATGATCTAAGTCATAGGATTCTATTTATTGCAGCATCAATTTTGTGGGAATATTAAAAACCATTTGATATGACTTTCTTAATTACAGCAGTAGCAGGATCAATAGCAATAATTTTAATTGTCTCAATCGTAGAGAGTGTTTATGATTACTAAAGTTTAATCGGTCTTTAGATTCCTGGTTTCCATGCCATTTTCATCTACTAGATCAAAGGCATCTATCAATTGCCTTAGGTTGTGATTCTTTTGTGCCAATTTGTTTATATGATGTTCGGTAGTTGAATATATCCTCGTGTTTTCTTCTTCAGATAAGGAATTATTGAATAAGGCAGATAAACCTTGGTATTCCATTAAATAAAAGACCGTTGTTAAACCCAGCTATAGTAATGATTGCACAAAGCATTATACTGGTAATATGAGAAATTTATTTAGGCAAAAAGTGCCTTATTACTTTTCATATACCATGATCTGAATCATTTTGTGGTTCTTCCTTCATGCCTATTTTTATCCTTCTTTATAGGCTATTTTAAGATGGATCAATCACTTACCCTGTTTCTTTGTGGTGATGTAATGACCGGGCGGGGCATTGACCAAATATTACCCCATCCTAATGATCCGGTACTTTACGAATCCTATCTAAAAAATGCAAAGGACTATGTAAAACTTGCCGAAAAAGTAAACGGGCCTATTGAACATCCCGTAGATTTTGCCTACATCTGGGGGTATGCCATAGGGGCCATGAAAGAAGCCGATGCCCGGGTAATCAACCTGGAGACTAGTATAACCAGTAGTGAGGATTACCTCAACAAAGGCATAAATTATCGCATGCACCCCAAAAATATTTCGTGCCTGGACATTGCAAATGTAGATTGCTGTGTCTTAGCCAACAATCACGTATTGGACTGGGGCCAAAAAGGGCTGTTGGAAACCCTGGGGACACTGGAAAAGGCAGAGATAAAATATTCCGGCGCGGGCAGGAATAACTACGAGGCCAAAGCACCGTGTATTTTATCTATTAAGGACAAGGGCAGGATTCTGGTCTTTTCTTTTGGCTTGTCCTCAAGCGGCATACCACATAATTGGAAAGCAACTGAGGATAGCCCGGGACTGAATGTACTTACCAATTTGTCTAGGGAGACCATTAAACAGATCAAAAATGAAATCGTACAATTAAAACGGCCGGGAGACCTGGTGGTGGCCTCTATCCATTGGGGCGGTAATTGGGGTTATGAAGTTCAGGAAGTGCATAGGACATTTGCACATAACCTTATTGACCATGCAGGTGTCGATATTATCCATGGCCATTCTTCACACCATTTCAAAGGATTGGAAATGTACAAAAACAAACCGATCATATATGGCTGCGGAGATTTTCTGAATGATTATGAAGGAATCAGTGGCCATGAATCTTACCGCAGTGATCTGGGCCTGATGTATTTTATTAAGTGGGATTGCACAAAAGGAGATTTTGTCTCGCTACTGATGGTCCCCACACAAATCAGGAAATTACAAATAAGCAAACCCAATAATAAGGATCCCAATTGGATAAAGAAAGTATTGAACCGGGAAGGAAAAAAGTTTGGCACCAAAGTGGAATGGGTTAATGAGCATACTTTGACCCTGGTTTGGAATTGATATTATTGTAAAAGCAAAAAGAATATTTTCTGTTTATACGATTTGAACTACCACCAAAACTATGCTTTTTTTAGACATATAGGACATGGCTACAAATATTTCTAATAGCACCCCTTCCACAAGAACATCTTTCCCGGAAATGCCGCTTTTAAAGCATTTAATATAAGTTGAAAATAAGTGCCCTCACTGATAAAGATCATTACAAAACCAATAATTGCAAACTATATTGGATGCCTAAATAATAGTTTTTTGATTCCACTTATCATGAAAGACACTCTGTACATAACACCGAAGAAAACACCAAATATGCCAGATTATGATTCTTTGTGTGGTCGGTTTAAATGGGAGGATGAATATAAAAATTTAGCCAGGCTCCCGGGAGGCAGGCTCAATATCGCGCACGAAGCAGTAGACAGGCACGCCATTAGCGATCTTGCCAATACGGTTGCGCTTAGATGGATTCGGAAGGATAGATCGTATTTAGATTTCACCTATGCCGATTTAAAAATTGAGACCTCCCGATTCGCAAATGTTTTGGAAAAGCTGGCAATAAAAAAGAACGATAGCATTTTTTCTCTTGCAGGAAGAATTCCTTCCTTATATGTTGCCGCATTGGGGACACTAAAAACCGGAGCTGTATTTTGTCCCATGTTTTCAGTTTTTGGACCAGAAGCTGCTTTTCAACGTTTAAGTAAGGGGAAAGCGAAGGTTTTGATAACTACAACAAAACTATATCAGCAAAAAATAGCACAACTAATGCATCGGCTTCCATTGCTACGGTATATTCTATTGACGGATGCAAAACAACATATGGACGATAAGGTCTTATCCCTATCCCTATTAATGGATGAAGCTCCTAATGAATATGCAATCATAAATACGCAGCCTGAAGATCCTGCTTTATTGCATTTTACAAGCGGTACCACCGGGATGCCAAAAGGTGCTTTACATGTTCATCAAGCAGTCCTTACACATTACGTTACCGGAAAATATGTTCTCGACTTCCAACCCGGGGATATCTTCTGGTGTACGGCAGATCCGGGATGGGTAACCGGAACTTCTTATGGGATCATTGCTCCTCTGGTCAATGGGGTTACCAATATAGTTGATGAAGAAGAGTTCGACGCAGCCCGCTGGTATTCCATTCTTGAAGAACACCGTGTAAATGTATGGTATACTGCTCCAACAGCAATCCGCAGATTAATGCGCCTTGATTTTAAGCCATTGGAAAAGTATGATCTGTCTAACCTGCGCCTAATACATAGTGTTGGGGAACCCTTACAAGCAGAGGAAGTGATTTGGGGTAAAAAGACTTTTGGAATACCCATTTGCGATAACTGGTGGCAAACGGAGACCGGAGGCATTATGATTTCAAACTATAGCTCTATGGAAGTAAGGCCAGGCTCTATGGGCAAGCCCTTACCAGGTATCGAGGCTGCAATTGGAAACATTGTTGAGAACGAAGTACATCTCTTATCAAAACCCATGCAACAAGGACATCTTTTGCTACAAACAGGATGGCCGTCAATGTTCAGGGCATATCTTGATGAGGAGGAACGCTATAAGAAATGCTTTAAAGGGGAATGGTATGTCACCGGCGATCTGGCAAAGAAAGACAAAGATGGCTATTTCTGGTTCGTGGGCAGGGCCGATGACATTATCAAAACTTCTGGACATATGGTAGGGCCATTTGAAGTGGAAAGTACATTAATGGGCCATCCCGCAGTGTCTGAAGCAGCTATCATTGGGAAACCAGACCCTCTTATCGGGGAACTGGTTAAAGCCTTTTTAGTTTTAAAACCCGGGTATGTAGGTAATGACAAAACGAAACTGGATATCAAAGGGTTTGCTCGTAAAAAATTGGGGCCGGCCGTAGCTCCTAAAGAGATAACATTTACAGACGGTTTACCTAAGACAAAAAGTGGTAAAATCCTGAGACGATTATTAAAAGCAAGAGAATTGGGATTACCGGAAGGAGACAAATCAACATTGGAATAATATGGAAAAAGAAGAAATAAAGACAAATCCGACAATCACCAGAAAACTTGGTCTTAAACTTCTATACCAGATGATCCTCATCAGAAGGTTCGAGGAGAAGTCTGCCGAATTGTATACCAAAGAAAAAATTCGTGGTTTTCTGCATCTCTATATTGGAGAAGAGGCAGTCGCCGTAGGTGCTATGCAGTCATTAACAGAAGATGACAATATACTGAGCACCTACCGTGAACATGGCCATGCGCTGGCAAGGGGTCTTGATCCGGGAAGCATAATGGCCGAGATGTATGGCAAACAAGAGGGGTGTAGCATGGGGCGCGGAGGCTCAATGCATTTATTTGATGCTTCTAAAAAATTTTATGGAGGAAATGCCATTGTCGGAGGCCATTTACCCATGGCAGTTGGTATGGCACTGGCATCCAAAAAACAACGACTGAACAATATTACCTGCTGTTTTTTTGGTGAAGGAGCAATTGCAGAAGGAGAATTTCATGAATCAATGAACCTGGCCGCCTTATGGGGAGTCCCTGTTCTTTTTCTCTGTGAAAACAACCTATATGGCATGGGAACCGCGCTCCGTTTTTCACATTCCGTTCAGGAACTGGAAAAAAAAGGAGCGGCTTACGGGGTTGAATCAGCAAAGACCAATGGAATGGATCTGCTGGAAGTAAAGAATGCAGTTGAGAAGGCTACAGAATATATCAAATCTACCGGAAAACCATATTTTCTGGTATGTAACACCTATCGCTTTAGAGCTCACTCCATGTTCGATGCTCAACTGTATCGTGAGAAAAAGGAAATTGATGAATGGAAAAAACGCGATCCTATTCTATCATTTAGCAATCAATTATTAAAAAATGAATTAATCTCCCTAGATGATATTGATACAATTGAGGACAAGGTCAGAGCCGAAGTACAAAAAGCCGTTGATTTTGCCGAAGCGGGAACTTTTGAACCTGTTGAAGATTTAAAAAAATTTGTTTATAGCCCATAGTTATGACTGATAAAACAACATTGAAAATTACATATAGGGAGGCATTGAAACAGGGAATGCACGAAGCCTTGATCAATAATGATAAAGTATTCCTTATGGGAGAAGATGTGGGTCGCTATGGAGGTGCCTTTGCGGTAAGTAAAGGATTCCTTGAGGAATTTGGTGAAGATCGTATCATGGACGTTCCCTTGTCAGAATCAGGTTTTGTTGGAGCAGGTATAGGTGCTGCTTTAGCAGGGATGCGGCCCATAGTGGAAGTCATGACGGTCAACTTCAGCCTGCTCGCACTGGACCAGATCATCAACAACGCTTCTACTTTATTACATATGTCCGGAGGTCAGATTAATGTTCCCGTGGTTATCCGAATGAATTCAGGAATTGGCAACCAACTCGCGGCCCAGCATTCTCACAGTTGGGAACCATTCTATGCGCATATTCCGGGATTGAAGATCGTTTCCGCCGGCACGCATGAGGATGCCAGAGGAATGCTCTTAACTGCCCTGGAGAGTCCTGATCCCGTAGTGATTTTTGAGTATACTTCCCTGCTCAACATGGAATCGGAAATCCCGTCAGGCTCTGGCGCAGTAGATATTGATAAGGCTAAAGTACGAAGGGAGGGAAAAGATCTTTCGATCATTACATATGGTCCCGGAGTATACAAAGCTTTGGCAGCGTCAGAAATATTGGCTTCATCCGGAATTGACGTGGAAATAATTGATCTTCGTGTCCTCAATCCTATCGATAATGAAACTATTATAAATTCTGTAGTTAAAACCCACAAAGCATTGATCGTAGAGGAAGCATGGCGTTCTGTTAGCATATCCTCAGAGATCATTTCCAGAATTATGGAGAATGCCTTCTTTAGTTTGGATGCGCCGGTTGAGCGGCTTTGCGGTATTGAGGTGCCTATTCCATATCCCAAACATTTGGAGGATGCATCGATTCCACAGAAACAGGATATTGTTGACTCGGTTATAAAAATGATTCGGTATGATTGAATTTACAATGCCCAGTCTTGGTGCCGATATGGAGGATGGCACGCTAGTAGAATGGAGGGTAAAATCTGGTGATTTTGTTAAACGAGGTGATATCATAGCAGATGTTGATACCCAAAAAGGTTTGATCGAAATAGAAGTCTTTAATGAAGGTACTATCGCCGAGCTTATTGTCAAAGAAGGAGAAAAAGTGCCTGTAGGAACGGTAATGGCCAACATCATCCCGGTTGGGGAAAAAGTGTCTGTCAAAAAGAAATCAAGGATTAAGAAAGAACCCATAAAACAAAAAGTAAATATGGGTTCAATAAAAGTTGATGATCGATTAAAGATATCTCCTCTGGCGAAAAAACTTGCGAAGGAAAAAGGAATCGATCTGTCAACTATAAAGGGAAGTGGTCCGGAAGGCAGTATTGTCAAAATGGATATCGATCTGGCTGTTGCTAAGAAAGTGGAATCACATATAGAAGTTACAGGAGGCAAAAAAGAAATAGCTGCCCAAGGCTTGCGAGCAGCAATTGCTTCAGCTATGACCAAATCCAACAGAGAGATTCCTCATTTTTACCTTGAGACGAGGATCGACATGTCAAAAGCGCTCAATTGGTTGCGCGAATCGAATAGGCAAAGGGAGCTTAAAGACAGATTGCTATCTGTTGTGCTGCTGATTAAAGCAACAGCGAAAGCGATAAAGGAAGTGCCATCAGTTAATGCTTTTTGGGAAAATGGTTTGCATTTGAAAGATACCATCAATATAGGCTTTGCCGTTTCATTGCGGGAAGGAGGAGTTGTGATTCCTGCAATACCGGAGGCAGACAAAAAATCCCTGAATCAGTTAATGGCCCTGTTGAAAGATTTGATACCGCGTGCAAGGGCATTGCAATTGAGAAGTTCAGAATTAAGCGAATCCACCATTACAGTTTCCAATATTGGGGAAGGCAGTACGGACAAAGTTTTTGGGGTTATTTATCCACCTCAGGTTGCCATTTTAGGCTTTGGTAATATCTTGGAAGAAGCATGGGCCGAGGAGGGTAAATTAAGCTGCCGACCTGTTGTTCATGTCACACTCGCCGCAGACCACAGGGCCATTGATGGTTATTTGGGGAGTAGGTTTTTAATGGCCCTTAAGAGGAATCTACAAAAACCCGAAGCCCTATGAAAGACGAGGAAGCAAAAGCAACTATTCTTCAATTGCTACAAGAAATAGCACCGGACATTGATCCCGAGGAACTCGGAATGGATGAAAATATCAGAGAGGTTTTTGGTATCGACTCATTCGATTTTCTACAACTCATTATTGGTATTGACAAGGAATTCGGGATCACAACCCCGGAAGAGGATTATGGCAAAATAACTACACTCAGGTCTTTGATAACTTATGTAAAAACCACCAAATAGACGCTTAATTTAATTTTTTACAATACCAGATTAAGAATTGCTCATAGAATATAATCTTTTGGAGCTTACATTGTTTTGTCAATCAAATTAAATACCTAAGTTTATTGAAAGAAAAGTAGAATATGAAAGCGGCAGTTACCTTAATATCTGGCGATCCGGAAGTCATTGAAATTCAGGATAAACCTGTCCCGGAAGCCAAAAGTGGCTGGGTTTTAATAAAAATCAAGGCTTTTGGATTAAACAGATCCGAAATGTTTACACGTCAGGGCCATTCCCCAAATGTTGTATTTCCCAGAATCCAGGGTATAGAATGTGTGGGTACAGTTGAAGAAGACTTATCCGGAACATTTACTAAAGGTCAGAAAGTAGCAGCTATTATGGGTGGTATGGGAAGAGACTTTGACGGTGGTTACGCAGAATACACCCTGGCACCAATGCAAATTGTATTTCCCTTTGAAAGCAATTTACCATGGAGTACACTTGGGGCTATTCCGGAGATGTTTCAAACTGTTTCAGGGTCTTTGACGCAGGCACTGGAGGTTCAAAAGGGAGAAACATTACTTATAAGAGGTGGTACATCGTCCATAGGTATGCTCTCCTGCCAGCTGGCAAAACATTTGGGGCTCACCGTAATTTCTACCACCAGAAACGAAGCTAAAAAGAAATTTCTTATTGAAAACGGGGCAGACCATGTCCTTATTGATAATGGAACAGTTTCTCAGGAATTAAGAGCATTATTCCCTGAAGGCGTGAACAAGGTCCTGGAGCTAATTGGAATAAAAACCCTGAAAGACTCTTTGAAGTGCATTAAACCCAAAGGTATTGTTTGCATGACAGGAATACTTGGTGGTGAATGGACGCTAAAGGAATTCACCCCCATGGGAGACATCCCTTCTCTGGGAAGATTAACAGTTTATATGGGAGACGCGGCTAATTTAAGGAAAGAATTATTGCAAGATTTTATTGATGCTGTTGAGAATGGCGAAATAACCCTTAATATCGATAAGGTTTTTAGTCTGGATCAAATTGTTGAAGCCCACACCTATATGGAAAGTAATCAGGCAAAAGGAAAACTGGTAGTAGAAATATAGGCCTATACTGCCCAATTTGCTCGCTTATATAAGCTATTGTATAGCTTTTCTAATTTGCCTACATTGTAATGTTATATGTTTAAAACATGAAAAAAACTACTTCTTCACGAGCTTCAAGAAAAACGGGATTAGCTCCGGGTACTGTTGTCTATGTTGGGAACAAAGCCAAAAAAGATTTGTTTATAGATGTCTTTGATTATAACAAGGATAGTCTCGCTGAAAATCAACTTAAAAATATAGAAGAAGCTTTTACCTATGAAAATAAGGAGACCATAACGTGGATCAATGTCAACGGGCTAAATCATGTTAATGAAATTGAAAAATTGGGGAAAGACTTTGGGCTGCATCCACTAATAATCGAAGACATCGCAAATACCAAACAAAGGCCCAAATTGGATGAACATGAAGAATATGTCTTTGTAGTCCTAAAAATGCTCTATTTTGATAAAGATCAGAATCTAAAATTTGAAAATATTAGTTTTGTTCAGGGCTCTAATTATCTATTGTCTTTTCAGGAAGCAGATGGTGATGTTTTTGATTCGGTCAGAGACCGATTGAGAAATAGCAAAGGCAGGGTTAGGAGCCAGGGGGCAGATTACCTGCTTTACGCGCTCATGGATGCCATAGTGGATAACTATTTTAACCTTATGGAAGTAATGGGCGAAAAGATTGAAGAATTAGAGGAACACTTATTTGAAGAAAAACCAAATAATGATCTAATTCAGGAAATTCACAGTCTTAAAAGGGAAATTCTAAAAATACGCCGTTGTGTTTATCCGCTTAGAGAAGTAGTAAACCGCATGGATAAAATTGACGATTCTCTGGTTACTGAAAGAACGCAATTATATCTAAGGGATTTATATGATCACGTAATTCAGGTTTCGGAAAGCATCGATATTCAAAGAGAGTTGATCTGGGGGTTGATGGATATGTACATGACTACAATAAGCAACCGGATGAATGAAGTGATGAAAGTTCTTACCATTATGGCTACCATCTTTATCCCGCTTACTTTTATAGCTGGGATCTACGGGATGAATTTCGAAAACATCCCCGAGCTTAAATTTGAATATGGGTATTATGCGCTATGGGGAGTTTTGGTTGTTATATTTTTGGCTATGCTCTATTACTTTAAGCGCAAAGAATGGCTTTAAGTACAGGTTCTAATGCAAAAAATTATTCAATCAATGGAGCGCTGCTAACTTATCTTTCTTTTTCTTTTTTCTGGCAGATTTGTCCCTTTTAACATAGTATTTACCTTCTTTTTTGGAAAACAATTCAATACTAACGCCAACGGTAACTCCGCCCAGAACTGTTGCACCCAAATCACCATTATCCCATTCACCGCCATTCCCTGTATCAATTGCTTCTTTAGCTAAACCGGCCAAAAGGCTTGCTGCAACAGAACCGGTAACCGTCCAAAAACGATTTCTCTTGGTTACTTTAGAGGCAATTAATGCACCGGTTGCACCAGCAAATGCACCGGCTGCAAAGTGAAGGGCCTTATCTTGTTCAACTTGCCCACGCAATGAAAACTGAATAAGAAGTAATAGTACAAAAGCAGAAGTGAAAACTGGTCTCATTAGTCTAAAATATGAATATTTTACTGAATACAATTTGTCTTTTGACAAATACATTTTGTTATATTGAATTAATTACGTTTTAGCAGCAATATTATTTCTGGATTCTCTTATTCCTCCCTACTTTTCCTTACTTTTAATTGTCCAATATTAAAAATCTTATGAAGTTCAATTCGTTATATTTCTTAATCCTGTTTTCTCTCATATTTTTAGGTTGTAAGAATAAGCCAACCAATAAAGAAACCGAGATGGAAGAAAAAAAGATCTTATATGCCAATACAATAAATCCAGACGATTTTAAAGCCATTATTGAGGGTGATAGCGTTAACTTATATACGCTGGTTAATAAAAACGGACTAAAAGCTGATTTCACGAATTACGGACAACGATTAATTGCCTTACATGTGCCTGATAAGGATGGGAAGATGGGGGATGTAGTCCTTGGTTTACCTACGCTCGACGCATACATAAATGGCCCTAAAAACAACTTCGGAGCTGTTATTGGCCGATTTGGTAACCGAATAGCAAAAGGTAAGTTTTCCATAGGTACCACTAAATATGAACTGGCAAAGAACAATGGGAAAAACCATTTGCACGGTGGCACTATTGGTTTTGATGCAGTCATTTGGAAAGCGAAGCAAACAGCCCCTAATCAAATTGAATTTACCCGTGTTTCTCCTGATATGGAAGAGGGCTATCCGGGCAACCTGAATTTAAAGGTTACATATACTCTTTCAGATGAAAATGAATTAAAAATCAGCTACGAGGCAACTACAGATGAAACCACGATTATTAATCTAACCAACCACTCCTATTTTAACCTTAAAGGCGAAGGTGAAGGCGATGTTAATGATCATGTATTGATGATAAACGCTGACGGGTTTACCCCGGTAGATGCCGGGCTTATCCCTATTGGCGTCATTGAAAGCGTCAAAGACACACCCTTTGATTTTACTAAACCAAAAACAATTCGGAAAGATTTGGATAGCAATCATCCACAAATGGTTATCGGGGGGGGGTATGATCATAATTTTGTGCTCAATGAATCTCCTAAAAATAATGAAGGACTTGTCCTGGCTGCTAGGGTTACTGAATTTGCCAGCGGCAGGATAATGGAAGTATATACCTCCGAACCGGGAATTCAACTTTATGGGGGTAATTTTTTAAATGGGACCAGTATTGGCAAAAGCGGAAAACCTTATATGAAAAGAAATGCTTTTTGCCTTGAAACACAACATTTTCCTGATTCCCCAAACCAACCAAAATTCCCAAGCACGCTTTTAAAACCGGGAGAGATATACAAATCAAAAACCGTTTATAAATTCGATGTGGTAAAATAAGTAATTTTACATATTTCAACTAATTCGCAATAACTATGCAAGTAGAATGGAAGGGCGTGATGCCCGCTGTAACTACCAAATTCACAGAGACAGATACTCTGGATTTAAAAATGTTTGAGGTAAACATAAATGCCCAGGTTAAGGCCGGTGTTAGTGGAATTATTCTGGGAGGCACCCTGGGAGAAGCCAGTACACTTTCTGACGATGAAAAAAGAATCCTGATTGAGGCTACTGTGGGAATTGTAGATGGGAAAATACCCGTTATAATAAACGTAGCCGAACAATCTACCAAAGGGGCTATTAAGGCTGTAAATAACGCTGAGAAATATGGTGCAAGCGGACTTATGATGCTACCCCCGATGCGCTATAAAGCGAATGATTTTGAAACGGTAACTTATTTTAAGGCCATTGCCCAAAGTACAGAATTGCCTATCATGATCTATAACAATCCTGTAGATTATGGCATTGAAGTTACTTTAGATATGTTCGAGGAAATGCTACAATGCAACAACATACAGGCAGTAAAAGAATCTACGCGTGATATTTCTAATATAACCCGAATACGAAACAGATTCGGAGAGCGATTAAAAGTACTTACCGGAGTAGATACCCTTGGACTTGAAAGTATATTAATGGGGGCCGATGGTTGGGTGGCCGGCCTGGTCTGTGCCTTTCCACAGGAAACTGTAGCCATTTTCGAACTTGCAAAAGCCAGTAGAACTGCCGAGGCCCTGGAAATATACCGCTGGTTTTTACCGCTATTGGAACTGGATATAAGCCCGCAACTTGTGCAGAATATCAAACTGGCTGAAGTTGCGACGGGTATAGGTACAGAAAACGTCAGGGCTCCAAGGCTACCTCTTCGTGGAGATGAACGCCAAAGGGTTTTAAAAATAATTGAAGAAGGAATGAGAACCAGGCCCAAATTACCAGATTATCAAGCTTTGAAAAAATCAACTTTTCATACTGCATAATGAATAAGACTATGATTACAGGGAAGAATTATATTGGAAATAAATACGCTGGCAAAGGTGGTATTACCTATAAAACTTTTAATCCAAAATTAAATCTGGAAAACGAATGGACCTTTTATGAAGCCACGGAGGAGGAGCTGAATGAAGCAGCAAAACTTGCCTCTGAGGCTTTTGAAAGTTATAGAAATTTTACGGCGGAACGTAAGGCGGGTTTTTTAAGAGTTATTGCTGATGAAATAGAAGCCCTGGGCGATGTGCTCATCGAAACTTATTGCCTGGAAAGCGGTCTCCCCGAAGGAAGGGCGAAAGGAGAACGCGGCCGAACGGTAGGTCAGTTAAGAACTTTTGCCAACACTTTGGAAGATGGTTCCTGGTTAGAGGCCAGCATAGATACGGCGCTACCAGACAGGACCCCCGTGCCAAAACCGGATATAAGAAAGATGCTTTTCCCCATGGGACCGGTCGCGGTATTTGGTTCAAGTAATTTTCCGCTAGCCTATTCCACTGCCGGTGGCGATACTGCCAGCGCACTTGCGGCAGGTTGTCCGGTTATTGTAAAGAGTCATCCAATGCATGCCGGAACCGGTGAACTGGTAGCCTCAGCTATTCAAAAAGCGGCAAAAAAAACAGATATGCCCAATGGGGTCTTTTCCAACTTAAACAGCAGTGGAATTGAAGTGGGCCAACAACTTGTTAAACACCCGGCGATAAAAGCGGTTGGATTTACGGGAAGTATCAGGGGTGGAACAGCCCTGCAAAAATTAGCTGGCCAACGTCCAGAACCCATTCCGGTTTTCGCAGAAATGGGCAGCATTAATCCTGTGGTGATTTTCCCATCTGCCCTACATGAAAAAGGCAATTATTGGGCAGAACAATACGCGGGGTCAATAATGCTGGGGGCAGGACAATTTTGCACCAATCCCGGACTTATTTTAGGCCTTAAAAGTGAAGCCTTAGACACTTTTATCAGTTCCCTTGGAAAAGAAATTGCCAAACTGGAACCTAGTTGTATGTTGCATCCCAATATTTACGGTAATTATGAAAAAGGCAAGCAAATAGCTTCTGAACAGTCTGGCACCAGCCCCATAGCAAATTTTGAAACAGAACCGCAGCCCTATTTTGCTCAACAACTTGTACTTACAACCGAAGGGAAAAATTTTCTTGAGAATCCTAAATTACACCAGGAAGTATTTGGCCCCTTTTCTATTGTTGTTCAGTGCGAGGACACTTTTGAACTTACAACGATACTCACTCATTTGGAAGGACAGCTTACCGGCACCATATTAGGAAGCGAAAAGGAAGTAGGTGAACATGAAAATATAGTGGCTGCACTGGGTAGTAGGGTTGGCCGGATTATTTTTAACGGCGTTCCTACCGGAGTAGAAGTTTGTCCCTCTATGGTGCATGGCGGACCATTTCCTGCCTCAACAGATAGCAGGTTTACTGCGGTAGGCCCATATGCAATAAAACGCTGGGTTAGACCGGTTGCCTTTCAAAACTGGCCTCAGTATTTTCTCCCGGATGCCCTTAAAGATGAGAATCCCCTGCGAATTTTACGATTGGTAAACGGGGTTTATACAGATGCAGCGATTTAACCCCACACAGGCTAATGGCAATAACTACCTTTAAGTGTATTGATGCTCATACTTGCGGAAATCCTGTAAGGGTTGTGGCTCAGGGTGGCCCCGATTTGAAAGGCGGGAACATGAGTGAAAAGCGACAGCATTTTTTGGAATCTTATGACTGGATTCGCAAAGGCCTTATGTTTGAACCTCGCGGCCATGATATTATGAGTGGTAGTATTTTTTACCCCCCGGCAGATCCTGTAAACGACCTTGGCATTTTATTTATTGAAACCAGTGGCTGTTTACCTATGTGCGGTCATGGTACAATTGGTTCCATTACTATAGGAATTGAAGAAGGGCTCATACAGCCTAAAATCCCTGGAAAGATAAGGCTTGAAACTCCTGCTGGCCTGGTAGAAGTTGTATATCACCAAACAGATAAAAAAGTAGATTGGGTAAAATTTAACAATGTAAAATCCTTTCTCGCAGCCAGCGAATTGAGTATTGCAAGCGCCTATTTAGGCACTGTAGTTTTTGATGTTTCTTATGGTGGAAATTTTTATGCCATTGTAGACCCTCAGAAAAACTTTAATGGCTTGCAGGATTATACCGCTTCGGAACTTATTCAGTTTAGCCGTGAGATACGGGAGCGTATTAACAATAAATACGCTGATAAATTTGTACATCCGGAAAACAAAACCATCAGAGATGTGAGCCATATTCTGTGGACAGGCAAAACTTTAGCGCCCAATGCGACAGCTCGAAATGCTGTTTTTTATGGGGATAAGGCTATTGATCGTTCACCCTGCGGCACAGGCACTTCTGCCCGAATGGCACAATGGTATGCAAAAGGCCTCCTTAAACCGGGTGAAGATTTCATCCACGAGAGTTTTATCGGGTCCCAATTTACAGGACGTATCGAAGAAGTAACTACTTTAGATAAACAACCAGCTATTATCCCAAGCATTCAAGGATGGGCCAGGATTTATGGATATAATAAAATAATCATTGATGATGATGACCCTTTTGCAAAGGGCTTTCAGGTAATTTAATATGAGTAAGCGTATAGTTATCATTGGTGGCGGAATTACAGGATTGAGTTCTGCCTATTATCTTAATAAGGAAGGGCATCAGGTAACGGTCATAGATAAATCGGACATAACTACAGGGGCTTCTTTTGTTAACGCAGGCTATATTACCCCTAGCCATATTATTCCGCTTGCTTCTCCGGGAATGATTGCTAAAGGCATTAAATGGATGTTTAATTCGGCAAGTCCGTTTTATTTGAAACCACGTTGGGATCCGGATTTTTTCAGATGGTCCTGGTATTTTCACAAGTCTTCCACTAAAGCAAAAGTAGCAAGGGCCATTCCGGTGATCAAAGATATTAATATTTTAAGTCGTGGTTTATTCGAAGACATCTATGCTTCCGGTGATTTAGGCGAATTTCAACTTGAAAATAAAGGCCTGCTCATGCTGTATAAAACAGATAAAGCTGGTGAAGATGAATTAGAAGTAGCCCGGAAAGCGCGTTTTCTTGGACTGGAGGTAAAATCCCTTGACAATGCAGAATTGAAGAAGTTGGAACCTAATGTAAAATTAGACGTAAAAGGGGCCATTCATTATGAATGTGACCGCCACACCACCCCTCCGGAATTTATGCCTAAAATGCTAAACCATCTTTTAAATGCCGGGGTGATCATAAAAACCAATGAAGAAGTCCTGGAGATAGCAACTTCAGCCGGTCATATCACCGAAATAAAAACCTCCACGGCATCTTACAAAGCAGACGAAGTTGTGATGGCAGCGGGTTCCTGGAGTGGCAGGCTGTCAAAACTATTGGCTGTTAAGCTTCCCTTGCAAGCAGGAAAAGGATATTCAATTAATGTAACAAAGCCTACCGGTATCAGCATTCCCGCTGTACTTATGGAAGCTAAAGCCGCGGTAACCCCTATGCAGGGTTTTACCCGTTTTGCAGGCACTATGGAATTCTCAGGAATAAATGATACTATCAGAAAAGAAAGGGTAGAGGCCATTGCAAATGCCGCAAAAAGTTATTACCCGGAAATTGAAATTAGCAAAGAAGACAAGTCAAATGCTAAAAGCGGACTTCGGCCGGTAAGTCCGGACGGCTTACCTTATATTGGCAAGAGTAAATCTTATAGCAACCTGGTTTTTGCCACCGGACACGCCATGATGGGCTGGAGTCTTGGCCCGGCAACAGGGAAACTCGTTTCGGAAATTATTGACGGTAAAAACACGGCCATGGATATTAAACCATTTAACCCGGACAGAAAATTTTAAATTTTGATACGAAAAGTAAACGACCTTAATTAGAAGAAATGGGCAAACAGGGTTTAGATAAAGTGATTGTACATTCTCCAGGCAGAATCAATATTATTGGGGAGCATACAGATTATAATCTGGGATATGTATTGCCTACTTCAATAGACAAGAGAATTCGATTCACACTAGAGAGAAATAATACAGATACTCAATGTGAAATAAGAAGTAAGGAATATAAAAAAGCACTTGTTGTAGATCTCAAACACATCGCCCCAAGCAACACGCAATGGGAAAATTACATTCTGGGCGTGTTGTATGAAATTTATAAAAGAAATAAAGAACTAAAAGGATTTCAATGTACTATTGAAAGTGATCTACCGGTTGGTTCAGGGGTCAGTTCTTCAGCGGCCCTTGAGTGTGGCCTTGCCTTTGGGTTGAATGAACTTTTTGACCTTGGACTGTCTAAACACGAGATCGTGACACTCTCCCGGGATGCGGAACACAACTATGTAGGAACCAAATGTGGAATAATGGACCAGTTTGCTTCAGTAATGGGCAAAAAAGATCATGTAATCTTACTGGACTGTAAAAGTATGGATTATACCTATGTGCCTTTTTTTATTGCCCCCTACAAACTAGTATTATTAAACAGTAATGTCTCTCATAGTCTGGCCAGTAGTGAATATAACACCCGGAGAAATGAATGTGAAGAAGGCGTTTCCATCCTACAAAAAAAATATCCTTTAATAGCTTCGCTAAGGGATGCCAATTTGGAGATGATCGAATCATGTAAAACGACTATGAGTCACAAAGTGCTGAATAGGTGTACCTATGTAGTACAAGAGAACAACAGGGTTTTGGATGCGGTAAAGGCTTTGGAAAAAGGTGATTTAAAAACGCTTGGGGCACTAATGTATCAAACTCACGAAGGACTGCGAACTTTGTATGAGGTAAGTTGCCCTGAACTTGACTTTTTGGTAGATTTTTCACAAAACGTGGATGAGGTTTTAGGTTCCAGGCTGATGGGTGGAGGCTTTGGGGGTTGCACGATCAATTTAGTGCATGAAGACGTGGCAGATTCTTTTATTAGAACGGTATCTGAAGCCTATGAAAAGGAATTTAATATTAAGCTTACATCTTTTGAAGGACATCCCGGTACCGGTACAGCCCTCCTTTAACTTGGGGCTTAAATAGTAACTCTTTTTTTTGTACTTTAAAAGTGTAATAAAACACTACTATGAAAGTACCTAAACACAACCGTCGCGAATTTGTAAAAAAAAGTGGCCTGGGCCTTATGGGATTAACCCTTCTACCCTCGCTGGCAGGTAAAGTAGCAGCAAGTGACCGACTTCGTGTAGCCCATATCGGGGTTGGTGGGATGGGAAACAACCATATGAAATGGTTCGCCGGTTTAGATGAAGTGGAGGTGGTTGCCCTTTGCGATGTAGATGAATTACATTTAGCCAAGACTTTAAAAACTTTGGAAGGCTTGCAACCAGGACCTAAAGTGAGTGGGTACAAGGATTTTCGCAGAATTTTAGATCGGAAAGATATTGACGCTATCACCTGCGCTACCCCGGATCATTGGCACAGCCAGATTGCCAGCCTTGCCTTCCAGGCCGGGAAAGATGTCTACGGTGAAAAACCACTTTCTTATGATGTAAAAGAAGCACAGTTGATGCTTAAAAACCAGAAGAAGTACAAATGTATTTTTCAGTTAGGAACCCAGATCCATGCTACAGATAATTACCACAGAGTAGTTGAATTGATCCAGGCAGGGGCCATTGGAAAAGTGCATACCGTAAGGTTGTGGAAAACTGGTGTGCCTCCTGATTTAACAGAAACTGCAATAAAGCCTATTCCCAAAACACTGGATTGGGATATGTGGTTGGGACCAGCGCCTTATGTAGATTATATTCCTGCTAAATGCCATTTTACCTACAGGTATTTCATGGATTATTCCGGTGGGGTATTCGCAGATTTCTGGTGCCATATTGCCGATGTTGTTTACTGGGCTATTCAGCCTAAAGGCCTTAAGAGTATTTCAGCCAGAGGGGAAGTAGCAGACGGTATAGCGAATACACCAAAATGGATAGATGTGGATTATGAATTTGAAGACTTGAAGCTGTTCTGGACTTCCACACCACCAAATGTTCCCGGTGCAGCAAACAGGGGAATCGGAGCTTACTTTGAAGGCGAAAATGGTACTCTAATCTGCGATTATGAAACCAGGGAGATTACTATAAATGGAGAAACCGTAACCGATATTCCGGAGATTCCAAAGACACTTCAGCGTTCTCCAGGTCATCAACAAAACTTTGTTGATGCGGTAAAATCCCGTAATCCATCGGAGTCCAACCTGGCTTATGCCAGGGAGATGACACTCCCCATGCATCTGGGACTAATTTCATGGCAGTTGAATAGAAAATTGCAATGGAATGCAGCAAAAGAAAAATTTATTGGTGATAAAGAAGCAAATGCCATGCTTTCGCGAAAACCAAGAAAAAAATGGGATTTAACCTAAGCAAAAACCAATTCTTACAGCACTAGAAATCAAATTGTTTTATCCAATTGAAAAAGAAAATCATGGAAACTGAAAAACTACCAGCATTACCTTTTGATGAATGGACAGACACTCGTTTAACCCTTCACTTAATACTACAAATAATAGGCAAGACCAGGTTAAAATCTACCACAAGAAAAAACCATTGGTGGTACATTACGCTTTATGTGACCTCCAGGGGTTTTGGCACGCATGGCATTCCCATAAATGATGGTCTGGACAGCTTTGAGATAGAGCTTGATATTAAAAGAAAAGCGGTTATCATCTCACGAAGTTCTGGCGAAGACATTGTCCTATCCCTTATTAGTAATCCCAGTATTGCAGAATTTTATACTCGGTTTATGGGCGAAATAAATGGTCTCGGTGTATTTCCTAAATTTATTGAAAAACCCTTTGATGTAGGTATCGATAAACGCTTTGATGAGATAACTGAATACCATCATTACGATTGGAAGTATATTAATACCTTTTGGAAACTCATGTTGTGGAATAACAGTGTTTTTCAGGAATTTAGCGGCCGTTTTTACGGTAAATCCTGTCCCGTACATATTTACTGGCACCATCTCGATTTAGTGGTTACCCGATTCTCAGGGAAGAGGCTTCCTCCTATGGATAAATCTGCAAGGATTTTGGAAAAAGAAACGTATTCCCATGAGCAAATTAGTTTTGGGTTTTGGGTGGGCGACACCAATGTGCCGGAACCAATGTATTACTCCTACACCTACCCATCCCCTGATGGGATAGATGAGGAAACGCTGCAACCAAAAGAAGCATTTTGGCAGGACAGCAATGGAAGCCCCATGGCTTTGTTGCGATACGAAGATGTTAAGAATTCTGCGACCCCTCGAAAAACTGTGCTCAATTTTTTGGAAAGTACTTATCAGGCAGGTGCCAAGAGGGCGAAATGGAATATAGACGAGCTTACTGTACCAGATTTGGATCAACTTTAATCAGAAGCTTATATGAAGCTAAATTCAATATTAGTGCTTTTTATTCTTAGCCTATCTGCTTGCGATAATGCTCCCTGGGAAAAATCCGCAAACCACCATTCAGTAGATGAAAATGACTATTTTAAAACATGGAATCATTATTTGGGTGACCCGGAAAGAACTCACTTTTCGTCTTTAGATGAAATTACCACGGAAAATGTGGGGCAGTTAAAACTTGCATGGAGTTACAATAGCGGGGGTCTTGCGGAGGACAGAAATTCACAGATACAAACAAATCCACTAATAGTAAAAGATAAACTCTTTGGAGTAAATGCTGTTAATACACTATTTGCCGTCAATGCAAAAACAGGCAAGGAACTATGGAAATACACACCGGAAGCCGGAGATGAAACAGGCTTAGGTTTAAGCCGTGGCTTAATGTACTGGGATTCGGATTCAGAAGAAAGGAGCAGATTGTTTTATACTTCAGGTTATATGCTTTATGCAATAGACCTAACCACGGGGAAAGTGATTGAATCATTTGGTAATAAAGGAAGCATTGATTTAAGAAACGACCTCGGAAGAGACCCGGAAAAAGTCCCTATCGTGGTTACAACCCCCGGAGTAATCTACAAGAATTTATATATTTTAGGATCCAGAACCTCAGAATCTCCTGGTGCGGCTCCCGGCCATATCAGGGCTTATAATGTAATTACAGGTGCGTTAGAATGGATCTTCCACACTATCCCAAAACCGGGAGAGTTTGGCTATGAAACATGGCCAGAAGACGCTTATAAAAATGATAAAATTGGCGGGGCCAATAATTGGGCGGGGATGGCACTCGATGAAGAACGCGGAATAGTATATGCCCCAACCGGGTCTGCGGCATTTGACTGGTATGGTGGTGCCCGGGTTGGCGATAATTTGTTTGCCAATAGCCTGTTGGCCCTTGATGCCAGCACTGGTGAAAGAATCTGGCATTTTCAAATGGTGCATCACGATGTCTGGGACAGGGATTTACCGGCACCCCCTAACCTGCTTGAGGTAACAAAGGATGGTAAGAAGATACCCGCTGTGGCGCAAGTGACCAAAAGTGGTCATGTATATATCTTCAATCGGGTAACAGGAGAACCTCTTTTCCCTATAGAAGAAAAACCATACCCTGCTACTACTCTGGCAGGTGATACCACCGCAAAAACACAACCCTTGCCCCTAAAACCTGCCCCTTTTGCCAGGCAGCTTTTAAAAGAAGGAGATCTCTACGCTCCTGAACAACCTGCTTTTGTTGACGACTTTATAGATAAAGAACAAAACACAAAAGGGTTAACAGTCCTGGAGCGATTTAGACAGGTAACCTCTGAAGGACAATTCTTTCCTATTGATACTGCAGGTGTAATTTTATTTCCAGGCGCTGATGGTGGTGCAGAATGGGGAGGAGCGGCTGTAGACCCACGCAATGGCATTATGTATGTAAATTCTAATGAAATGCCATGGATTGTTAGAATGGCCCGAATTGGATATAAGGATGGTAAAAAACTAAGTTACGGGGCTACCTTAACACAAATACACTGCGCACGTTGTCATGGCGGAAATTTACAGGGTCTTGGTGTTATCCCTGAACTTCAAAATGTCAAATCCAGACTTTCACAGACAGATATAGTTAATAATATAAAGAATGGCAAGGGGGCAATGCCTGCCATGCCAAACCTTACGGATGAAGAAATAAAAGCCCTTTCAGAATATTTAAGTGGAATTGAAACAACAGATCACAGGGCCGAAGCTACAGAAGATACTCCCTATGGTATGGTTGGTTTTGGAAGGTTTAAAGACAATCGAGGTTATCCGGTAATAAAACCCCCTTGGGGCACGCTAAACGCTATTGATTTAAATACTGGTGAATATCTCTGGAAAATTCCACTGGGTAATGTAGAAGAATTGAATGATCCCGAATATCCCGTTAGTGGCACTGAAAATTACGGGGGGCCTGTAATTACAGCCGGAGGTGTACTTTTTATAGCCGCAACAAAGGATGAAAAATTTAGGGCATTCAGTATGGAAACCGGGGAACTACTTTGGGAAACTAATTTAGATGCCGGGGGTTATGCTACCCCGGCCACCTATGAAATAGATGGAAAACAATATGTTGTCATCGCCTGCGGCGGAGGGAAAATGGGTACGCCATCCAATGATGTTTATGTTGCCTATTCACTTGAATAAGAAATTTAAAATACTTCAAAATCACTATGAATCGAAGACAATTTATTAAGAATACGGCAACCTTCGGCACTTTACTTTCCGTACCCTTTCCTTTTTCGAACAAGGTTTTTGCAGCTAATCTTTCGTCCGATCTAACGGACCTTAGCGCTTCAGACCTTTCGCTCGCGATAAGGACAAAACAGGCCAGTTGTGCAGAGGTGATGCAGGCCTATCTGGATCGCATCCATCGATACAATCCCGTATATAATGCCATTGTGAGTATGGTTAGTGATGAAGAGTTATTAAGTCAGGCAAGAAAAGCAGACCAAGCCCTGGCCAGAAATGAATATTGGGGTTGGATGCACGGTATGCCACATGCGGTAAAGGATTTGGCTCCGGTAGGAGGTTTGCCTTATACAAGTGGATCTCCCATGTTTGCAACCCGAATAGCTGAAGAAGATAGTGCTTTAGTAGCCAAAATTAGAAGTCAGGGAGCCATCTTTATTGGAAAGACAAATACTCCGGAATTTGGTTTGGGTTCTCAATGCTACAATCCTGTATTCGGTACTACGGGAAGTGCCTACAATCCGGCACTCACCTGTGGAGGCAGTAGTGGTGGTGCGGCATGTGGGCTGGGCACTCACATGCTTCCGGTAGCCGATGGTGGGGACATGATGGGTTCCCTAAGAAATCCCGGTGCATTTAATAATGTGATAGGTTTCAGACCGAGTACAACTGTTGTAATGGATGAGGGGGATGCCAAGAATCGACTACTTTGGACTTCAGGGCCAATGGGTCGTAATACCCGTGATACCATAAGATTATTGCAGACAATTGCTCTTAACCCTGTTTTTAACGAATTGAAACCCCTGAGTCTTGATAAGATCAAAATTGGCTGGATGGGTAATCTTGATAATTATTTGGCGATGGAAGCAGGAATTATAGAATTATGTGAAGCTAGTCTTGCAGACATAGCCGGCGCCGGAGCTCGGGTTGAATCCATGCAGCCCAATTTTACCATGTCAGATTTATGGGAGAGCTGGACCACGCTCCGCCATTACCGACGAATGAATATGCTGGAATACTATGAGGATCCTGCTACTCGAGAAATGCTTAAACCAGAGTTGATCTGGGAAATTGAACAAGGCCTGAGTTTTGATGAGAAAGATGCAGAGAAAGCCAATATAATTCGCACCAATTGGTATACGGAATTAGATAGGATGTTTGCTGAATTTGATTTCCTGGTTTTGCCTACGGCCCAGGTATTCCCGTTTCCTAAAGAGATCCACTGGCCTAAAGAAATAAACGGACGAGAGATGGATACTTATCATCGCTGGATGGAAGTAGTTATTTTAGGCAGTTTAGGAGGTATCCCAGTTGTTAATGTCCCGGTCGGATTCGATGCACAAGGCAGGCCAATGGGCATGCAGGTAATGGGCAAATTTGGAGATGACAAAAAGGTATTAGAGTTTGCATTAGCCTATGAGCAAATCATTGGCCATTTAGACAAAAGACCCAATTTAATTGCTGTTGATGATTAGAATTGACAAGTATTCAACCCACAAAACCTTCTCAAGAATATTTAGGAATCACTATCTTCGGCAAAGAAATCGAACTTAAAGTATTTATAATATGAATTCAAATTTAGCCGTACTAATCGACGGCGATAATATTCCGTCGGCTTACATTAAAGAGATGATGGAAGAAATAGCAAAATACGGTAACCCCACCATAAAAAGGATTTATGGTGACTGGACCAAACCTCGTTTGACGAAATGGAAAAATCTACTTCTTGAAAATGCGATTACTCCTATACAGCAATATGGCTATACAACCGGAAAGAATGCCACAGATTCAGCAATGATAATTGATGCAATGGATATACTGTATTCCGAAAAAGTTAATGGTTTCTGTCTGGTTTCCAGTGATAGCGATTTTACCCGCTTGGCAACCCGACTAAGAGAAGCAGGGATGCAAGTGATTGGAATTGGGGAAAAAAAGACACCAAATCCGTTTATTGTGGCATGCGACAAATTTATATATATCGAAATTCTGAAAAACCAATCTAAGGAGGCAGAATCAGAAAGTGAAAAAACTGCAACTAAAGACAGCGTAGACAAGATAACTTTTAAGGAAATCAAATTAATTGCTACAACTATTGACGATACATCGGACGACGATGGTTGGGCATTTTTGGGGGATGTAGGCAGTTTGTTGCAAAAGAAACAACCGAATTTTGATCCCCGGAATTACGGTTTTCAGAAATTGACCCCATTAATCAAATCCGTGGGTAAATTTGAGATAGAGCAAAGGGAAAGCCCAAAAAGCAGACATAAATTAATATATGTGAAAAACAAAAAAAGAGGCTAAAGATTCTGCGTTAGGTTACTCACATAATTAACCAAAAACATGAGAAATAAAATTTTACATCTTTTCTTAGAATGGTCGCAGATAATTTTTAAAACCTCTCGGAATAATCCAGGCCAATTGCATCTAACCTCTTTATTTTTTAAGTGTTTTATGGTTAGCGGATTATTACTTACGGTTTCCTGTCAGGATAAAAAACCTCAAACTGAATTTGCTGCTGCCAATAGTACTATTTTAGATTACCCTATTCAGCCCGTACCCTTTACTTCGGTTCAAATTGAGGATCAATTCTGGACTCCCCGTTTGGAAACCAATCGGAAGGTAACATTACCCTATGATTTTAAAAAGTGTGAAGAAACAGGAAGGATTCGAAATTTTGCTATTGCCGGGGGATTGGAAGAAGGCGAATTTGAAGGCATATTTTTTAATGACTCCGATGTCTTCAAAGTAATTGAAGGGGCTAGTTACTCACTGCAAGTACATGATGATCCCGAACTCAAATCCTATCTGGACGATTTGATTTTTAAGATAGCGGCAGCTCAGGAAGAAGATGGTTATCTATATACCAACCGCAGTATAGATCCTGAAAAGGCCGCGGACGGTGGAGGAACTAAAAGATGGACCAATCTCCAAACCTATCACGAATTGTATAATGTGGGACACCTTTATGAGGCAGCAGTTGCTCATTACCGGGCAACCGGGGAAAGAACCTTATTGGATGTCGCCCTTAAAAATGCTGACCTAGTGGAACAAGAATTTGGGCCCGGCAAAAACATGGGGGTTCCAGGACATCAGGAAATAGAACTTGGGTTAGTGAAACTGTACCGTGTTACAGGAGAAAAAAAATATCTGGACCTTGCCAAATTTTTTATAGATCAGCGGGGCAATGCAGAAGGTCATAATACTACAGAGGGGAAATATGCCGGGAAATATCAGCAAGACCACGTCCTGCTCCCAGAACAAAAAGAGGCTGTTGGGCATGCCGTAAGGGCCGGGTATTTCTATGCCGCGGCTACAGATGTGGCCGCTCTGACCGGAGAAAGAGCTTATGATGAAGCGCTCGATAAAATTTGGAATAATATCGTGCACCAAAAGATTTACCTCACCGGGGGAATTGGTGCAGAACCAAGGCACGAAGGCTTTGGCCCCAATTATGAACTCCCAAATGCAACAGCTTATACCGAAACCTGTGCCGCAATTGCACTAATGCTATGGAATCAGCGCATGTTTCTCAAAAGCGGAGAAGTAAAATATATGGACGTTTTTGAGCGAACCCTCTATAATGGTTTTCTTTCAGGGGTTTCTTTTGAAGGTAATACATTCTTTTATCCAAATCCGCTTGAGGCCGATGGGTTCACTAAATTTAACCAGGGTGTTTGCGGCAGATCGCCTTGGTTTGATTGTTCCTGCTGTCCTGTAAATGTTGTACGCATTTTACCTTCGCTTCCGGGCTATATCTATGCAACTAAAGAGAACGAAATATTCGTCAACCTTTATATGGGTAACAAGGCCGAGATTGCCCTTGAAGACCAATATCTGCAACTAAGTCAGACTACCAACTACCCCTGGGATGGGCAGATTGAAATTGAAGTCTTAAACACCCCAACTGCAGCTGCAGTTTTTAACTTAAGAGTTCCGGGATGGGTACGGAATGAAGTCATGGATGGCGATCTTTATAGTTATTCAGATGAACATAACCCAGCAGTATCCCTAAAGGTAAACGGTAAAAATGTGAATCCTTTAATAGAAGATGGCTACATAACTCTGGAAAAACATAACTGGCAAAGGAACGATAAGATAACTATTGCCTTTGAAATGCCTGTTCGTAAAGTGGTAAGTAATGAACTTGTTATTGCCAATAAAGGTAAAATGGCTTTAGAACGCGGGCCCCTGGTCTTTTGCGCTGAAGAAGCAGACAATCCCAAAGGGGTCTTGAATTCACGAGTCCCAGCTGATGAAGTATTTACCTATACTTATGAACGCGACTTACTCGGCGGTGTGGTTAAAATAACAAGTCCAACGCTTACCGCTATCCCTTATTATGCCTGGGCACATAGGGGAAATGGGGAAATGGCGGTTTGGTTAAATAAGATTCCTGTTCAATGAAGGATACAGCTGTTACATTGCTCGTAATTTTGGTATGCCTTATCCTTTTTCAGAGCTGTGAATCCCCCAAGGAAGAACCTAAAAAACAACTTCCACCGAATATTATTCTGATCCTTGCAGACGATATGGGATATTCAGATATTGGTTGTTACGGAGGTGAAATTAATACCCCTGTGCTGGACCAACTGGCAGTAAATGGTTTACGGTTCACTCAATTTTATAACGGGGCCCGTTGTTGCCCCAGCCGTGCCTCTTTGCTTACCGGTTTATATCCCCAACAGGCAGGAATTGGCCATATGGTATATGACAGGGGAATACCCGCATTCAGAGGAGATTTAAGTAACAATGCGGTAACCATTGCCGAGGCTTTAAAAAGAGGGGGTTATTCTACCTATATGTCTGGCAAATGGCATATTACTCCTTACGTCATAGATAAACCTGATAAAAGTAATTGGCCAAGGCAAAGAGGTTTTGATAAGTTTTATGGAATGATCTCCGGTGCAGGCAGCCATTATGATCCTCGCTCTCTGGCAGAAGATAATGACTATGTGCCTCCATCAGAAGACTTTTATAGCACTACAGCTTTTACAGATTATGCCATAAAATGTATAAAAGAACATAAAAGGGATTCTCCCTTTTTTCTCTATTTATCGTATCCCGCGCCACATTGGCCGTTGCAGGCACCTTTGAAAGCTATAGCTGAGTACAAGGGAAAATATGACAAGGGTTGGGATGAAATGAGAAAAGCTCGTTTTGAAAGGATGATGAAAATGGGGTTAGCGAATGAAGATTGGGAATTAAGCCCAAGGGATTCTTTTGTGCAACCCTGGTCTGAGAATGTGCCCGATAAAGCCTGGGAACTTGCGAATATGGAAACCTATGCAGCCATGATTACCCTAATGGATGAAGGAATCGGACAGGTTGTGGATGCACTAGAGGTACAGGGGCAACTGGAGAATACTGTAATATTTTATTTACAGGACAATGGGGCATGTGCAGAAGAATTGGATTGGATAAAAAACATGCCGAAAGAAAAAGAGGTGTTAGCAATGGCTCCTGATGAAGTACAAACCGAGATGATCCCTTTTACCAGTCGTGACGGAAAGCCCGTGAAAATAATGAAAGAAGGTTGGCCCGGCCCCGCTGATGGGTATACTGCATATGGCCTTAACTGGGCAAATGCCAGTAACACCCCCTTCAGGGAATACAAACATTGGGTGCATGAAGGAGGTATTGCTACCCCTCTAATTGTTCATTGGCCAGGAAAAATTAAAAATGGTGGTGAATTAAGAAAAAGCCCTGCACATTTAATCGACATCATGGCAACCTGTATGGATATAAGTGGTCTTGAATATCCTGCCAATTACAATGAAAATACTGTTCATCCGATGGAGGGTATAAGTTTAGTGCCCGCTTTGGAAGGAAAAGACCTGGATAGGGAAGCCATTTATTGGGAGCATGAAGGCAATCGTGCGGTTCGAATGGGAAAGTGGAAGTTGATTTCTAAAGCAAGTAAAAAAAATTCTTATATCTGGGACAAAAAAGATGAATTGGAATTAGCGGCCTGGGAACTGTTTGACATGGAAAAAGACCGTACAGAAATGCATGATATGGCAGCTACTAATCCGGAAATAGTTAAGACACTGGCTCTAATGTGGCTGGAATGGGGAAAACGGACAGGAATTGTGCCCAGACCAGATAAAAATTGACTTCCAACTATGTATAAAGCAAGAAGCTATTGTACCGGGACTATGCCCTCCGCATTAAAAATGCAATTTTTCGTATTCCTTGCTCGGTATCGTATTCCCTCTCTCTTCTAAAATGAAAGCCGTAATACAAATCCTTAGCCGGTTCATTAGCCAGGCCTGTTTCTACAGTAAAAGTTTTGGTGTTGTAATTGTCTAATACAAATTGAACCAGGGCACTACCTATTCCCTGCCTGAAAAATTCCGGGTGTACTACCAGGCTTTGGATATGAGTGTTTTTGGCTGCCACTTTAACTTCAACCACGCCGGCCAGGTGCTCAGTCAGATAGTAGCCGTAAAACCTGTTTGAACTTGCCAAAAACTCCTCTAAAGTTCTTTTTAAAGGCGGAAAATCTTTTGCGTTTAAAAGTTTGGCTTCTATGGCGTAAGAGGCCTGAAAAACAGACCGGATGGACTCTGCTGTTTTTTGGTCTTTTTGATTTATGCTTAAAACCATTTCTAGGGTCTTAAAAGGGATCCCCTATCCCCTTATTTATTGTTGGTTCTATACTAACTGTTAATATACTTTACTATTCTCGTTTGTGAATTAAAAACAAGGACGCGGCAAGGATTAAAATAAAAATTGGTAAGATCAGGATTTCCCAGTTAGCTGTAGGTTTTTTTAAAAAGTCCGTGACGGCAAAAGTGACTAAGGCAAACAAAATAGTACGCCATAACAATATTTTAAGTTCACCTAAACTGTTAACATCGAGCCATTTAGGGAGCCTCTTTCCTTCGGTCTTGTCAAAAATAAACAACCGGGCTACCCCCATGGCAAAAATCATAAATACCAAAGAGATCATAAAGGCATCTAAGGCCTCAAAAAGGTATATTCCAGGATGATGCTGCTTAACGTTTAAAAAATCTGCATTAAAATATGCTCTGTAACCCTTTATACTTCGGGAAATTCCCATCGCAATAAAACAAAGAGAATTTATAAGGGTAAAAATGACAGCTATAATATAGACATATCTGAAAGGGGTTATTTTGTGAAGCATCCGGAGTTTTTTTTAAAAGTACATAATATTTCTTATCCTCAAAAAATGCTAACTTTATTTTTTGGGTGCTATCAACCGTCTCTTATTAGCGGTCTTCATATCAGCATACCTGGGGTCCTGGATCACTTCCTGCTTTTGCATTTTTATAGTCTCTATACTTAAAAAGCCAAACTCACTTACTACCCTGCCATAAAATCTATAAATACCCTTGCCCCTAAAAAAGTATTTGGCCGCCACCGGAGGAAAAAGCACTGTATCAAACACCGCTCCATGCTGGTCTACACAGGTGGCAAAATGCATGCGCTTACCCGTATGCGTATTCGTATTCTTTACAGTAACCAGATAGCCATAGATATCTATATTCCTGTTTAAATACCGCTCCAAATCCCTGCTGCCATTTGTGTTTTTAGGAGATTCCTTTAATAAATGAAAAGGAGAACACAGACAGAACCCCAGCAACTCCAACTGGGTAAAGGCCATCTCAAGATCTGTGGTATGAAGGCGTGGAATCTTAAATTTTTGGTAGGTAGGCGGGAACAGTTTAGGGTGATCAACTATAGTGCCTTTGGAAAGAAACAAATGTGCCTCCCATAACAATTTGTGCTTGTTGATTTTTGTAAACCTGAACGCATTTATACGAATAAGAATACTCAGCTGCTCTATGGAAATAGGCACCCGGTCTAAAAAGTCTTCCAAAGAAGTAAAGACTCCATGCAGATGCCGCTCCTTAAGAATACGATCCATCACCCGGCTCTCCAGTTCTTTTAAATACATATAGCCCAGATAGATATCTGTACCATAAATACAGTTTACCGCAAAACTCTTGTTTATACAGGGTGCATGTATGCTTGCTCCCATCATCCGGGCTTCGTGCACATAAAATTCGGAACGGTAAAAACCACCCCCATTGTTAAGAACCGCTACCAGGTATTCCAGAGGGTAATAGGCCCTTAAAAACAGGGTCTGGTAACTCTCTACGGCATAGGAAGCAGAATGCCCCTTAGCAAATGCATAACCGGCAAAACTGGCTACCTGGTGCCAGATCTCGGAGATCAGCTTTTCTTCATAGCCCTTTTTACGGCAGTTGTCCATAAACTTGTCCTGCACCTTCTGGAACTCTTCCCGGGAACGGAATTTTCCGCTCATCCCTCTTCGCAGCACATCGGCCTCTCCCAGGGTGAGTCCGGCAAAATAGTGGGCCACTTTTATGACATCTTCCTGGTAGACCATAATACCATAGGTTTCAGGCATAATGTTTAGCATTACCGGGTGACCCTTCTCCTCTGCCCTGCCCTTTTCGCGATGCCGCAGGATGTATTCGCGCATCATCCCGCTTTTGGCCACCCCGGGACGGATAATGGAACTCGCCGCCACCAGGCCCAAATAATTATCTACCTCCAGCTTTTTTAGGAGCATCCGCATGGCAGGCGATTCTACGTAAAAACACCCCATACACTGGGCGGTTTTTATCAGCTGGTTAATACGGGGATCTTCCTTAAATCTTTTGATATTATGAATGTCAATTTTTTGAAACTCCTCTGGATTATTAAGTTGCAGGATCTGCAGGGTTTCCTTGATCTTTGCCAGGCCTCGCTGGCCCAAAATATCAAATTTATAGAGGCCTACATCTTCGGCAATGACCATATCAAACATAGCAGTAGCAAAACCCTTTGGCGGCAAATGCGTAGCCGAAAAATAGTGGATAGGTCTTTGGGTAATTAAGATCCCGCCCGCATGGATGCTCAGGTAGTTGGGGAAGCCTTTTATTAACTGTCCGTATTTTAATACCAGTAGCGATACCTCATCTAACTGGGAAAGCTGGTAGTGCCCGTCACTTAAAACATCAATCTCAGCCTTTGGCAGACCAAAGACTTTTCCCAGTTCCCGTACAATGCCCTTATGTTTAAAGGTGACATAGGTGCCCAATAGGCTGACATGGTCAAAGCGGTCAAAAATATACTGGGTAATCTCTTCCCGGTCTCTCCATGAAAAATCAATATCAAAATCGGGCGGATTGGCACGATAGAGGTTAATGAAGCGCTCAAAATACAGATCGAGTTCTATGGGGTCTACATCGGTAATTCGCAGCAAATAAGCCACAATGCTGTTGGCACCACTACCCCGCCCTACATAGAAAAATCCTTTTTCCCGGGCCTTTGAAACAATGTCCCAATTAATTAAAAAATAGGAGACAAAGTTCTTCTCTTTTATCAATCCCAGCTCTTTTTCCAGACGCTCCAGAATAGGTTGGTCAACCTCAGGGTAGCGGTAAGGGAGACCGTCCCGACACAATTGCTCCAGGAGTTTTTCGTCTTGTTCTTTGCTTCCCAGGTAGGTCTGCAGGTTCTGGGGAGTGCGGTTTTTGGAAAAATCAAAATGGATGCTGCAGGAATTCATGAGCCATTCTGTGTTTTCGAGAATAAAGGGGAACTCGGCAAAGGCCGCGGCCAGGTTTTGAATAGGAAACATTTTTTCCTCTTCGCTGGCCTCTTCTTCCTTGGCGAGCTTGCTTAACAGCACATTCTTATCTATGGCCCGCAGCAATCGGTGCGCATTAAAGTCGCGCTTATTTCTAAACGTTACGGGTTGTAATACTACCAGCTTGTCTTTTTTTTCCACTAAGCTGGAGAAGGGGAGCCGCCGGAGATCCCTTATGGAAATTCCTATAAACTCATGCTCCCGGAAATCGTTCTGGTCATTGAGCAGCACCTTTTCAAAGGGGTAGATTACGTAGGCATGTTTAAACTTCGGGGCTCTTTGGGGGATTTCTTTTTCTTCGTGAAGGTGGACAGAGAGGAAGGTGTTTAGTTCCTGGTAGCCTTCATTGTTTTTGGCAATGCCCACAAAACATTGATCTGCCCCGTTTCTGAAATCGATTCCTAAAATGGGTTTTATGTTGTATTCAGTTGCTTTACGGACAAAGTTCAGGCCTGCGGAGGTATTGTTAATATCTGTAAGTACCAGTTGAGTCACCTGGTTTTCCTGGGCAAGTTCTAAGAGGGCTACTTCGGAAAAAGTCCCGTATCGAAGGCTGTAGTATGTGTGACAGTTGAGATACATGCTGTATAAATTCCAAAGTTCAAAGTTCAAATTCCAAAAAAAGGAGCTTGTAAATCCCAAAAATCAAATATCAAATTACAAGGCATCATTTTTCCTGGAAGTCTTATTAATAATAGATGACAGTATTTTTTTTAATTCAAAGGCTTCGCGTATTAATTCTTCTGTTATCTCCTCATGATTAGCATTTAAATCTTTTAAAAGTCTAAGCCAGTACTCTGATTCCTTGGCTTCCTTCCTAGCTATTTTGAGCCTCATTGTAAGGTCTTTATCCCCTAATTTTTCATTAGCTTCAATGTAATTTGCGCCTACAGACCCCGAAGATCTTATCAGCTGCCTTCCATCCTCAATATTGCTCAAACTTTTGGGCAACGCCTTAACAAAAAAGCGGCAGTTTTTAGCAAATAAGTAGGTCCTTTGTTCCAGATCATATATCCTATTCATATCTTTTTTGTGATTTGTGATTTGCTATTTGTCATTTCACTGCTTTCTATGCGCCAGCACTATGGGTGGTTCTCCATTGAAGGGGTTGTGCATTCTTCCAATGGTTTTTGCACCCAGACCGGAGGCTCTTAGCACGCTTT
>CBDUGN010000007.1:0-34431 GCA_965366915.1 uncultured Eudoraea sp. | reverse complement strand
AATGTGGCTTTCCAGCCTGGTCATAAAACAAATCGCTGTCAACATAGCCTGCTAACCCCATTAAATGCCTTATACTTAAAAATCCTCTCCTGTGCAGTTCAGACTTCATACCATCCATCCTTAGCTGGCATGCGTTAGTAAGGTTAATATTTAAGGCAAGTTCCTTTTCAGATTCAGTAATCTTCCAGATGTACACCTTAATTCTTGGATTAACTGCTATAGTTTTGTAAAGAGGCATATAGTTTTTTAAGTTTTCATTACCTTTGCTTCCTGAAATTTTTGAAAGAATTTCGGTTAGGCGAATGTAAAAAAATAAAAAAGATATGCAAACCAAGACTATACCCTACGTACCATTTAAAGTCAAAGATATTTCATTGGCAGAATGGGGAAGAAAAGAAATCAGATTAGCTGAAGCAGAGATGCCAGGACTAATGGCATTACGTGAAGAATATAAAAAAGAACAACCACTAAAAGGTGCGCGGATCGCGGGTTGTCTGCACATGACAATACAGACCGCGGTATTGATAGAAACTCTTATTGCCCTGGGTGCAGAAGTTACGTGGAGTTCATGCAACATATTTTCCACTCAGGATCATGCCGCCGCCGCTATAGCAGCTGCAGGGATACCTGTATATGCTTGGAAAGGCATGAATGAGGAGGAATTTGATTGGTGCATCGAACAAACGCTATTTTTTGGTAAAGAGCGGAAACCGCTGAATATGATACTGGATGATGGGGGCGATCTAACTAATATGGTACTGGATCAATTTCCTGAATTAACATCAGGAATTAAAGGCCTTTCAGAAGAAACGACAACCGGGGTTCACCGACTGTATGAGCGTTTTAAAAATGGGGTATTGCCCATGCCTGCCATTAATGTGAATGATTCGGTTACCAAATCAAAATTTGACAATAAATATGGTTGTAAAGAAAGTGCGGTTGATGCTATTCGCCGGGCCACAGATACTATGTTGGCAGGAAAACGTGTTGTTGTTGCGGGTTATGGTGATGTTGGTAAAGGCACTGCAGCTTCCTTTAGAGGGGCTGGAGCGATAGTGACAGTTACCGAGATAGACCCAATATGTGCACTACAGGCCTGTATGGACGGTTATGAGGTAAAAACACTGGATAACGTAGTAGGGAAGGCAGACATTGTGATTACTGCTACCGGAAACAAAGATATAATCAAGGAAGAACATTTTAGAGCTATGCGCGATAAAGTTATCGTATGTAATATTGGGCATTTCGATAATGAAATAGATATGGCATGGCTAAATGATAACTATGGTAAAACAAAGGATGAGATCAAACCTCAGGTAGATAAATATACCATTGATGGAAAAGATATAATAGTGCTTGCTGAAGGCCGATTGGTTAATTTAGGATGTGCCACAGGTCATCCAAGCTTTGTCATGAGTAATTCATTTACGAACCAAACCCTAGCACAAATAGAACTTTGGAATAATAGTGATAACTATGAAAACCAAGTATATATGCTACCTAAGCATTTGGATGAAAAAGTTGCTAAACTGCATTTAGCGCGTTTGGGTGCTGAGCTAACTAAATTACGAAAAGATCAGGCATCCTACATTGGTGTTGAAGTTCAAGGGCCCTATAAGCCGGACTACTACAGGTATTAGAAATAATGTTTTATTTAGAAATAAAAAACCCATTATGAAAACATAATGGGTTTTTATTTTGAGTTATTCAATTGAGTTTTATGCCTCAAAAGGCTCTATAGAAACATAGGACTTCCCGCCTGCTTTCTTTTGAAACTTTACAAGTCCGTCTACCTTAGCATGTAAGGTATGATCTTTACCTGCGTAGACATTATTGCCAGGGTAGTGTTTGGTTCCACGTTGTCTTACAATAATATTTCCAGCAATAGCAGCTTGTCCTCCAAAAATCTTAACGCCTAGGCGTTTCGATTCTGATTCTCTACCGTTTTTAGAACTACCTACACCTTTTTTATGTGCCATAATATTACTTTTTATACCAGGACCAGCCTGGTATTAGTTATTATTTTATTTATTCAATGCCTCAATAAGATCGGCCTTTTTCATTGAAGAAATACCTGATATTCCTTTAGCTTTAGCCATTTCTTTTAATTCTGCTACGGTCTTTTTGCTTAAGTCAACTGCTTCTTTAGGTGCTGGTGCTGCTTTCGCTTTTTCAACCTTAGCCTTAGGAGCTTCAGCTTTTGGAGCTGCCTTTTTAGCAGGGGCAGCTTTTACAGGAGCTTCTTTCTTAGTTTCAGCCTTGGCTTTCACTTTTTTGGCGCCCTTGGCCGTAATACCTTCGATTATCAACTCTGTTAAATACTGGCGATGCCCGTTTTTCTTTCGATAACCTTTGCGTCTTTTCTTTTTAAAGACAATAACTTTGTCACCTTTGAGGTGTTTAACGACTTTAGCCTCTACTGCGGCTCCGTCTATAGCTGGGGCGCCAATTGTAATGTTTTCACCATCTTCCAAAAGAAGTACATTGTGAAAAGAAATTTTCTTTCCTTCGCCTTCCTGTAATCGGTGAACATATACTTTTTGGTCTTTTGCAACTTTAAATTGCTGCCCTGCTATTTCTACAATTGCATACATAGCGTAAAATTAAATATTTTTATTTCCCTTTAAAAGCGCTTTTTAGCAAATTAAATGCATAAGGCACCTTAAAGGCGGGTGCAAATATACTGCTAAATTGGGAAATCACAAGAGTTTTTTTGTTCTAAACAGATTTTTTCTTGAGGCCCTTTGGAGTTTTGAACAGCTGCATAAAAGTAAGTGTCAGCACCAGGGTCGTAGCAAAACCCATAATTGCTACAGTGAAGAATACAATTCCCTCAAAATTTTTAAAATTATTAAACCAGCTGGTTGATAGTTGCTCTAAAAATTCTGTATTGATTTCAGTAGAATAGAGAGCAAAAAAGAAGGTAAAAATTAGTGTTGCCACGACACCAGTCACCATTCCAGCTTTAAATCCTACCCCGTAGTTAAAGTTGTATTTTTCCTGAAGTCTAAAATATTTTATGGCCTCATAAATCCCGAAACCGGTAATTACCCCATTAAAAAGACTAAAAAATACATTGGTGTGAAGACCAAATAGCGATAAAACCAAAAAATATGCAATAAGACTCCCGCTTGTTGCAATGCCAAAGCGTATTGGAAGGGCAATTCTTTTCATCTTCTTATTTTTTTTGGACTTACATCTTTGAAAATAATGATAATTGTTCAATTTTCATATAAAATCTTGTTAAAGAAGCAGAGTTTTCTTTCACATAAGCATGAAAAATTTATATTAGCTGCACTTTAAATTCTTTTAAAACGAGCACACAAATCAATCTATTTATCGAATTTTTATGAAAAGATATTTTTACTTGTTATTACTTGCTTTCATTGCTTTTGTGGAAGTTGCCGCACAAGAAGTCATTTATGAGGAATATGACCTGGAAAACGGGCTTCATGTTATTCTGCATCAGGATAATACCGCCCCTGTAGTAACCACAGCGGTGATGTACCATGTTGGTGGAAAAGACCGTACTGAAGGCCGCACCGGATTTGCTCACTTCTTTGAGCATCTGTTGTTTGAGGGTACAGAAAATATTGAAACAGGAACCTGGCGGGAAATCGTTTCCTCAAGAGGTGGTACTTTTAATGCTAACACCTCACAGGATCGAACCTATTATTATGTGATTTTGTCTTCAAACAATTTGCAATTAGGTCTGTGGATGGAATCGGAACGAATGTTACACCCTATTATTGACCAAAAGGGAGTAGAAACACAACAAGAAGTTGTAAAGGAGGAAAAGAGGCTAAGGGTTGACAATTCGCCTTATGGACAATTACTTACAGTTTTAGGAAAAAGTCTGTTTAAAGTTCATCCGTACAAAGATCCAAATATAGGCTATATGGAAGATCTGGATGCAGCTACACTTGAAGATGTTATTGCTTACAACAAAAAGTATTATGTTCCCAATAATGCTGTATTAGTAGTTGCAGGGGATATAGACATCACAGAAACTAAAAAAATGGTTTCAGACTATTTTGCTGAAATTCCAAGAGGGGAAGATGTAGTGAGGGATTATCCAAAAGAAACGCCAATAGCAGTGGAAGAAATAGTTACTGCCTATGATGCAAATATTCAAATACCTTTGGGGGGAATAGCCTATAGAATTCCTGGTTTCAGAGATAGGGATGCATATGTGCTTAATATGATATCTGCCTATTTGAGTGATGGCAAGAGCTCTAAGCTTTATAAAAAAATAGTTGATGAGCAAAAACAAGGACTTCAGGTAGGGGCTATAAATCTTGATCAGGAGGATTATGGAATGTATTTAGTCTATGCTCTGCCTGTTGGTGAAACCTCATTGGATGTGCTCGTTTCCGAAATGGAAGAAGAAATCTCAAAAGTGCGTTCAGAATTGATTTCTGAAAACGATTATCAAAAATTACAGAATAAATTTGAAAATAATTTTGTGAATTCAAATTCAAGTATTGAAGGTATAACAAACTCTTTGGCTCGAAATTATTTATTATATAGCGATACCGAATTAATAAACAAAGAAATTGATATTTACCGGTCTATCACAAGGGAAGAGATACAGGCAGTGGCCAATAAATATTTGAATACTAACCAAAGGGTTATCCTAAATTATTTACCAAAAGAAAATATTGACAATTGAAAATATGAAAAAATTATATTTTACAATCACTATTGCATTAATGGCCATTACCCTTAATGCTCAGGTAGACAGAAGTGTTATGCCTGAACCAGGGCCTGCCCCTGAGATTAATCTTAAGGATCCTCACCGTTTTGAGCTGCCTAACGGCCTTAAAGTTTTGGTTGTTGAAAATCATAAATTACCCAGGGTTTCCTTACAATTAACTATTGATAATCCGCCGGTTGCGGAAGGTGGGAAAGCAGGAGTTTCTATTCTTACCGGAAGTTTACTGGGGAATGGCAGTAAAACTATTTCCAAAGATGATTTTAATGAAGAGGTAGATTTTCTAGGCGCACGAATAAACTTTGGATTTCAAAGTGCCTTCGCATCATCTCTATCTAAATATTTTCCGAGGATTGTGGAACTTATGGCGGATGCAGCAATTAATCCCAACTTCACCCAGGAAGAATTTGATAAAGAAAAGGCCAAATTAATTACGGCACTTAAATCTGAGGAAAAAGATGTTTCTGCAATTGCCAGCAGAGTTCAAAATGCCCTGGCATATGGCGTCAATCATCCCAATGGTGAGTTTGCCACCGAAGAAACGGTAAACAATGTTACCTTGGCAGATGTAGAAAGGTTTTACAGGGAATTGTTTGTTCCGGCTAATGCTTATCTGGTAGTGATAGGGGATGTTAAGTTTAATGAAGTAAAGGATTTAATTACCAAAAATTTTGACGATTGGGTAAAAGCATCACCACCTTCATTGGGATACTCAGAACCTCTGGACGTGCAGTATACACAGATCAACTTTGTGGATGTTCCCAATGCAGTGCAATCGGAAGTATCTGTTGAAAATCTGGTTAATCTTAAAATGAAAGATGAAGATTACCTGTCAGCAAAGATTACAAACTTTATTTTAGGGGGAGCATCTGTTAGTCGCTTAGAACAGAAATTAAGAGAAGACAGAGCGTTCACTTATTATTCAAGGTCAAGGCTTGGTGATAATAAATATGGGCTTTCTACATTTAAGGCATTTACTCCGGTAAGAAATATAGTTACTGACAGTGCAATTGTAGAGTTATTGAGTGAAATCAATAAAATTATTACAGATCCAATCTCTGAAGAGGAATTGGAAATTGCAAAATCCGTGTATATCGGTAGTTTTGTATTGGCCTTAGAACAACCCTCAACAATAGCCAGATATGCTTTAAATATTGAAACAGAAGGCCTGCCCAATGATTTTTACAAGACCTATTTAGAACGCATAAATGCTATCACCGTTGAGGATGTTCAGAAAGCCGCTAAGAAATACTTCCATATAAGTAATGCAAGGATTGTCGTAGCAGGCAAAGGAAGTGACGTAATAGAAAATCTCGAAAAAATTTCTTTCAATGGCAGAATGCTTCCTGTGAACTATTTTGATAAGTATGCAAAAGCCGTGGAAAAACCTAATTATGATATTGTTTTACCAGAAGGTGTAAATGTACAGAGCGTTCTGGATGCCTATTTTGAGGCAATCGGGGGTAAAACAGCAGTAGACAAAATACAATCCTTAAAATTGGTTTACGAGGGATCCGCTATGGGTTCATCAATTAAAACTGAGGAAAAAAGGACTGCCGACAAATATGTGCAAACTACCTTTATGAATGATGCCCCAATGATTGGAGTTATTGCAAAAGGAGATGAATTATTTATGAAACAGGGCGGCAATAAAGTTCCTTTACCACCTGAAATGCAGCAGGATATGAAAGCTGCAATAGGCATTTTTCCTGAACAAGGAATCGCTTTAAGCAACAAAGCAAAACTTACAGGTACAGAAGATGTAGATGGTAAAGCGGCTTATAAAATTGAAGTGCCCGGGTCAACTGTTCAGGCGACATATTTTTATGATGTGGAATCAGGGTTAAAAGTAAAAGAAACCACGATAATTACAATGAATGGCCAATCACAGAACCAGGAAGTAAATTATAAAGACTATCAGGAAGTAGATGGGATTAAATTTCCTTCCATAAGAGTTGGCTCTATGGGACCACAAATGATTGAGACCAAGTTGTTGGAAGCTGTAATTAATGTGGAAGTGTCAGAAGAAGATTTTAATTAGAATTCTTAACTATATATTTTAACGGGAGCACCTCAAATTTGGGGTGTTTTATTATGGTATATGGTTACAGTTATTCTTAATTTTACAACCTCAAAAGCCGATTATCATGAAAATAAAATATGCGATTTTTACTACTCTGACTTTAGTGTTTATTCTTTCCTGTAAAGAAAAAAAGGAAACTGAAACCCTTACACAAATGAAAGAAGTTATGGCTATACATGACGAAGTGATGCCCAAAATGGGGACAATTGGAAAGCTTGTAGGCGAGCTAAAACCAAAGATAGACTCCACAGAAACCGGGATTGCATATGAGATGGCCATGAAAGATTTACAAGCCGCTCATAAATCTATGATGGATTGGATGAAAGGATTTGGAGATCGTTTTACCTCTGATGAAATCCTGAATGGCGCGGAACTAACGGAAGAAAAGCAAATGTGGTTAAATGAGGAAGAGAAGAAGGTAAAAGCTTTAAAAGAGCAGATCAATAGCAGTATTGAAAATGCCGAAATATTACTTAAAGAGTAATTAAAAAGGCAATTGATTCAAATCTACATTACCGCCTGAAATAATGACACCTATAGATTTTCCCTTGTAGTTTTCCTTTTCGCGAATCAAAGCTGCAAATGCAACGGCACTCGAGGGTTCCGCGATAATCTTTAACCGCTCCCAGATAAGGCGCATAGCACTAACTATTTCGTCTTCAGTGACGCGTATAATATCGTGAACATATTTTTGGATTATTGGAAATGTATTGTCTCCTAAAACCGTTTTTAATCCATCAGCAATTGTATTTGTGGTATAATTCGATTCAATCTTACCGCTATGGAATGAACGGTAGGCATCATCTGCCTCAAACGGTTCCCCGCCAACGACTTTGCAATTATCTCCAAAATAATTTGCGGACAATGCAGTACCAGCTATTAACCCTCCCCCACCTATAGGGGTAAATATAAAGTCTAGTTTGGGATAATCCTCCAGCAATTCCATGGCGGCAGTTCCTTGTCCAATTATTACATTCATATCATTTGAGGGGTGAATAAAAGTAGCCCCTGTTTCCCGGGCAATTTTATCCGCCGTAGCCTTACGGGATTCAATTGTTGGATCACATTCCACAATATTACCACCGTATTGCCTAACTGCTACCTTTTTAACCTTAGGCGCATTTGACGGCATAACTATATGCGCCTGTACTTCAAGACTCTGCGCTGCAAGTGAGAGTGCCTGAGCAAAATTCCCGGATGAATGTGTGACAACACCTTTGGCTCTTTCTTCTTCTGATAGCAACAAGATGGCATTGGTGGCTCCTCTCATTTTATAGGCCCCCATACGCTGAAAGTTCTCACATTTAAAGAATACTTTTGCTCCGGAAATGTCATTCAATAAACGGGATGTTAGTACAGGTGTGCGGTGTATGTATGGCTTTATCCTCTTATGACAGTCAAGAAGTTGATTTCTGAACATAGATTACAAATCTTTTATTTATGAAAATCTAGGTATAAATTTATTCATTCCACCTCAAAGATTCCATAATTCCCCTAATATCCTTTTGTAAATAAATTGCAGCAGGATAAATAGAATCATAATTGGGTTTTGCTCTGAAGTAAAGAGATCCTGTTACAAAATGTTGAGTGCTGTCTGTTACATAAAATTGTGCCTGTGAAGCAGCATCCCCAGCGACTTCATAGAACATGCCGAATACCCGGTCTTTTTTATTAATAAAAGGCTGTTCCGTAATGTTATCAGCCTTGACTACGTGTTCATAGGATAGCTTTTGAGCATCTGCCAGCAATTCTTCCAAATTATTGTTCACTTCTTTATAAGTAATAAAAATAGATCCTTTCATAAACGGGTAATCCAGGGTAACCGAAAAGTTATTATTCTTTTTTACTTGTGCCTGTGCATTATGTTCAAATTTAAATTTCTCTGAAACCAGCATTTCTTTAGATGACTCAGGATACTCTAAACGAAGCATGGCTTTTGGTTTTGGGAGGACGTTATCACCGCATGAAACCAAAAATATACTGAATATTAAAATATGTAAATACGATTTACTATTCATGAGGTAAGGTTACTTTAATTTGCTTTAATCGTTTCTTATCAAGACTTTCAACCAAAAACTGGTAGTCCATATATGTAATTATTTCTCCCCTTTTAGGAAAACTTCCGGATATCTCCAGCACAAACCCTGCTATCGTTTCAGATTCGCCTTTTTGTGACTCAAAGTCTTCCTCATGTTTAATCTTTGTAACCCTGTAAAAGTCTTTCAAGGTTGTTTTACCTTCAAAAATATAAGTAAAGTCATCGAGTTTGGAAAATATCAAATCTTCGTCATCAAATTCGTCTGAGATATCTCCAACAATTTCCTCAATGACGTCTTCAAGCGTAACAATACCTGAAGTCCCGCCATACTCATCAACAACTACCGCCAGATGGTTTTTTTTATCCTGAAATTCTAACAGAAGATCATCTAGTTTTTTATTTTCAGGCACAAAAAACGGTTCTCTTATAAGGGTTAACCAATTAAACATTTTCCTGTCTATATAAGGTAGCAAATCCTTAACATAGAGAACTCCCAATACATTATCCATATTTTCAGAAAATACAGGTATTCTGGAATAGCCATGATTCTTTATTTCTTCCAAAACCTCTGTGAATTTCATCTCTTCACTTAATGCGAAAATATCTATTCGGGGTCTCATAACTTGTTTTGTATCGGTATTGCCAAAAGAAACTATTCCTTTCAAAATTTTTTGTTCTTCTTTTGTGGTGTCTCCTTCAGAAGTAAGTTCAAGAGCCTGAGAAAGATGATCTACACTTAGGTTAGATTTTTGTTTTCCTAGTTTGTTATACATTAATATAGTGGCAGAACGCATTGGAGAACTTAGAGGAGTGAAGAGGATATCGAGGATTTTTAAAGGGTATGCCATAAAGATGGAAAACTGAAATCTGTTTCTATTCGCATAAATCTTAGGAAGGATTTCACCAAACATTAAAATTAAAAAAGTGGCCACCAACACTTCCAGTAAAAACCGAACTGATATAAAACCAAATAGCACATAATTAATTTCCGAAAATAAGGTGTCTCCAATGGAATTAAACAAAAGTACTATCCCAATATTGATTGAATTATTAGCAATCAGGATTGTTGCAAGAAGTTTTTTAGGACGAGTTAATAATTTTACGACTATCTTCCCTCTTACCGTCTTTTTTTCTTCTATTTCATTTAAATCGGTTGGCGAGAGGCCAAAAAAGGCCACTTCTGCCCCTGAAATAAGGGCTGAACAAATTAAAAGCACCAATAGCATTACAATTTTTAATGCAAAAGTGCCTTCAATTACTGCAAGATTTAAAAATAAACTAAGGGGGTCAGGATCCAATAGTCAAAATTTACTTTTAGTTGTTTAGAATGGTAAATCATCATCCTGTTCCTGTTCATTGACAGGTTGTACTTCTTTGGCTGTAGTCGGCTGAGTAGTTCCCGATGTTGGCTGAGTCCTGGAGAGATTGCCCGTATCACCAGCCATACTTTCCTTTTTCGTGGATAGAAACGTGAAATCCTGAACATTAATTTCTGTAGTGTATCTGGTATTGCCGTCTTCTCCCTGCCATTGTCTGGTCTTTAATCTGCCCTCGACATATATTTTATCTCCTTTACTAAGGTATTTTTCACATATTTCTGCGGCTTTATTACGAACAACAATATTATGCCACTCCGTATTTGTTACCTTTTCTCCAGTTTGCTTATTGGTATAAGTTTCATTTGTTGCAATAGGGAATCTCCCTATACAGTTGCCCCCTTCAAAATAATGCATTTTTACTTCGTCTCCCAGATGCCCTATGAGCATCACCTTATTCAATGTTCCGCTCATAATATTTTAATTATTTCAAAAGTACGAATTTTTGAGTGTTTTTATAAACTCTTCAATTAAAACAGGTACCGGATATTTATCCAGCTCTGCAGCAGATAATCCGTTTGCCAACCGGTCTTTTGTTTTCACTATCCAAAACTTGGTATATAAGTGCTGATGAGACAATTTATGTACGACGGTTTTATCTGATGACTCATATACTTGGTGCGGTTCCTGAAGAGTCAGAATTTCGGGCAATCTTTGTTTTACCACATTAAGACTTATTTCCTGTTGAGTTTCCAATAGTGGAAATTCGTATAAATTACGCCAAATATCTTTTCCCGATCTTTTTATGAGGTGTGTCTTACCTTCATCATCCAGAACAACCAGATAGTTGAAAAAACGTTTTTTTATCTTCGCCTTTTTTAGTTTTAACGGGTATTTATCAATACTATTGGTCTGATGAGCTATGCATGTCTCATTTAAAGGGCAGGATAAGCAAAAAGGCTTTTTAGGAGCGCACTGAATTGCCCCAAATTCCATAATTCCCTGATTATAATCTCTAATGTTCTCGTGGTTCAAGAGCTCCCTGGCCAAATTTTTGAAATATGCTATACCTTTAGAAGAATTTATTGGAATATCAATGCCAAAATACCTCGATAATACTCTATAAACATTTCCGTCTACAACTGGTTCTGGTTGGTTAAAACTTATGGATGCAATGGCACTTGCGGTATAATCTCCCACTCCTTTTAATTTCATTAAAGCTTCATAAGTATCAGGAAAGTGTCCATTGTATTTTTCCACAATTGTTTTGGCGGTAAAATGTAGGTTTCTGGCACGGGAATAGTATCCAAGTCCCTGCCATAGCTTTAAAACTTCTTCCTCGCTGGCAATCGCCAAGTCATAGACGGTTGGGAATTTTTTAATGAACTTAATATAGTATGGTGTTCCTTGTGCTACCCTTGTTTGTTGCAACATAATTTCAGAGAGCCATATGTTGTAAGGGTCAGTGGTAGTGCGCCAGGGGAGTGACCTTTCGTTTTCAGAATACCAATTAAGAATTTTTTTTGAAAACGTCATCACTTAAATACTAAGGAGCAAAAGTAAGAGTTTATATACTTAAAATTAGCTCATTAAGACAAAAGAATGAATTTAATTTATATATTTGCAAGCTTGAAAAACTTACAGAAATCTAAAATAATAAAATGACGAAAGCGGACATCGTATCGAGAATCTCTGAAAAACTGGGGATAGAAAAAGGAGACGTACAAGCAACTGTTGAAAGTTTTATGGAAGAAGTAAAATCTTCCTTAGAAAATGGAGATAATGTTTATCTCAGAGGATTTGGCAGTTTCATTATCAAAACAAGAGCTGAAAAAACGGGTAGAAATATTTCTAAAAATACGACTATCAAAATTCCAGCTCACAACATTCCGGCATTTAAACCTGCTAAGGTATTTGTAGAGGGAGTAAAAAGCAACGTACAAGTAAAATAATAACAGCAACAAAAAGTATAGTTTCATGCCGAGTGGTAAAAAAAGAAAAAGACATAAGGTAGCTACCCACAAACGAAAAAAAAGAAGGAGAGCTAACCGCCACAAGAAGAAGTAGTTATCTAACTGCTTTTTCATTTTATACGTTCATTGACATAGAAATTCGAAAAAAGAATTTCAACGGGTTTATACAACCTGTGACAACTATTGTTTAATCCATTCGTCCTATCACATATATGACGAATATAAATTGAATCAGGTGAATAGAGAATTAATCGTAAGATCTAATTCAAATACCGTTGATTTTGCCTTATTAAATGATGGAAAACTCATAGAACTTCACAAAGATGAAGACGATAATAAATTCAATGTTGGTGATATTTTAATCGCCAAAGTCAGAAAACCGGTTACCGGTCTCAATGCTGCATTTGTTAATGTAGGTTACGAAAAGGATGCCTTTTTACATTATCATGATCTAGGACCTCAATTGTCCAGCATGCTGAAGTTTATTAAATTAGTGAGTACAGGGAAATTAAAAGATTTTTCCCTTAAAAATTTTCCATTCGAAAAAGATATTGATAAGCATGGCAGTATTAATAATGTAATCAAAGCCAATCAATCTCTTTTAGTGCAAATTGTTAAAGAACCCATTTCAACAAAAGGTCCCCGAATTAGTTCGGAACTTTCCATAGCCGGAAGATATTTGGTTATGGTTCCTTTTTCCTCTCGTGTTTCCGTTTCACAAAAAATAGGAAGCAGTGAAGAGAAAGATAGACTTAAAAGGCTTGTAAAAAGCATAAAACCAAAGGGTTTTGGGGTAATTATAAGGACAGTTGCAGAAGGCAAAAAAGTAGCGGAATTAGATAAAGATCTTCAGAACTTGCTGAACAAGTGGACAGCAATGTGTAAGAAATTGTATAAAGCGCCGACACCTTCCAAAGTATTGATAGAGCTAAATAGAGCTTCTTCTATATTAAGAGATGTTTTTAATGATACCTTCAGCGGAATACACGTTGATGATGAGACGCTTTATGAGCAGATTAAAGATTATGTGCAAGAGATTGCACCGAAAAAAGAATCTATAGTTAAGTTGTATAATTCTTCAGTGCCAATTTTTGAGAAATTTGGCATAGAAAGGCAGATCAAAACATCTTTTGGGCGCACAGCGTCCATGAGTAAAGGAGCCTATTTGGTAATAGAACATACCGAAGCACTTCATGTAATAGACGTGAATAGCGGTAATCGTTCAAACAAAGCAAAAAATCAAGAAGATACAGCTTTGGAAGTTAACTTATTGGCAGCCTCAGAAATTGCAAGGCAATTACGTTTGCGAGATATGGGTGGTATTATTGTTGTCGATTTCATAGACATGGTAAAAGCCGATCACAGAAGAAAACTTTTTGATCATCTAAGAGATGAGATGAAAGAAGACAGAGCCAAACATAAAATATTGCCGCCCAGCAAGTTTGGTCTTATACAAATTACCAGGCAAAGGGTACGTCCCGAAGTTAATATCAAGACAACTGAGATAAATCCTAGTGGACAGAGCCAGGAAGTAGAGGCTCCTATTGTTTTAATTGAAAAAATGAATGTAGAGCTTGATAGAATAATGAAAGGACCTGCAAAGGATAACGGTATTGTGTTGAATACACACCCTTTTATTGCGGCTTATTTGACCAAAGGATTCCCATCACATCGTTCCAAATGGTTTATGGAACATAAAAAATGGATAAAAATTCAACCACGAGATTCCTATACCTATCTCGAGTACCATTTTAAAGATAAAGATGGCAAAACAATTAGATAAAAAAAGCGACTTCCAAAACGGAGTCGCTTTTTTTCGTTTAGGGACTCGTCCATCATAAAATTTTTCTCATAAAAAATTTATTCCCCACATAAGCATATGAAAATCTGATTTTATTGGATATTAAGTGTTATTCATAAATTTGTTCCCAAAAGGTAAGTTAATATCAAACTTTATGAAAAATCCGACTAGAGTAATTTTATTGAAATTAGAACCACTTCTGAGTACTTGAACTCAAAATCTGGAACATTCTATGATTTCCAAATAAAACTGATATCCCCACCGTTAGCATGAATTATTCTCGTAAATCTTATTCAGTAAATGAAGCAACTAAGAAGTTAGAAAGGTATTGCGCTTATCAGGAGCGTTGCCATTTGGAAGTTACTACTAAATTGCAGACAATTGGAATGATTCCGGAAGCAATAGATCTTATTACCACTCACTTAATTCAAAACGACTTTTTAAACGAAGAGCGATTTTCCAGGAGTTATGCCAGAGGAAAATTTAACTTCAAAAATTGGGGAAAAGTTAGAATTGTCGCAGAGCTACAACGACGAAACATATCAAAATTTAACATAAAACTGGCTTTGGAGGAGATTGATAAAAAAGACTATTTGGAAAAATTAGATTTAATAGCCAGAAAAAGATTACAACAAATCAGAGAAGAAAATCTCCAAAAAAGGAGAAAAAAATTGGCAGATTATTTACTTTACCGAGGTTGGGAAAGAAATTTGGTCTTTGCAAAAATTGCTGAGCTGATATCATAGAATATCAAAGGTTGAAATTTTAGACCTTCCTGAAGTAAATAACTTGTATTTAGGGCTGTATTTCGTAACTTTGACGTCTAATTTATAAAAATGAAGCCAAAAGTCACAACGGAGTTTCATCACGGTCAGGCCAAAATATTCAAAAACCCATTTTTGGAAAGCCTCACTAAAACAAATCCAATTCAGAATATCATCGTTTATGGAATTACCATCATTGCAATGATTTCGTTTACTTATTTAAAAATTGGATTATCCACATTTGAAATTATAGGCCTTTTTATTGTTGGCGTGTTTTTCTGGACATTTGCGGAATATATGTTGCATCGCTTTGTTTTCCATTGGGTTACTGAGGCCAAATGGTCTCAGCGCTTTCATTTTATTATGCATGGTTCACATCATCATTATCCACGGGATGAAGAACGCCTGTTAATGCCCCCAGTTCCGGGTTTAATAATGGCAAGTGTATTATTTCTGCTGTTTTATGCTATTTTTTGGCTACTTGGAATTTCTAACTTATCCTTTGGTTTTTTTCCGGGATTCTTTACGGGCTACTTAATGTATTCGTTTGTTCACAGGGCTACCCACATTATGCGACCTCCAAAGCGCTTTAAGAATTTATGGCAACATCATAGCCTTCATCACTACAGATATCCTGATAAGGCCTTTGGTGTATCAAATACGTTTTGGGATAAGGTCTTTGGTACTATGCCTCCATCCAAGGTAAAAGATAAAAAAGAAGAACTGGCATAAGCTGAAGTTCTATTTTATTGCCTTCATTCTCTCGAAAGGCTTTGTTCTATCAAATAAATACCTATAGGTGGTATGAATTTTACAAATCTCACCACCTACCTGTTTTACGACTATAATCATTTTTCTATTAAAATCACCTATACCATTAATTTCAATAACTTCATATTGGTTAGATAAACTTTTAGCCATGTTATGAAACGCATGAATTATTCCTCCATCCAGGCCTTTCCCCTGATGCTCCGGTACAATACCAAAAACAAAACCCAACATTTTCTTATTCCTTTTATGCCGCTTATGCCACACAAATTTTAACTTTCCTATGAGATCCAGCTTCCCATTAACATATTTGAACCATTGATTAACTTCCGGAATATTAATATAAAAGGCCACAGGTTCTCCTTTGTAATAAGCAAACCAAATTATTCTTTCGTCGATAATAGGCTTCAATTTATTCATTAACAGATGTCCCTGTTCTCTTGATATTGCGGAGACACCTTCATGATTTACCCATGCTTTGTTGTACATATCGATTATGTTATCCGTTTGTTCTTCAAATTTTTCCATTTTGAAATGTTCAAACGAATAATACGGGTTGCTATTTACGATAGCGGCTTTTCTCTCCAATCTTGGGTTTACATCTTCCTTTATTGCTTTCAGGAAAGTATAATGCTCAAAATAAGTCTGAAAACCATAGTTTTCAAAAAGTCCCTTATAATAAGGATAATTGTAGTTGCATTGATAGTTTGGTTCCAGGTCATAGCCTTTAGTTAAAAGTCCCCACCATTTGTCTCGCGCTCCAAAATTTATTGGCCCATCCATGAACTCAACCCCCTTGTCTAATAACCAATTTTTACTAATGTCAAATAATGCATTGGCAGCATTTTGGTCATTTATACAATCAAAAAAACCCACTCCGCCAAAATTTTCAGAGATCCCCTTTACCGAGGTTTTCTCTAAAACAAAAGCTGCAATCCGACCAATGATTTTTTTATCATTTAATAATAACCATCGGATACAACTACCTCGTTCAAAATTCTTATTGACTGCAGGATCAAAAATATCTGCAATATCCTTATCAAGAGGTCTTATATATTGTTTTTGATTTTTGTAAAGATCTACTGGAAACGATACGAATCTTTTACAATCGCGGCGGGACTTTACTTCAACAAGATGCATTAAATACAATTAAAAGAAATGTAAACATAAACATAAATCGAAAGAAAAAATAAAGTGTTCCCTGTTTTTTATTTAGAATAGTCACTAATAATGAAATTAGTGGAGCCTTCTATTTGTCCTTTTTATCGCTTCATTATTCTTCCAATCAATCCAGCGTTGTCCTCTTATCCTTCTCATCAGGTTATCAAAAAATCTCATGAAAAAGACATTATAGACTGCTTTTACAAGGTTTCTTGAATTATGGGCAATTCCCCGCAGACTCATTGAAAACCCGGGTGTGATATATTTCATATAATGCCAAAAACCTTCAGGAATATATAAGACTTCTCCATGTTTCAAATGCGTTCTAAATCCCTTGGCATGCTTTAAAGCAGGCCATTTGGCTAAATCTGGATTAGAAAAATTTATACTTTCGTGTGTAATTAGCGAATGAGGAACTTTATAGAGATATTTATTTTCAGATTGAGGAAAAAGGATACATTCTTTTTCACCTTCAAAATGAAAATGAAAAATATTAGCAAGATCAATATCATAATGCATAAAAGTGTGTGAATCCGTACCTCCAAAAAACAACATTGGAAGGCCCTTCATTAACCGGAAACCAAAATCAGGATAAAGGAAATCTTTTTGGAGCTGAGGGGCTTCCTTAATTAAATTCCACAAAAATATTCTGTATTTAGTTGGTTGACGCCTAATAAGATCTATATAATCTGTCATCTTCATTTTGGCGTGAGGCTCATTAAACCCATCTTTATAATCAACAGGTCTGTCATCATATAAGGGTACAGTTTTATCCCCTGCTACCTTTTTCATATAATCAAAATCCCATTTAGAATAGGCCGGCCATTCTGTTATGAATTTTTCAATTACAACAGGTCGCTGAGGTTTATAATAGTTATTTATAAAATCCTCTTTGCTAATGGTTTTTACTCTGGGTATATCCTTTAATTGCAAAATCTAATGGGTATCTTAAACTTCAAAATTGAAATCGTGATAAAAACGTTATGGAAATGACTTACTAGGAAAGTTTGCCAGTATTGGACTTCATCTTTGCAAGCTCATTGCGCTCTATCTTATGTTCTGGTCTTGACCATTTTGGTTTTTCACCTATTGGTTGTAATCTGGATTCATTTGCCTCCACCGTCTTTGGTTGCGGAGCTTTTACAAATGGTTTTTGAGGAATAAGGCCTAATTGCTTAAACATATCCAAATCTTCATTTACATCAGGATTGGGAGTTGTCAATAATTTGTCTCCGGCAAAAATTGAATTTGCTCCTGCAAAAAAACACATTGCCTGTCCTTCCCTCGTCATTTCTGTTCTGCCGGCCGATAATCTTACCTGGGTTTTAGGCATGACAATTCGGGTCGTGGCAACCATTCGAATCATATCCCAAATAGAAATTGGATCAATATCTTCCATAGGAGTTCCTTCTACGGCTACAAGTGCATTAATAGGAACAGATTCAGGCTGAGGATTTAAGGTAGATAAGGCTACCAACATTCCTGCCCTGTCTTCTAATCTTTCGCCCATACCAATAATTCCACCGCTACAAACCGTTACATTGCTTTTCCTTACGTTTTCTATCGTTTTTAATCTATCGTCAAAAGCCCTTGTGGAAATTATATCCTTATAATAATCTTCAGACGTATCTAAGTTATGATTATAAGCATAAAGACCCGCTTCTGCTAAACGCTTTGCCTGGTTTTCAGTCAGCATTCCTAAAGTGCAACAAACTTCCATATCGAGCTTATTAATGGTTCTCACCATTTCCAAAACCTGTTCAAATTCATGTCCATCCTTTACATTTCGCCATGCAGCTCCCATGCAAACCCTTGAACTTCCTGATTCTTTAGCACGCAAAGCCTGGGCCTTTACCTGTTGAACAGACATTAAATCGTTGTTTTCAATATCTGTGTGATAACGCGCTGCCTGGGGACAATACCCACAATCTTCAGGACATCCCCCAGTCTTTATGGATAATAGAGTAGATACCTGGACTGTATTTGGATCATGAAACTTACGATGCACTGTGGCTGCCTCGTATAATAATTCCATCATGGGTTTATTATATATTTCAAGAATCTCCTGTTTTGTCCAGTTATTTCGTTCTTCTACCATATGTTAAGAATTTAATATAAGCATCAAAAATAATCTTTAATCTGCAAAAAATTGATAAATCTTATTTATAGTGATTTTAACAGCTTAGCTTTTGGGGTTTTTTAATAGAATACTTACCGCATTTCCCCCGAAACCTACTGCATTTATAAGTACTCTGCTTATTTTCTGAGGCGGATTTGATTTCACAAAAGGAATCCCAAAAAACCTTTGGTGTTGCATCATAAATATGGCCATTTCTACGCTAAGGATTCCCGATGCACCAAAAGTATGTCCTGCTTTCCATTTGTTTGTAGTAAGCGCGGGTATGAAATTACCGAAGATCTTTTTAATTGCCGCAAATTCTGCCGCATCTCCTTTTATAGTCCCCGGAGCATGCATAACAATAATATCGACTTCTTTAGGATGCAATCTTCCTAAAGCCATAGTCATTGAATCCTGCAAGCATTGCGCATCTGCGGAAAGAGATATATTATGTTCTAACGATTCTGTTGCAAATCCCAGTCCTTCTATTATGGCTAGTGAGTTTTTACGAATTCCGTATTCAAGGCAGGCAACGCCCGCACCTTCACCAAGGATCATGGAATTTTTTTGTTTAGTAAGATCAAACGCCCTGCATGGGTAATCATTCTTTTCTTCCGAAGCATATATCTTTAATGCCCTCATTTGAGCAATAGTAAATGGTGTTAATGGTGCTTCACTGCCTCCAACAAGAAACTTTTTAGCCATCCCGCTTTTAATCCATGCCACACCATTCAAAACAGCATGCAGCGCTGTGGAACAAGTAATAGAATGCGAAATACTGGGGCCCTTTGATTGAAGATCATGCGATATCCAGGAAGAAATATTTCCCAAGGTGGTAGTCGGAGATGTTAAAACAGGGGTAGAATTATTTTGCAAAAAATCATTGTGATATTTTTCAAAAAGCCCTGTAGCGCCCCGGGATGAACCCATATTTATTCCAAAATCTTCATTTTCCCCCCAGCCTGCATATCTGACCGCTCGCCTGGCTGAAAAAATACCGAAAAGTACACTATCATCCAGATTCTGAAATCTTGAATTGCTTTTCCTGAGCTTCTTTATTTCCAATTCGGAGGATTCTGATAAACAGGATGCCCATGCAGTCGTATTTCCAAATTTAACTTTCTTAAAAAAATGTTTTGAATGCTGGTAACTGGACCAAATATCCTTTTGATTATTTCCCAAAGGGGAAATGGAAGCAATTGAGGTAATAGTAATTGGTGAAGACAATGCACTCTTATTTAGAGTAAAAATAAAAGTTCTTATCTTGAATGTATAAAAACAATATCAAAAACAATGAACAATGAATTGTTACCTGAAAAAAGTTGGTGGAATCGCAATTGGACCTGGGCTTTACCGGTAGGTGGATGTTTGACAGTTTTAATAATTATTGGTGTTGCTATTGGATCTGTTTTTTTTAGTGTTACTTCTATGCTGGATGATTCTGTACCTTTGGAATACGCTCTTAAAAAAATTAATGATGACCCGGGAATAGTAGAGCAAATGGGTTTCCCAATAGAAAAAAATGGAATAATACAAGGTGAATTCAATTGGGTTAATGGTGAAAAAATTGCAGATATGAAAGTTCCTATAAAGGGCCCTGCGGATAGCGGAACTTTATTTATAAAGGCAAGTGCCAGGGATGATACATGGACTTATCACGAAATTAGGGTCGTGGTTAAAGAAAATGAAGAACTAGATCTCCTGGACAATGAATGGGACTAATATTTATCATCAATTTTAAACCACCTCATTCAATGCAAGTTCAATACTGTCATAAATCTTAGATAACTGAGCATCTGTAATTATATATGGAGCCAAAATATAAATCGTATTCCCCAATGGCCGTAAAAATACACCGTGCTCCATAAAAAATTTAAAGAGCCTGTTACGTAAGTTACCGTAACGTTCCGTTTTAATATTCAAATCTAGTGCAAAGATGATTCCGCACTGACGAATTGCATCAACCTTCGGATGTTCCCTAATTCTTAAGCCAAACTCCTTATGCGATTGCACGACTCGCTGAATATCCTTTTGAATTTCTTCAGATTGAAGTAATTCTAGGCCAGCTAATGCGGCTGCACATGCCAATGGATTTGCTGTATAGGTATGGCCATGAAATAACCCTTTGGAAATTTCATCGCTATAAAACGCATCAAAAACATCCTGGGTGCAAGAGGTTACTGCCATAGGAAGTAATCCGGCAGTAAGTGCTTTTGAAAGGCATATGATATCAGGTTTTACACCAATATAATCTGAGGCAAAATTCTTTCCTGTCTTGCCAAATCCGGTCATGACCTCATCTGCTATAAGAAGAACCTGATGATTCTTAAGCAATTCAAGAATCGTATTCAAACCTTCGGCATCATGCATCTTCATTGCCGCAGCGCCCTGTACCAAAGGTTCATAGATAAATCCGGCTATATTGTTCAGTTCTAAGCCTGAATTAAGTCGAAGTAAAATATCTCCAATATTCTCCTTTGTGGGTGGCGGAATTCGTTCTACCTCAATAAAATAATCCTCAAAGGGGCCATTATAAACAGAAAGCCCGGAGACCGACATTGCCCCAAAAGTATCACCGTGAAAGCCCTCCTCAAAGGCCAGAAGTACCTTTCGCCTATGGCCTTTGTTAAAATGATATTGCAGGGCCATTTTAATTCCAACTTCCGTAGCCGTAGAACCATTGTCTGAAAAGAATATTTTCTGCTGATTAGCAGGTAATATTTTAACTAATTCCTCTGATAACTTAATGGCTGGTTCATGGGTGAAACCACTAAATACTACCTGATCCAGCACCTCCATCTGACGCTGTACTTTTTCCAAGATAAATTCATTACAATGTCCATACATAGAAGTATACCAGGATGCAATACCATCTATATATTCCCTGCCGTTTTCATCACTTAGAATAGCTCCTTTAGCTTTGATTATACCCTTCATATCAGACTCAAGTTTATGCTGGGTCAGAGGGTGCCACAAATGCTTTTTATCTCTTTCTGTAAGGTCTTTCAATATTTCCGAATATAATTGCCAGTGTCAATGCCTGACACTTGATTAGACTCTATCTTGAGTGCACTCAAATTTTTTGAAGCATTGGATAGAATTTAGTTGCATATAGTTTAATTAAAGATTTGTCAAAACTAGTTTCTTCATTTATCCTTCCAATTACCTTTACTCCTGTCTTGCGCAAAATAATGTCTTCAGTGCTATGATGTTCATTTCCACTGAAAATAACAGCCACATCAAACCCCTTTTGCTTCAAGCTTTCAATAGTCAACAACGTATGGTTTATACTTCCCAAATAATGCCTTGAAACAACTATTACCTGATATTGACTTTTGATGATATCCAAAATAGTGTCCTTTTCGTTCAGAGGCACCAATAAACCCCCTGCCCCCTCAATTACCAAATGATTTGTGGTTTTTGGTTCAATAATTTGGTTTAGGTCAATCTTAATATTATCAATTTCTGCGGCAGCATGAGGACTCATTGGTGTATTCAATTCGTAGCTGCTCTTGTGTATAATAGTTTTTTTATTTGAAATCAATTCGGCTACTTTGTGACTATCTGAATTTGATAACTCCCCGGACTGCACAGGCTTCCAGTAGTCAGCGTTCAGTGCCTCCGTAATTATCGCTGAAGCAATGGTTTTGCCAACATCAGTAGATATTCCTGTTACAAAAATTCTTTTCATAACGATGAAGGGCTTGTTATCATCCCACAGTTAAGACATTTGTACTTTTTGTTCTCTAAGAAAGGAAAAAGCTTATTAATTAAACCTTTCCTGCTGTAATAAACTTCAGATCTTTTCGCCTTGCAATTGGGACAAGTAATCAGATTCCCTGTATTATCCAATGCATAACTTCTTATTTCGTTATAAATATTCAAAGCTCTGTCTCTATCCTTGGAGTAAACTTGTAACTTAACTCCTCCAATAGCCTGGCTTATTATAGGATCAGTATTGATGGTGTTTTCATCCTTTAAAAAGACTGGAATTCCCTCAGACTCTAGTTTTCCCTTAATAATTTGTACATCCGCAGTATACTCAAATGCCCCAAGGGTATAAAATTCCTGATTCATAACTTATTAATTTCATGCGCCAATTGCTGTAATATAATGCAAATATCCTCTTTGGAATTAAAGCTGTGCAAACAAAACCGCAACCGTTCCTCCCCTTTGGGAACTGTAGGAGATAGAATGGGCCTAATGTCAAACGAATTTTTTATAAATTTTTGTGCTACTTTTTTTACTTCATTGTTGCCTTTAATTATACAGGAATGAATAGCCGAGAAACTAGGAATAAAAAAAGATGAAATTCCCAGACGCTCTTTTTCCTCATTAAAATATGCTATATTTTCATGAAGCAAATCTTTCTCTTTAAGTCCTGCCGGGCTTTTCATAAAATGATAAGCCGCTATTATTGTTGCCAGGGAGTGAGGCGGCAGCCCGGTTGTATAAATAAAGCTTCTCGCATAGTTTATCAGATATTTATTTAGGTCTTCACTTCCCAAAATAGCCGCGCCATGGCATCCCAGGGCCTTTCCAAATGTTATAATTCTTGCAAAAATACCTTCCGGCAATTCCAATTTCTGTGCCCTTCCCATGCCATTTGAACCAAATAAACCAATAGCATGTGCTTCATCTACGATGAGTTGACATTTGTATTTCCTGCATAAAGCCAATATCCCTTTCAAATCAGGCGAATCTCCATCCATTGAAAAAACAGATTCCGTAACTATATAAATTTCCATGCTTTTGTTACTCGCTCCTTTTTCTTTTACCCGAAGGATGAGTGCATCCAGGTCTTCAAGATCGTTGTGTCTAAACTTATAGTCCCGGGCATTACTCAATTTGATACCATCTCTGATACTGGCATGAATAAACTCGTCATAAAATATGATATCGTCTCTTTGAGGTACTGACGAAAACAGTCCTATGTTGGCATCATATCCGGAATTAAAAATCAAGGCTGAATCTGCACTATGAAAATCCCTTAAAAGATTTTCCACTTCAGTAAATAAAATACCGTTTCCAGTGAGCAATCTGGAACCAGTAGCACCATTATTAACAATCCCTTTTTCTGAAAGAATACCTTTTGCCTTTTCAAAAACAATCCGGTTTTTCGCAATACCCAAGTAGTCGTTGGAAGAAAAATCAATTCCCTGAATCTCTTTTGGCAAGCTCCTCAAGGAATTTATTTTCTCCCTTTCCACTAATCTTTTATGTAATTTTTCAGGTAAACGACCCATGTCACAAATGTAGTATTTCCTATTTTTAAATAGTATATTGAATCATAGAAACTCCAGGCAATGATAATTCAGATTGGGCAGGTGCAAAACAAAAAGGAATTGGAACAAATTCTTTTTCTACAGAAGGAAAATCTTCCAAACGCATTATCAAAAAAAGAAATAGCAAAGGAAGGTTTTGTAACAATCGCCCATACCTATGATCTATTGGATGCTATGAATAAAGTATGTCCTCATATTATTGCCAAAGAAGAGGATAAGGTTATTGGATATGCCCTGTGTATGCATCCCAAATTTGGTAATGAAATAGATATTCTAAAATCAATGTTTAAGGAAATTAATGCCGTATTGTCCCCTGGTGAAAAATACATTGTAATGGGGCAGGTTTGTATTGATAAAGCATATCGGAAAATGGGAATTTTCAAAAACCTATACAAGAAAATGCAAGATGTTATTAAGCCAGATTTCAATTGCATTATTACCGAAGTTGACACGTTAAACAAGCGATCACTTAACGCACATCTGGCGATTGGTTTCGTGGAACTCAAGACTTATAACTCCAATGGCCGTAAATGGCATCTAATAGCTCTAAAATAACAAGAGCCAAACAAATTGTATGGCTCTTTTTATGTATTTTCAGGATATTTTAATCCGCAAGAACGATTAATTTATTATCATTTAACTCTATTGTACCACTATTAATACGAAGGATAGTTTTCCCATCTGAATCTTGCGTAAATCTATCTCTATATTCCTCCTCGATTTGAATATCTCCCTGAATCTTCACTTCACCTTCCTGAAGTAAAGAAACTATTGGTGCATGGTTGGTAAGCATCTGAAATTCCCCATTTACTCCGGGTACAGTCACAGAAACAACTTCTCCTGCAAATAAAACAGCTTCTGGGGATACGATTTCTAAGTACATAGTTTAAATGTTCTTTTAAACATCAGCCAGCATTTTTTCACCGGCTTCAATTGCCTCTTCTATTGTTCCTTTAAGGTTGAAGGCAGATTCGGGTAAATGATCTAATTCTCCATCCATTATCATATTAAACCCTTTAATTGTCTCCTTAATATCAACCAGGACACCAGGTATTCCTGTAAATTGCTCAGCAACATGGAAAGGTTGCGATAAAAATCGCTGTACTCGTCTTGCCCTGCCCACTGCTAATTTATCTTCTTCTGAAAGTTCTTCCATTCCAAGAATAGCAATAATATCTTGTAGCTCCTTATAATGCTGGAGAAGTTCCTTAACCCTCTGAGCACATGAATAGTGATCATTACCTAATATTTCCGGGGTAAGAATCCTGGATGTAGAATCCAGCGGATCAACAGCTGGATAAATCCCAAGTTCAGCGATTTTCCTGGATAAAACAGTAGTAGCATCCAAGTGGGCAAATGTAGTCGCAGGCGCCGGATCCGTTAAATCATCCGCCGGTACATATACTGCTTGTACTGAGGTAATGGACCCTCTTTTTGTTGATGTAATTCGTTCCTGCATTGTTCCCATTTCAGTGGCCAAAGTAGGTTGGTAACCTACCGCTGAAGGCATCCTGCCTAAAAGTGCAGATACTTCTGAACCCGCCTGAGTAAAACGGAAAATATTGTCAACAAAAAAGAGCACATCCTTGCCTTGTCCATCTCCTGCACCATCCCTGAAATATTCTGCTATTGTGAGTCCTGATAGCGCTACTCTTGCGCGGGCCCCTGGAGGTTCATTCATCTGTCCGAAAACAAATGTCGCTTTAGATTCTTTCATTACTTTCTTATCTACCTTAGATAAGTCCCATCCGCCTTCTTCCATAGAGTGCAAAAAGTCATCTCCATATTTTATAATTCCGGATTCCAGCATCTCGCGTAGCAGGTCGTTTCCTTCTCTTGTCCGCTCACCAACACCCGCAAATACCGAAAGTCCGCCATGTCCCTTGGCTATATTATTAATCAACTCCTGAATTAATACTGTTTTGCCAACACCGGCTCCACCAAATAATCCAATTTTACCTCCTTTAGCATATGGCTCAATAAGATCTATAACCTTTATTCCTGTAAAAAGAACTTCCGTAGAAGTTGATAAATCTTCAAATTTAGGTGCTTCTCTATGTATTGGAAGTCCGTTTTTACCAGATTTTGGTAAATCTCCCAGGCCATCAATAGCATCCCCAATTACATTAAACAAGCGTCCATAAATATCATCCCCAACCGGCATTTGAATGGCATTCCCGGTAGCTACTACCTCAGTACCCCTACTTAACCCATCAGTAGAATCCATAGCAATAGACTTAACAGTATTTTCTCCAATATGAGCCTGCACTTCTAAAATAAGAAGAGTGCCGTCGCTCCTGGTGATTTCCATTGAATCATAAATTCTTGGCAGGTCTGCTCCGGAAGGAAATTCAACATCAATAACCGGTCCTATTATCTGGGATACTCTACCTGTAACTTTAGCCATTATTCAAGTATTTATATTTAAAATTAAAAGCGATTTAAAAAGAACCAAAACAATATATGGATTGATTGTTTTTTCAGGCTGCAAAGATATGTTTTTCTATTTTAAATGGAAATTGTTTTACCTTATTTTCTGGGCATTAAAAAAGCGCCTCTTTGAAAGCGCTTTTTTAAAGGAATTTTATCGTTCTTACTCCAAAGTAGGCGAAAAATTTGTTGGGTAGTTTCCTATATCCACAAGATTTCCTGATGCTTCAAAATTTGAACCATAGGTGGCATCAATAGCCTTCATAAATTCGTTAGCAATTAATGCATATCCTCTGGATGTAAGATGCACACCATCTAACGAAAATGCCCCACCTGTTACTAAATCGGAGGTTAATGTGAAATCACCACTGCTAAGACCACCATTTACCAATTGGTCTAATAAGTTATTGGCATCCACAATAGCAAGACCTGCGGCACTTGCAGCACCCGAAATAGTACCATTATAAGCCGTAATAGCATCGGTAACTTCCATTTGCTCACTAGGCAGCAATACCCATTTATCTTCCAAAGGTATGGCCACACCATTTACGGAAAGTGGATTGTTTGGGTCTGCCAGAGTGCCAATGAAAATAGAGGCTGGCAAAACGATCAAATCTTCGGCAGTAGCCTGTCTAATTTTAGGTAACCCGGCAAATGCCGGATTAATAGCTCCCAAATCTGTTAAACTCTCATCTTCAATTACCACTGCATTCGTAGCACTTGCCTCAAAACTAATAAGTCTGGCATTTGCCTCTTCCTCCGTAAAAAGTCCGGTGCCCTGTAAAGCGGCCAAGGCGGCTTGAATTCCTCCATTATAAAGTGCATAAGCCCCGTTTACAGCAGTTGCTGTCCCTGCATCCAAAGGCACTGGATTGTAAGGAACTGTAGTTAAATATGGTATTTTAGTCAAATCAGGAATATTAGCCACAACACCTCCTGCGCCAGAAGCCGTAAGCGTGGCTATTAAAGCTCCATAAGATTGGTCGAAACCTACGCCCGGAGGTCCGGAAACAGGTGTTATGGGGTCGGTCCCATCTCCCCCGGAGAGTACATATCCCAGAACATCATTACTTCCTATCCACAACAAAAAGAACGACGGACTCTGGGTCACGGCCAAATCCAACACACTGGCATCCGGTGTTGACCCAGTCATTCTTACAAAATAAGGATTAGCCAGTCCCAGCGCTAAATTCCCCAAATTTCCATAGCCAGGCGCCAGTAGATGAAAACTTTTTGCTCCAGGTACGCCTAAATTATTAAATGGGCCCGCAGGATTGTTAAGTGCTATATCTGTAGTGACCGTTACGGGACCTATAACAGACTCTAAAGGAACGGGGCCGGCCCCGCCAAAAACAAGTCTGGGATCAAACCCCGGAATTCGATTGCCTGCCAAGGCTAATCCACCAAAATTGTCGTTGGTCAAAGGTTGTGCGAAACTACCCCCACCAACAAGTTCAAATTGTTGTGATAATATATTAGGTAATGAAAAATTTTGACTTGCACTAAATAGTGCACCATCAGAAAATCCTGCGGTGAAAGAACTTCCCAATGCTACAAAGTTAGAAAAATTAGCAGATCCCGGAGTTGCAGGGGGCAACTCTACTTCCACCTCTATCATTTCAAAGTCTTCCCTTTTATTGCAAGCCGAAAATCCTATTAGGCATGCCAATAAACATGTATATATATATTTCATTTTCATTGTATTATAAAGTATTAATTGACCAAGACACGTAGTATATGGAGCCAATAAACCCGGTTCCGAACGCGGTGAAATACTCTTTTCCAAGAATATTGTTGCCCCCTACCTTAAATGTTGATTTTATACTGGGAACCCTATAATTAAATTGGGCATCAAGTACATGGAATTCCGGAACAACCCCGTTTCCAAAAGTAGCTTCCCAAAAGTAGTCATCACTGAATCTGTAGGAAATATTAAATCCAAAATTTTCAAAAAGTTCTGTATTGCCAAAGGATGCTTTAAACTTATGTTCCGGTGTATTGAAACTTGACATAAAATCAGGGTTAGCCTCCTGATCAAAATCCTGTTTTGTATATGTATAACTTCCGCCCAGATCAAAATTACCAAAAATTTGCGCCGACAATCCTAAGGATGCTCCATAGGAATTTATGTCCACATCAGAATTTGTATAGGCACTATATGCCTGAAAGTCGTCATTGCTAATCGCTGCTACCGAAAGTGAACCATCTCCAACCGTTCCATAAAAGGGCGCTACAACAACTTCTTGAGAAATGAAATCCTTATAGTTATTATAATAGGTGCTAAAATCTATGATTAAATTGTCAATTTTTCCTCTGTATCCTATTTCAAATGAAGTTACCTGTTCAGGCTTTACTAAATCAGGATTAGCTACTCTTAAATCACCAGGGTCACCAGTTACTCCGAGCGTTTCAACGGAACTGAGGGAATATGAATTATTGTAGGCAGCAGCTCCAGTTTGGGTAATCGTTGCCGGTTGCCCAAGCGCCTGTCCACCGCCACTTACATCATAAGGTCTTACGTATCTATCCAAGTTATCCGGAGCAGAACCAACCAAGATAGCTCTTCCTGCGTCCAAGCCAATGAACAAATCCTGGGTAGTAGGGTTTCTAAATCCTGTTTGGACTGAGGCCCGAACATTGTGATCCCTATTAATTGTCAGCCCGGCGGATAATCTAGGAGAAAAGAAGCCATCGAAAAATTCGGATTTGTCATAACGAATAGAACCGGTAAGCTTGAGCTTCAATTTTTCATTTAACTCTAAATTCTTCTGTATTTGGGTATAGATTCCAAATTCGGAATAGTCAATAGGACCATCAAAATCAGTATATATGGTTCCGGACGAATTTAAACTGTAACGCCTGAAGGAACCTCCAAGTTGGATGTCTGCCCAATCAATTAAATGGCTAAAATTGTAATTGCCATCGGCATGATAATATTTAGAAGCGTCCTTAAACTGAGATCCAGTAGCTAGATCAGGATCCTTAATAACATTATCGAAAGCATTTTGAAATTCCGGTGATCCCGGAAGAAAACGGCCAGACTCCGCCTGAGCACGTGCCGCAGCATGTGCCTGGGCATCCGTGGCACCACCTAATGTTGCCTGAACGTAAGTTCCGGTATATTCACCAAACCATGTATTGTCATCTTTCCATCTTCTATTGATATTAATTCCTGTAAAAACCATATCATAAGAATCCCCAGCTTTGTCTGCCACTAAATAGCCTCTTAAGAAAAAATTATCGTTTCTAAATTCAAGCTTGTGCTGTTCCTGGAAAAAACCATTAATGTTATATCTGTTGGTACCTTGATAAATAGTAGATCCTGTACCAACTTTACCCACATAGGAGATTTCGAAACTTTTTCCTTCTATTGGCCTGTAAAATAAGCCCCAGTCCGCTTTGATACTTTCTGCATTATAATTAGTGAGATCTGCTTCATTATATCCGGTTCTGCTAACGTCTACAGAGGGTACTAAAGCATTGGCTCCCTCGGGCAGGATACCAAGACCCTCGAGAGTAACGGCCACACTTTTTATGTTTGCGGAAAAATCATCGCCATATACGTTGATACCATCATAATTCAGATCTGCCCTGGTTCGTGTAGGATCAAACTTATCTACCTCACTTGTAGCGGCCCAGTCTGTTCCTTTGAGATAGCCAAAATTCACTTTTGCTGCAAATTTATCAGAAAATTTATATGCGGCCCTTATACCAACATCTGTATAACTATTATCGCCAGCCGCTTCCTGAGAGGTAATGCCCTGCTTTACAGAAACACTAATTCCCGGATAATCAAAGGGACTTTTACTGCGCATAAAAAGTATTCCATTAAAAGCATTTGCACCATATAAGGCTGAAGATGCTCCCGGCAACAATTCAACACTTTGTACATCTGGTTCAATTAATCCAACTAAGTTACCGATGGGAAAGTTTAGAGCGGGTGTAGAATTATCCATCCCATCTACTAACTGCATAAAACGCGTATTGGCAAATGTGGCAAAACCCCTTGTATTTACGGATTTAAAGGTTAAACTGTTGGTATTAATATCAACGCCTTTTAAATTTTCCAGACCGCCATAAAAATCTGCTGCAGTGGTATTTTTTATGGCTTCCAGGCCTAAGCGTTCAACGGTAACCGGGGATTCAAAAATCCGTTCCGGTGTCCTGGAAGCGGAGATCACTACTTCGTCTAAAAAAGTTTGTGTCTCACTAAGAATAACAGAAATGGTTTGATTGTTCGCTGTAACATCAGCAGTTGCCTCGGAATAACCTATACTGGTTATTCTTAATTGAAAGGGGGGGACTTCAGAAGTTTCAAGAACAAAGTTACCGTCAAAATCGGAAGTTGTTCCTATGGCTTTCCCAACTATAACAACATTCGCTCCTGGGACGGGTTGGTCATTTTCATCCACTACATTACCATTCACGATTGTCTGTGAATAGGCTCCCATACCCCACATCAGTAGGGAAAATAGAAAGATTCTTCTCATGTTAATTTTGAGTTAAATTAGTATAAGACCAAGATACAGTTTTTTTTAAATTGAAAATGTATAAAGCAAAAAAACTATGCGTCAATAATATTAATTTCGCAATATAAGTCTCTATTGACTGGTAAATTCATAATTTCAAGCAAAAAGGCGACCTTTTTTATGGTCGCCTTTAAATATATCTAAACTTAAACTAGCTATTCTACTATTCCACCGTAACCGATTTAGCTAAATTACGTGGTTGATCAACATTACACCCTCTCATTATAGCGATATGATAAGATAATAATTGCAGTGGTATGGTTGTTAAAAGGGGGGTGAGACCTTCAATAGTTTCAGGGACCTCAATTACGTGGTCTGCGAGTTCCTTTACCTGCTCATCACCCTCAGTAACGATAGCAATAATTCTTCCCTTTCGGGATTTTATCTCCTGAATATTACTAACTACTTTTTCATAATGACCTTTATTGGTAGCAATTACAATAACCGGCATTTGTTCATCAATAAGTGCAATAGGGCCGTGTTTCATTTCGGCTGCGGGGTATCCCTCAGCATGAATATAACTTATTTCTTTGAGTTTAAGTGCTCCTTCCAAGGCTACAGGAAAGTTATAACCTCTGCCCAGATATAAACAGTTTTCCGAATCTTTATATTCATTTGCAATTATTTCAATCAGAGGATTAGATTGAAGTGCTATTTCCACTTTAGCTGGTATATTCTCTAGCTCAGAAAGGAATTCATGAAACTTGGATTCAGAAAATTTACCTTTTTCTTTTGCCAGCTTTAGAGCAATTAGGGTCAATACGGTTATCTGAGTTGTAAACGCTTTGGTTGAAGCAACACCTATTTCGGGTCCGGCGTGTGTATACGCCCCGGCATGAGTCTCCCTTGCAATAGAAGAGCCTACTACATTGCACACTCCAAATACATAAGCTCCATTCTCTTTAGCCAGTTTAATTGCCGCCAATGTATCGGCAGTTTCACCGGATTGAGAAATGGCAATAACCACATCATTTTCTGTAATTACAGGATTTCTATATCTAAATTCCGATGCATATTCTACCTCCACAGGTATTCTGGCCAAGTCTTCAAAAATATACTCGGCAACTAACCCGGCATGCCATGAAGTTCCACATGCAACAATAATGATCCTGTCAGCATTGAGAAACTTTTCCAGGTTCTGATCAATTCCTGACATTTTTATTATGCCCTGTTCTACGAGTAATCTTCCTCTGTAAGTATCCTTAATAGCGCTTGGTTGTTCATAGATTTCCTTTAGCATAAAATGATCGTACATCCCCTTTTCAATTTCTTCAAGGTTTAATTGAAGCTCCTGTACTAAAGGATAGGCTATTGCATCATTCTTTATTTTTCGCAGTTTTATTTCTTTACCAAGACGTACAATGGCCATTTCCTGATCTTCAAGATAAACTGCATTATTAGTAAATTCTATAAAAGGTGACGCGTCTGAAGCTATGAAAAACTCATCTTCACCAATACCTATAGCCAATGGGCTTCCTAGTTTGGCAACCACAATTTCATCTGGCTTTTGAATATCAAATACAGCAATAGCATAAGCCCCCACAACCTGATTTAAAGCAATCTGCACTGCCTTACCTAATAGTACGTTTTCCTTTTTCTTTACTTCTTCAATAAGATTTACCAAAACTTCAGTATCAGTGTCAGATTTAAAGGTATAGCCTCTCTTAGTTAGTTCTTGTTTAATGGATTCATAATTTTCAATAATCCCGTTATGAATAATTATTAGGTTTCCAGAATTTGAATAATGAGGATGTGAATTTACATCATTTGGAATCCCATGAGTTGCCCATCTAGTATGTCCGATACCAACATTCCCATTTAAGGGTATATTATTTTCTGATCGATCCTTCAGATCTTTAACCTTGCCTTTGGTCTTGGCCAGATTAATCCTATTTCCATCGTATAAGGCAATTCCTGCGCTGTCATAACCGCGGTATTCAAGACGCTGCAACCCTTTCATGATAATGGGATAAGCATCTCTAAATCCTATATATCCAACTATTCCACACATTTATATTCTATTAACTGGTTAAAAGATGGGTAAATTTACAAGAAGAAAATAAAACTTTACTGTATTTTCGGTTATATAACGATAAAATACTGTAAGTGGTATTACGATCTATTATTAATTAGCCTCCGTATAGAATATCTCTAACTTTAGCTGCATATCCTCTTCTTCAACAGGAACATTACTGCCAAAGAGAACAGTACTTAGAGGGGTAATTGTAGCTGCAACGGGCAAATCTTCTTCAGTCATATCCAAAACGGCATTTTTAGAATCAATAGTTGCCAAATCTGCAGTTACTGACAAGCCCAGAGTAACGTTCGTAGAATCTCTAATTATTATATCATTGATATGATTTGTTATTTTCATTTTGTACCTGACCCCTTTATTATTTTCTTTTTCCAAAGACCCGCCATAATTAATATTAATTCTATTTCTAATATCGGGATCACTTGCCACACTAAGATCATAAATAGGGCTATTAGTCTCTGTATTAAAAAGGTATAATGCAGGTGGTTCATTAATTGTGCCGGCCATATCTAAGGCTTCTCTGTCTACATAGAAGATTAGATTAGCTTCGTTAACAATCCAATTATTTGTTTTGATTTGGTTTAGAATATCTTCTCCGTTATTTTCCTCAAACAATTGAATTTCCGAATAGGCCCCTGAACCTCCTTTAAGATATATCCTATCGGCATTTTCGTTGGTGTCCAACTCATTCGCAATTTCCGATGAAAATGAGTCATTTACCAAGGTGTTAACCGCATTTCCTATAAATGTGCCAAAGGTTGGATCTCTACCAATTAGTGCCAATTCATAATCTGCTTCTTCTTTAACTATTTCTTCATTCTCCTTTTTATCGTATTCATAAGATATTGTAATTGTGGCATCCGTAATGTCAAGGATAAGCAAAATATCATCGGTAATAGGAGTAACCGATAAATGCAACCCTCTTAGGAATTCACTGAAATTAGCCTGACTCAATAATTCTGTCTGGCCTTCCTTATCCAAAATGTTTTCTTGAAAAAAAGTTGGATCTAACGCTACCTGAATACCCGGCTGAATTCGAGTGGGCTCATTCAGAGATTCGTCTGCCTCCGTGTCCGGATCATCCTCAGCAGGCACTAATATTTCCTCATCGAATATGGTTACCTCACCATCAAAGAGTATATCCGAAACAAAATCTGGTGAAAATTCCTGAGTTGAATAGTACTCCTGCGATTCCAGAAACCCGGCATCCGGATCCAAATCTCTTAAAAAATACGTAGATCGTTCAACTTTGAAATTGAAAGGAGCTTCCCGATTTCCATAAATACTGTCCAGATCAACCTTTCGGGGAAACCTATTTACGGTATACTCGGTATCTTCCGAATCTTCTATGCCATCTCCATCGGTATCCACATCTAGCGGATTTGTTCCTAGTATTCTTTCGTCGTTATCGGTAA